>CAMOPK010000005.1 GCA_946622285.1 uncultured Bacillota bacterium
GAATTATATATTGGATCTGCTAAAACGTCTCTTTTTACTGCACGTCTTTTACGCATATTTATCCTCCTTTATTTTACTTTTTTGGTTTCTTAGCACCATATTTTGAACGACCTTGACGACGTTTTTCAACTCCAGCAGTATCTAAAGTACCACGAATAATGTGATATCTAACACCGATTAAGTCTTTAACACGTCCACCACGAATCATTACTACACTATGTTCTTGTAAGTTGTGTCCTTCTCCAGGAATGTAAGCTGTAACTTCCATACCATTACTTAAACGAACACGAGCATACTTACGTAAAGCTGAGTTTGGTTTCTTTGGAGTTAATGTTCCAACACGAGTACAAACTCCTCTTTTTTGTGGTGAATCTAACTTAGTAGTTTTCTTTTCTCTACTGTTATATCCAATACCTAAAACAGGTGATTTTCTTTTACGTGTCTTTTCTCCACGACCTTTTCTAACTAATTGATTAATAGTTGGCATATGTATCTCCTTTCCACTACACACATCCAGGTGTTTCATTTTATTACTTAATTAAAGATTTACCGAAGTAAATCCCTAATTAAAAACGCAACAATAATATAACATTTTTAAAAAATGTTGTCAACAATTTTTTATCTACATTTTACCTTTTTTTGCATTTTTATAATCGCGCTTGATTTCTTTTAGCTTCGCTTTATTTGTATCATTCATACCCATCATAATATTTGGGTTATGTTGTAAGATTACCTGCTCTATCATTTGCATATCTTGTTCATTATAAGTTCTAAGGAGATTAATATTCTTACCACTTCTTAGAATTGCCATAACAAATATACCATTATCTATTCTTACTCCATTAACTTTAGATATTCTTCGTTCATTATAAATAAGAGCAATATCTTCATATTTAACTACATTTGAATAAGCTCCATGTGAAAGTATATATGATTTAGTTAAATATACTTTAGCATTTTCAAATACTGTTACACCTTCACCTGCTAATTCAGATCTTATAGTATCAATATCATTTCTACTATATATTCTTTTTCTTTTTCCATATGCAATTAAATATATTACTAAGCACATAATTGCAAGAATTCCAGAAAGAATAGCAATCATCACTGTCAAAAACTTACGTTCAAGAATAAATGAAAGAACAATAAATGTAATACATAGTGGCCATAATCCAATGGAACCATAAAGACCTGTTTTTTCATTTTTACTTCTAGTTTTGAAAATCTTTTCAATTTTAGCTAAATCATCATCACTTATTTTGGTTTCTGCTGGATTAATATTATTAAAACTGTCAAAATCAAAATCTAAATATTCAACTTCTTCGTAATCATTCGAATGATTATTTATATTATCATCAAACTGATTATTATTATAATCCATATATACTCCTATCTATTCATAATCAACATTGTAGTTTGAACTCGTATAGTTACTACATTTAACAAATGGTTGAACTTCAAGTGTTGATCCTTTTTTTACAACTGAGTATCCACGACAATCATTTAAAGTAATGTAACTACGTTCTCTCAGTGTAGATAATTTAATTATTAATCTTTCCCCCATATTAATATCTTTATAATAATCATTCACATAATTTCTTGTAGCATTTGCAAGCTCAGTTTCATAATTAATAGTAGTTTTACTACTATCAGTTTTTGTATTACTACTCTTTTTTGACTTTAATGGCCATGTTTCCTCAAACATAAAGAAACAATATATTCCACACACTAAGAAAATTAATAAAAATGTAACTACAAAGCTTAATTTTGCTGATCCTCTATTTGATAACATTAAACAAATTTCTGTCTAAATCTTTATCTGAAAAGCGATAAAGTTTAGCAGGTCTTCCTCCTGTTGGAATTTCATTCTTATCACCAGTTTCAATAACAAGTGGTAAAAATTTCTTCCTAAAGTTTCTACGATCAATCTCTTCACCTAAAACTTCTTCATATACTTTTTGAAGTTCTGGTAAAGTAAAATCTGCGGGAAAAATTATTTTTAAATTTTCTAAATTTAATAATTCTTTTTTTAAACATGAAATAGCATTATTAATAATATCGCCATGATCAAAAGCCATCTTTGGAATATCATTAATATCAAATAATTCATATTCGAAATCATAGTTTTTTAAGCTATATTTATTAATAATTGTCATATAACTAACAGCAATTGTTCTTCTTTCTTTGTTACGATTAACATTGCTAAATGTATGACATTCTTTTATCAACTCTGGTTTAATTTTAAATTTATTACATATTTTACCTGCTGACGATTCAAGCGATTCGTCAATCTTGAGTAATCTACTTGGGAGTCTCCAAATAGTACTACCATCTTTCTTTAAAAGCAGGATTTTTAGTTTATCATTATCCATAGTAAATATATTCAAAAACACTTCAATTTGACACTCTATCATATGTTCTCCTTTGCGTTATTATTACACAACTATTATATACTAAAAGCAATCTTCTTTCAAGAAAAAAAGTCTAAATTTTTTATTTTAGACTTTCCATCCATTCTTTCAATTCTTCTAGTTCTTGATAACCTATTTTTTTATCAACAACCTCGCCTTTTTTGAATGCATATAATGCCGGAATACTCATAATTGCATATTTCATTGCAATCTCTCTATATTCATCAACATTAACTTTTAAAATTTCATATTCCTCACCTAGTTTTTCTAAGTTTGGTATTAACATCTTACATGGTCCACACCAATCTGCATAGAAATCCACAAGGACCAAATCAGCTTTGATTAATTCATCAAAGTTATCTTCTTTACTCATTATCTTTAACATCGTCTTTCTTCTCCTCTTCTTTTACTTCTTCTATAACTTCGTCTTTTTCTTCTTTATTACGATATTTTTGAAGCACACTTTCAATATTATTTATTTGTAATTTTTTATTTTCAACCAATTTATCAACTGATTCAATTGATATAATATCATACTTTAAAAATAAATCTAGACTTTTTAGATTAAATTCTTCAGCATTCTCACCTTTATAAGATTTTTTTAATTCTTCAAAATCTTTAATCATTGCAGTTGTATTTGCATTTAAATCTGTTAATAATGGTGTTTCTTCTAAAATAATAGGTTTATATTTAGAATTATTTAATTCTGGAACATTAAATATTGATAATGAAAGAATATATAATATTACAAAACATAATACATATCCTTCAACTAATCCAAGAAAAAAACCTGCTATTTTAGATGGAATACTTAAAATAATTGTTGCATTTAATATTTTTTCAATTAGCCTTGATACTTTAAGAAAAATACTAAGTAGTATTGTAAGTACTATGACAACTATTAAAAATGCTATCAATTCATAAAACAAAATATTCACAACTGAAACATTTTTAAAAAATCCACTGAATTTTAAGAAAGGTAAATTCTCATATAACAAAATAGAAACATAATTCTTGAATACAAACGATAAAGTAATAACTAAAATTGTTCCAATAATCGCGACTGCTGAATAAATGAATCCACGTTTAAAACCAATTATGGCAGCAATTAAGATAATAGCTATGATTAAAATATCAACTATACTCATATCTTTTTACCTCCTATTTAAATTATATTATAATTTTTTTAGAAAATAAAGCCAAATACAAAAAAGTATGGTAAAATGGTTATGATAGGGAGCGTGGAATAGATGACCATAACTGTTAAAATAACCGATAAAACAAAAGACATGATGAATGAATTCTATAAGGATATGATAAGACCTAAAACACCACAATATGCTATTTTTCAAGCACAAGATGGTGATACTGTTGTTACTTTATACGAATCAGGAAAAGCTGTTTTTCAAGGAAAAGATGCTGACTTAGCAAGTGAGTATTGGATTGAAACAGAAAAAATAAATGCTGGCTCGGTTCATTATACTAATAGTGATGACAAAGGTAAAAAAGAAAAAAAAGAAGTTAAGAGAGACTATAAGCTCTACTCTGCTACTACTGTTGGTTCTGATGAAGTTGGTACTGGTGATTACTTTGGTCCAATAGTTGTTACAGCATGCTATGTTAATAAAGAAAACATTCCTTTTTTAGAAGAATTAGGTGTTAGAGATTCTAAAAAACTAACAGATGAAAAAATCTTAGAAATTGTTCCTAAGATTATTAAAGTTATTCCATATAATACAGTTATTCTAAGCAATATTGAATATAATGAAAGATATAGTGAAAATATCAATATGAATGCTATTAAGGCAATTATGCATAATAAAGTATTAAATAATATTACTAAAGAAAATACTGATTATGAATATGCAGTTGTTGATCAATTCACGTATCCAAATGCTTATTTTGGCTATTTAAAAAACAATAACAATATTTTTAAAAACATTACATTCTTAACAAAAGCTGAAGATCAAGTTTTGTCAGTTGCTTGTGCTTCAATTATAAGTAGATATGTATTTATAAAAGAAATGGGAAAAATAAGTGCTAAAGTTGGGTTCTTAATTCCAAAAGGAGCTTCTACTGCTGTTGATGAATGTGCATATAAGATTGCAAGAGAACTTGGATTTGATGAATTAAAAGAAATTGCTAAATTGAATTTTAAAAATACTGATAAAGTAAAAGCATTATTAGAACATAAAGGAGAATAACTTCTCCTTTTTTAGTGCGAAAAAAAACATTGTTTAAACAATGTTATTTATCTGTACAAATTCCTTCTCCAGGATTTGCTCCTTCAACATATACTTTATCAAACATAGCACATGATGATTTAGTTATGGAATCTTGTAAATATCCGCCTAATAATTTAACTAAACTAACAACAATTACGCTGATAACAGCAATGATAAGTAAATATTCAACTAATGCCTGACCTTTTCTATTCAATTTCATATCTAAATCCTCCACTACTTTACTAATATAAATATATACTTTTTTTGTTATTTTGTCAAACAATAATTTTATGTTAGAATATATTTGGTGATAAATATGAAAACATGTGTAAAATTTAAAGATCGACTTATGGGTAATATGTTTAGAAAAAATATTATTGATATGTGTTTTCCTAAGTGTAATAGTGTGCACTCATTTTTTATGTTTAAACCAATTGATATTTATATGACTGATAAAGATAATAAAATAATCTATATATGTAAAAACTTTAAACCATGGAGAATAATTTTACCAAAGAAAAATGTTTATTATACTTATGAAACTAGTATTAATAAATATGACTTTAAATTAAATGAAATATTCAAAGAAAAAAAGAGCTAATGCTCTTTTTATTTTTTATTAAAACCTTTACTTAACTGATATGAAACATAGTCTTCTAATGTAACTTCAATTGTTTCTTCTTCGATAGTTTCTTTATAACCATAAAACTCACCATTTTCAGAGAGTTTTAATGTATATCCACTAGGAACAGATACTGTATATTGATCCATGCCATCAGCTGTAACACTTGTTGTGATAGCCGGAACTCTATCAAAAGTCACATTCTCGATTTTCATTGGAACTTTAATTAATCTTGATGCAAAACCTCCTACTAATACTAATGCTAATCCAGTACAAAGTATTATTCTTTCTTTTTTATCACTTTTATCCATATAAAAACCGCCTTTCAACGGTTTATATAATATCATTTTATTTTTATTTGTCAATTATTCTTTGTATTCAAATTCTAAATCTAAAATACGAACATTATCGCCATCAACAGCACCTAATTCACGTAATTTATCATCTATTCCCAACTTACGAAGTTTATTTGCAAATCTAATTATTGATTCATCAGTTTGGAATTTAGTCATCTTTAGAATTTTTTCGACTTTTTCGCCTGAAATTACCCAAGTATCTCCTTCTTTAGTAATCTCAAATGGTTTTTCTTCTTCAAATTTGTATAAAATATGACTTTCAAATTTTTCTTCATCATAAAGCGGTGCACTCTTTATTTCATCAAGCAAATCTGCCATACGATATAAAACTTCATCAATTCCTTCTTTAGTAACAGCTGATATTGGATATACTTCAACATCTACTTTTTCTTTAAATTTCTTTAAATTTTCAGCTGCACCTGGAACATCCATTTTATTAGCAATTACTATTTGTTTTTTAGTTAGTAAGTTTGTTTTAAAATTAGCAAGTTCGTTATTGATTATTTTATAATCTTCATATGGATCTCTACCTTCTACGGCTCCCATATCAATTATATGAGCAACTATTCTTGTCCTTTCAATATGTTTTAAGAATTCATCACCTAATCCTTCACCAAGTGATGCTCCTTCTATTAATCCTGGTAAATCTGCAATTACAAATGAACGATTATCTTTTGTTTTAACAACACCTAAATTTGGTGTTAAAGTTGTAAAATGATAAGCAGCTATTTTTGGTTTTGCTGCTGAAACATCAGATATGAATGTTGATTTTCCTACACTTGGAAGTCCAACTAATCCAACATCAGCAAGAAGTTTTAATTCAACTTTGACTTTTCTTTGCTCACCTGGCTCGCCATTTTCAGCATACGAAGGGCACAAATTAGAACGTGTTGCTAAAGCCATATTGCCTCTACCACCACGACCACCTGTTGCAACTACTACTTCTTCTCCATTCTTAGTTAAATCACCAAGAATAAGACCTGTTTCTTGATCAGTAATAACAGTTCCAACTGGTACTTTAACAATTACGTCTTTAGCAGATGCACCTGTCATTCCTTTTCCAAGCCCATTTTCTCCTTTATCACCTTTAATTACACGACGATATCTAAGATCTATTAAAGTGTTTAAGCCTTCATCAGCTTTGAAAATTATATTGCTTCCGCGACCACCATTGCCACCATATGGTCCACCCATTTCAACATATTTTTCACGTCGATATGCCATACAACCATTGCCGCCATTGCCGGCCATTAATTCAACTGTAACCTCATCAATGAACATATAGATCACCTCTTTCAAAATTATATCTTATTTTAAAAAAAATGTAAAACAAGGCAATATTATAATAAAAAAAGATATATATTTCAATATCTTATTTATTATTTTTGAGTGTAACTATTACTAATACTAAGACAACAACTATAAGTCCAATAACAACGTAGTTTAAATTGCCAGATGTTGTTTCATTAGTAACTATAGCAAGTGTATTAATACATGAACTTAAATTCATGTTCAAATTTTCAAATATATTTAAATTCATGTAAATCACCTTTCTAAGAAATAATTGTTACAAATAAATTGCATAGAGATTTTATACACATTGGAACGTATAAATTGTCTGTTTTATAAAATGCTAATGCTCGTATAAATCCAGCTACAAAATAATATAGTGAACTTATAACTGTGACATAAGTAATTCCTCCGACATAAGCAATGTTATAATACCAGAAGAATAATGCACTAAGTGCAATAAATAACCATTTATTACTAACTACATCTTTAATTGTTTTTTCAAAAACAATTTCTTCAACAATTGGATAATAGATAATTGTTAAGAACCCTATCAAGAATGGATATGTCTTAAATACTTCTAAAAGCGAATTATCATTTTCAGTTATATGATTTATATTTAAAACATTTATTACAAGTCCATTAACAATTGCCACTCCAACTATAGTAATAAGAGTATATATAATAATTGTCTTAAATATTTTTTTCTTGTTTTTCTTTAAGTCTTTCCAATATTCTATTAAATCTTTACGATATATGAATAAAAGAACTAAAACTAATGCAATATGTGAAATTATCCCTAAAATTAAGTCATTACTACCATGAAACAAACTCTTTAAAACAGCAATTATTGAAGGCCATACAAAATAAAATATAATAACAAGCAAACTTAGTGCTAGCCTTTTTGTTTCAAAGTTAGTATTCTTTTTTCTCTTTTTTGTTTTAGTCATATTCTTCACCTATTTTAATTATATCAAAAATATTTATTAAAACAATAAAAAAGTCATGCATAATGCATGACTTTACAGAGTAATGCGTTGAATGAGGCTTAAACCCATCCGAATAATCTTCTTAGCCAGCTCATCTTCATTCCTCCTTCCGCATTTTCCCTTCAACTATATTATAACATAAAGTATTAATATTTGAAATTTTTCAAATGTAAAGTGTAAACCTAGTATATTCCGCTTATTTTACCCTTTTTACTAAATTTCATTCTCTTATATGCTGGATCTTTTGAAAGACCAGGCATTGTCATAATATTACCCATTAAACAAACAATGAATCCTGCACCTGCTGATAATCTAACATCAGTTACAGTCATCGTAAATCCTTCTGGGCTTCCTAGTACTTTTTGGTCATCAGTTAATGAATATTGTGTTTTTGCAATACAAATTGGAGTATTAGCAAATCCATTTTTTTCGTAATCTTTGATTTTGGCCATTGCTTCATCAGTGATAACTACATTACCAGCATGATATATTTCATGGCAAATTGTCTCGATTTTTTCAACTATTGGTCGATCATAACTATAAAGTGGTTTGTAGTCAACTTTTCTTTCACATAATTCAACTATCTTCTTAGCTAAATCAATGCCACCTTCAGAGCCCTTAGAGAAACATTCAGATATTCCAAACAAGCATCCCATTTTTTCAACATAAGCTTTTACAAATTCAATTTCAGCATCACTATCAAAACCAAATCTATTTAAGCAGACAACAATATTTTTAGTATATTTTAACATATTTAAAATATGTGTTCTTAAATTTGAAATACCTTTTGCAACAGCTTCTAAGTTTTCTTCGTTAATATTATCTTTAGCGACGCCACCATTATATTTCATACTACGAATTGTTGCATTAATAACAATAGCATTTGGTTTAATTCCAGCAGTTGGGCATTTAATATCTAAAAATTTTTCAGCACCTAAATCAGCACCGAATCCAGCTTCTGTAATTACATAATCAGCTAATTTTAAACCCATTTTAGTTGCAAGAATACTATTGCATCCATGAGCAATATTAGCAAATGGACCGCCATGAATAATTGCTGGATTGTTTTCAAGTGTTTGAACTAAGTTTGGTTTTATTGCATCTTTTAAAATTAATGCTAAAGCATCTACACAATCTAAATCACGTGCAAATACCATTTTGCCCTTTTTAGTATAACCAATTAATATATTACCTAATCTTCTTTTTAAATCAGTTATATCAGTTGCTAAACATAAGATAGCCATTATTTCACTAGCAACTGTTATATTATATTTATCGTTTCTTTCTAAACCTTTATTATCATATCTTAGTGTAACATTGCGAACAGCACGATCATTAAGATCAACACATCTTTGGAATGTAATACGATTTAAGTCTAAATCTAAAGCATTACCTTGGAAAATATGATTATCTATGATTGCACAAAGAAGATTATTACATGTTTCAATCGCATGAATATCACCAGTGAAATGTAAGTTAATGTCTTCCATTGGAACTACTTGAGCATATCCACCACCAGTAGCACCACCTTTAATACCAAATACTGGACCTAATGATGGTTCTCTTAAAACAACAACACTTTTTTTACCTATTCTATTCATTGCATCGTTGATTCCGATGCTCATAGTAGTCTTACCTTCTCCATATGGAGTTGGATTAGTGCTAGTTACAAGAATCAATTTTCCATCTGGTTGATCTTCTAGTTTTTTCATTATATCTAAACTAATTTTTGCTTTAGTTTTGCCATAACTTTCTAAATAACGACCATTTATACCTAACTTTTTAGCCACCTTTTTAATATCTAATTTCTTAGCTTTATCACTAATTTCTATATCTGTCATTATGACACCTCCAATTATTTCTATTATATAATAACTGTATGTTTTTTTCCACAAAAAAACACTTTTATCGTGTTTTTTCTCCTTCTTTTTTTTCTTCGCCAAATTTCTTAGTAGCTGCTGCTTCTTTTTCTCTTTTGGCTACTTCTTTTTGTATTATAAATCTCCTAGCATATTCTTTTAACGCTTCGCGTTCCATACGAATAACACTTGCTCTTGTATGTTGCATAATAACCTCCGACAATTATTAAACAAAAATTAGTAATTTTTGTCAAGCAAAAACACTTTAAAAGTGTTTTTATCTTTGCATTCCATTTCCATCAGAAAATGATCTAACTACTTCTTCTTGGTTTTCTATATGTTCATCAGTAAAATCACTGCGAGAACCATCTACATTAGTTCCACCATATGTTTGAACTTGCTCTAGTTGTTCTTCTGTTAATTCATCAGTTTCTGGTTTTGTTTTTAACGCATCAACAGCTTTTTCTTGTTCACCACGAAACCATTCTCTTTCTGAAGGATTTTCTGAACTATAACCTGCCTTGATTGTTTCTAATTGATCTTCATCTTTAATTTCGCCACCTGGAGCAGTATGCCATTTTTCATTTGGTACTAATTCTATTGGTTTTTGCTCTACTGGTTGTCCACCTAATCCTTTATCTTTATTTCTTCTAAAAAAGTTCCATTGCATTTTATTGTACCTCCTATATTCATTATAACATAAATAATAAAAAAAAACGAGATAACTCGTTTTATTCTGCTGGATAAACACTTACTTGTTTACGATCTTTACCTAAACGTTCAAATTTTACAACGCCAGGAACTTTAGCATAAACTGTGTCATCACTACCGATGCCAACGTTTTTACCAGGATAAATCTTAGTACCACGTTGACGATATAATATAGAGCCACCTGTAACGAATTCGCCATCAGCAGCTTTAGCACCTAATCTCTTTGATTCAGAGTCACGGCCGTTCTTAGTAGAACCTTGTCCTTTTTTATGAGCTAATAATTGAATATTTAATTCCATTAGTTTCATCTAAAGCACCTCCTCATTTATTTTAATATATTTTTTGTATTCTTTTTCTAATTCTTTTAGTAATTCAGTCATATTAAGTATAAGTATATCAACTAAATCACTATGTTTTTTTATAATTATATCGATTAAACCAGAATCTGATTTAAAATCTATCGCTTCACTGTCTAATCTAATAATTGCATTTATGGTTGTTGTTGCAATACTTGTTACACTTGCACAAACAATATCTTTGCCAAATTCTTCATAGTCTGCATGACCTTTGATTGTAACTTGGTCTTTTTTAATATTCACTTTAATCATAATTAACCTTTGATTGATTTAATTTCAACCTTAGTATATGGTTGACGATGTCCTTGAGTACGACGATAATTTTTCTTTTGGTTATATTTGAATACTTTAATTTTCTTATTCTTACCATGTTTAATAACTTCGCCTTCAACATTAGCTCCTTCTACATAAGGAAAACCAACATTACCGTTAACCATTAAAACTTTGTCAAACTTTACTTTTGAACCAACTTCAGCATCTAATTTTTCGATGTATAAAACTGTACCTTCTTCAACATAGTATTGTTTGCCACCTGTTTCGATAATTGCTTTCATTTTTAACCTCCTAACATTTCTAAGACTCGCCTTGAAGGTAACAATCGTTTTCAAACCTTTTTCGCGCGGTTGTAGAGTGAGGCTCTACACGATAAATAATTTTAACATAATTGCTTATTAATGTCAAACCTTTTTCACTTATTTTTTAAAGAAAAACTATTGCTTATAACAATAGTTTTCGTTTATTCGATACATTGAATATCTAAATCTCCCAAGGCATCACTTTTTACAGTTATTTTACCAGTATAATTTCTAAGCTCAGTATAGTTTTTACACATTGAATAGTCAGATCCAACGCTTACTCCTAATTGTTCAACTGCATCATAGAAATTTAATCCTTTATCATTTTTAACATCATAGAAATAAAAATATTCTGGATTATCATACGTAGGTTCTTTTTCAAGTATACAATTATTCCAATTTCTACTTGCATTATCTGCTGAAACACTTATAATTAGAATACCCTTTTTTCGGTATACTTTATAATCATATTTTAAATTTTTATAACAATCATAAAAATCTTCAAAGTCATTTTTAGAATTATTATTATTCACTTTATCAAAGAAACTTTTTCTTAAAAAATCAATTGTTTTATATGAATCAGTCATTATTTTTAAATTAAGCAATGATGCTTCTTTAGTATCTACATCTATTTGAGGAATAGATATAAAATTACTGTTCCCTAAATATCCATTTGAAATATTTATAGTATTTATATCAATTTCATTTTCAGTTTCTTCTTCTTTTTTATTTAATAAATCTTTTAAGAATAAATCATATGTGAAATAACCACCAACTAATAGTATAACTGCTAAAATAGAAAAAATAATTATTCTTTTTTTTCTTTTAACTCGCATTGTTCCTCTTTCACGAATTGGAACAGTTGGATTCATATTTAATTGACCATTATTTTGATTATTAACTTCTACTTTATTTTCCATTTGATCTGTTTCTGGAAGCGTATTTCGTATATTGTTTTCAAAAGTATCTGCTGATTTATTTTCATTATCTGGCATCATATTAACTCCTACTTTCTAAAATGATTATAATACAAGAAACAAATTTTTACAATTAAATATCGTCGTTCTCAAAAAAACTGTAATATGTATTTTTACCAATTATTAAGTGATCAATAATTGGTATTCCATGAATATGACCAATTCTTACTAAATTATCAGTTAACATTTTATCTTCTTTAGATGGAGTTATATTACCACTTGGATGATTATGAACACATATAATTGATGAGGCACTTATAATATAAGCCTCTTTAAATAATTCTCTTGGATGAACTAAACTATGATCTAGTGTTCCTTTAAATAATAGTTTAATTTTTATAACTTTTTTTGATGCGTCCAAATAAACTGCATAAAAGCATTCTTGCATTTCTTCCATAAATAGGTTTTTAAAATAGTCAAATACTTTTTTAGTACTATCTACCCTAATATCAATTAATTCTGGTCTTTTTAGTCTTTTAGATAATTCAATTGATGCTAAAATTATAGATATCTTAGATGGACCTAATCCTTTAACTTTTGATAATTTTTCATAATTAAGATTAACTAGATCACTTACATTTTCAACGCTTGAAAGTATTTGATGACTAAGACTTTTAACATCACTATATTTATTTCCACTTCCAATTAAAATAGTTAGTAATTCTTCATTATTTAAGCACTCAACCCCATATTTTTTTAATTTTTCTCTAGGTCTTTCATTTTTTGGCAATTCTTTAACTTTATTCAATGTTACCACCTAAAGTAATATACTGCGTTTATTTCCATTTTCCTTTTTCAAAATAAAAATTTATCAAAAATATTGCATAATCTTTTGGATTGTGTTATCATATAGCAGTAACAAGAAGGACCCTTAGCACAACGGTTAGTGCATCCGGCTCATAACCGGGGGGTTGTAGGTTCGAATCCTACAGGGTCCACCACTAATATGCAGGTGTGGCGAAATTGGCAGACGCACTAGACTTAGGATCTAGCGGTTTATCCATGGGGGTTCAAGTCCCTTCACCTGCACCATCTAATAATTACTAACAGAAATGTTAGTTTTTTTATTGCAAAAAAAAAGATGATTTTAAATCATCTTCTATAATATGAACTTATTTTAGTTAATTTACTAGCCTCACGTTGATCGCTTGTGCCATATACTTTTTCAACAGTACTGATTAACTCATGATCTTTATTATAGTCTCCCATACCTTCACATGGTAGTGCATATGGATTTGCAACTTCTAAAACGGAATTTAAAACTGTTTCAACTGGAAGAGCTAGAGCTTTAAACATATATTCATATGAATTACCAATTAATTTTAGTCCAGTTTCTCTTACATAAAATATTTCTTTAGTATAAAGTGAAGCTGCAAGTTTAACTGTTTTTCCATTGCTTGTTCGGATGCAAACAGCATATGGAGTTCCATCTATTTCTTCAATATGTACATTTTCTCCAATCATAGCTAATACTATAAAAGGTTGAAAATAGTTTTCTAAGGCTGATTTTATACCATTTATAGTATAACCACCAAGTCCATCGTTCCATCTAGTGATTTCATCTGACCATGAGTGAAATCTTATTGTTTCTGTTAATTCAAATGTGATTCTTCCTTCTCTATCATAGTCTGATAATCCTAATAATTGTTTAAATGGCATAGTATATAAATATGCATTTTTTTCTTGATCAAACCATCTTTGATAATCTTTTTTAGTAGCACCTTCTCTTGGTACCCAGTCTTTAAATTGATGTCTTGAATAAACACCAAAACGATAAGAGTTTAAAATGCTATAAGCTGCGCTTAATTCTTCCTTTGATGTTGATGCATAAGGTTCAATTTCAAGTATACCATGCTCATTAATAATGATTTTTGGAAATGTAGGTCCAATTAATCTTCTAATCTGAGCAAACGTAGCACGTTCTAATCTTTTTTCAACATCAGATAGTCTTCTTTCTTCTTCATATCCTTTTTTTGTTCCGAGTGGGCAACCATGTGTACGTCCTTCACCATACCAAATAGTTGGTTCAAAATAAATATTCTTTTTCATAAGTACTCCTTCTTAGTTTGCTATTATAACACCTTGATTATTAATCAGCAACAAAAAAACGATTATATTAAATCGTTTTTATTATCTAACTTCTGGAGCAACTGCCATATCAGCCATTGCATATTCTAATATTTCATCTTGATCAGTTGAAAAGCTTACATTGCCAGCAATTCTTTCACGAATTATACTAGCCCATCTAGCATCATCACCGATTATAGTTCTTCCAGCGCGTGAAATTAAAGTAGCATTTAATGCACCAATTTCATTAATATTGTTACTTATTGTAGTAGCACCATTATTAATAAAACCACATGCATCAGAACAAGCTAATAGTAGATCAATTGCTTCAATATCTTCTACTGTTTGAAGTTCATTCCACACTTCACCTGATAACTTAGATGCTAAACTTTTTAAACTTACCATTGGTTGTTTGTGAACACCTAATTCAGCTAAAATAGTAGCAATTTCTTGTCTTCTTTCTGCAAGTTTTGTTGAATCAAATGATATTGTTTCACCATTTAATCTGTTACCAAGAGTACGTCTACTTTCATCAGTTGCTAGTAATCCCATAATGTTTAACTTGACGTCTTTAGAATTTAGCATTAAAATTCCCCCTTCTCTATACAAAACGCCGTATATAATACCATTTTTTTGATATTTGTCAATTTTTTTATAAAAAAACAATTATAAATTAATATAATTGTCTTTTAGTTTATTATAAAGATGGATGTTTTCCAATTACTCGCATTTGTTCTTTTTTAGGTAATGATGCTATTTGATCTGCTTCGTCTAAATCAATAATTTGAGGCATAACATGGAAGAAAAAAGCGTTCCCATTAAGACTTTCTTCAATTTGATCATAATCATACACTGATATTGGAAGTGAATAATGGCTATATGGTTCCAATTGTGGGTAACTTGAAAGAATATATTGAATTACTTGCTCCTTAGTAAATCCTTGATTCCCACCTGTTAAATAGTTAATTTCTCTATCAACATCTTCTTGAACTTTTTTTGAAACTGGAAATCCATTAATAATTGCTAATAAAGTTCTTAAATCAATACTCTTTCTAGTAATTAGCATATTTTCAATTTTACTTCTCATTGCCTTATCCATATGAACAAATCTTTTATATTTAATATTATATGCACAATGTACTCTTAATGGCCCACCACTTGCCATATTTCCTCTTGAATAGGCAACAATATAATTTTCATTTGTTCTTATATCTGCCCAATAATTATCATCCGTTTTTCCGGTAAACATAACAATTTTTTCACCATCAACATGTAGAATAATTCTAGTTATCCCTGTTTCTACATTTGTTTCTTTTGTGACAAATATTTCTTCGTTAATTTTTTTTACTACTTTCATAAACCCTCCTATAAATTACCCCTTACAAATCTTTTTCGCATTTCGTCAAAACTTTCTAATGATTCAAAAGGACGATCGATTACTTCTAAAATTTTTCTAGCAACTAATAAGTCTTGTTTGGAACCACTAGTAGTACTTCTATATTCCTCTAAAAATTCTTTTGTCATAATCTCTTCTGGATGGAGATTAAAATATTTATGTATTTCATAATGCACAGGATCATTAACACCTAATGTTTTGGTTAAATCTGGAATTCTTAAATTAGCTTTAATATGTCGTTCAATTTTTAAGAGTATCTCATCAACAGATTTACATCCGTTTGGTACAGTTGATACCATTCCTGCACGTTTATGTAAATATGCATAAAAACAAATAGCTCGCACAATAGTTTTTTCAGGGATTAGTTCAGGATGATATCTAGATAAAAAATCTAAACTATTTTTAACTGCAAACTTTTCAGCATCTTCTTCACATTTAATAAAACCTTTATTTAATAAATAATATCTATCAAAAAACATTTTTATATATATAATTAATTCATTTAATAATATGTCTTTTTTACTATATCCATCAATTGGAACTCCATCTTTTATAAATCTCGCTTGTAAAAAATGACGAAATTCATGACCGACGATAAGAGATATGAATGAGTAAAAATCACGGATATCTAAAAGTCCAATATGAACTGCAGATTCTAAATTTAGTATATTTGGAACATTTATATGAATATAGTGTTCACCATCTTTATATTGGTACCAACCAGCATTATTGCGACTTATTCCTTCATCTGATTCATGCACTATATTTATACTGTTTCCATCTAAACTATGATAATAATCTAATAGTTCATAGATAAAATCTATGATTGCTTTTTCATCAATTCGTTTTAAATCTAGCATTCTATCTCCTCTAGTAATTAACTATTATAATAATTAATTAAAATTTTATCAAGCAAATTTGACTTTTTGTGTTATAATAGTCGCCAAGGGAGGAAACTATGAGAAAAAACTTATTATTTTTAATTTTATTATTTATATTTTTAGTCGGTCTTACTGGTTGTGCAACCAAAGAAAAATTATTCAACAAAGATAATTTTAAAATTACTTTAACTGATGCATTTAAAGAAGATGATTATAAAGGAGCTAATTACTACTTTATATCAAAAAAAGCAGGTCTTACTGTTTTAGAAGAAAGTTATGATGAATTAGCTAAACTTAATTTGAGTAGTGAATCTACTTTAGATGATTATGCTAATGCAGTTATGGAAGCAAATGGTAAAAATATTAAAATAAATAAAGAAGACAACTTCTATTATTTCACTTATGACTCAACTACTGAAAATGATAGATATTATGATATGTCTGCTCTTTATAAAGGAAAAAATGGTTTCTGGCTACTTAACTTTTTTGGTAAATATGATGATCGTGAAGATTTGAAAAACGACTTTTTAAAATATGCTAAAACAGTTAATGTAGATTAAAAAAAACGGATTTAATCCGTTTTTATTTTTCTCTACCAAGTAAATAATCAAGTGATATTTTATATTTCTTGCAGATTTCAACTGCAAACGCTGTAAGTATTAATGTTTTACCGGCTTCATAAGCACTTATTGTCGATTGAGAAGTATTAAGTAACTCAGATAGTTCTACTTGAGTAACACCATTATTAATACGTATTTGTCGTATTCTCTTACCAATTTCAATTGAACTAAGTTCTACTCTTCTAACTTCTTTGTTTTCTTTAGTGAACCCCAACATATAATCCATTGACACGTTAAAATAGTTACAAAGCATATTTAACTTTCGTAATGGTATTATTTCTTTACCTGTTTCCCATCTTGAATAATTTGATTGAGTAACGCCTAAAACTTTACTCATATCGCTTTGCAATAAGTCCCTATCTTCACGTAAGCTTATTAATCGTTCGAAATTCATAATGTTCACCAATTTTATTTTTACATAAAAAACATAAAATATTGATAATAATACGGCCATACGATAAAACATGTGTAATTATGTGAAAACACTGAAAAAAGAGCGTAAAAAGCTCTTATTTTAATTTATTTGCAAATTTTGTTTGACCTATTTTTTTATCGATATATTTATCTAATTTTTCTACTTTATTTCTAAAGTATTCTCCAATTTTAGTATAACGTTCAATTAAAACTGTAACCGCTACTACAACTATTGCTGCATAAACATCCCATATTACATGTTGTTTAACTAATAGTGTTGATGCTACAATTCCAAGTGATGATAGTACTATCATAGTTTTATAATACCATTTCATTTCTTTTGTCTTAAGAGACGTATAAATAAATATAAAGCTCATTGCACAATGCATACTTGGTAAGCAACAAAGATCAGGAGTATCTGTAAAATAGATAAATTTGATTGGATAAACAAATATAGAATTATATTTACTCAAATCAACATTACGAATTATAATTGTTGGGAAAAAGATAAATATAAGTGATGCAATTATTACACATATAATATCTAATGAAGCATAACGAACTAAATACTTTTTTCCATGTTTATATAGAACAAATGGTATTATTATTAAAAAAAGATACCATAAAAAATAAAAACAAATGAAAAAAGGAACAAGTGGTAATTTATCATCAAAACTACTTGTCAATAATGTACGAGGAATTGGTGAAAGTTTGCACACAAAATATGATCCACTTTCTAAAAGTATAAGTAAAATTGCAATTATTATAACTTTTAAATCTTCTTTTTTCATAAATCTCCTTTAATACCCAAAAAAATAGATTTTTTAAATCTATTTTTGAATTAGATTAAGTAAATTAATCTTGAATATATCTTTTTCAGCATGCTCTTTAGATACCATAACACCTTTATATGTTACTAATTCTGATTGATGTCCTTCTCCTAAAATATCTTCTGGAGAAATTGTATCTAACATAACAATGTGATCATTCAAATATACTATATAATGTAATTTAATATCGTCATGAACTTTTGCAAACATTGGATCTGTTGGCAATTTAAGTTCATATGTTTCAGTACCATTTTGTTGATTTTTTGAAACCATTTCGCCTAAGAACTTACCCTCTTTTAAAGCTGGATAATATTCAAAATATAGTTTCTTATAAGCTAACATATTGTACTTTTTTAAAGAACGCTCAATTTTCTTAAATTCGTTCTCATTTATATAGTCGAATAAGTAAATTCCTTTCATAATTTTACCCCCACTATTCTATTTTTAATTATAACTTTTAATGACTCAAATGTCAAACAATAAAAAGGTAGCTGGATCTACCTTATTTAGCTACCTTTTCTGACTTAATAACAGTACATCCTGAATTTATGTATGTAGTATCATTTGATTTTGTACTCCATACTGTATAATGACTTGTGCTACTTGTTAAAGTTTTATAACGATAATAAGTAACAGCAGTTGTTTGCCAGTCATATACATCAACTGTATTATATGTTGTAACTGGAACTTGTTTAGTTACAGTTTTTGGTGTTCTAACTTTACATTCATATAATGTATATCCAGTTCTTGGAAGTGTAACACAACTTGCACCTTGTGGATGTGTATCAACATAACGTTTTGTTTCTTCTTCATATTCTGTTGTTGTAACTGTATTATATGTTGTTACTGGTTCTTGTTTAGTACCAGTTTTTACATATTTTCTTTCATATTCTACTTTTGTATCAACAACACGATTACTTGAAGGACTTACATAATTTGTTGACCATGCTGACCAATTTGAATAAGATTGGCTATTCTTTGGACAACTATATAGATATCTATAATAGTAAGTTACTTCTTTATCATCAATTGGTGTTTCTTTATCATCAATTGGTGTTTCTTTAT
This sequence comes from uncultured Bacillota bacterium, assembly GCA_946622285.1. Lineage (GTDB taxonomy): Bacteria > Bacillota_I > Bacilli_A > RF39 > UBA660 > RUG11241. The sequence continues at coordinate 19,645 of CAMOPK010000005.1, forward strand.
CATCGATTGGTTCTTCTTTCTTGTCATCTTTTGAAATATCTTCTGATTTACAATTTCCTTTGAAGTTTGAACAATCTAATGATGAAAGAATATAATTTGATTCTTTATCACATGATAAATATGATTTCATTTCATATGTGCCATCACTATTCTTAGTTAATTGAACATATGAAGCATCCTTATTACATACTTTACCATTTTTATCAGTTAAATCTAAAAGCATTTTCTTTTCAACTAATTCTCCTAATGTAATATTAGTTGAATCACCTGTATTTTTTGGTAAAGTTGCAGAATAGTAATATGCTTTTCCTGCATTTTGTAACACTCTTATGTTACGACCAAATATTTCGCTTAAAAGTGGTTCATTGTTTCCACCAGTTATTCCCTTAACATCTTTTTTAGTTGGGAATATCCAAATTAATAAGCATATAACAAGAATTATTAATAAAATTGTTACAACTATTCCCCTTATTGAAGTTTCTTTACTTTCGTACATTTTCATTTCCCCCTTAATTGCCGCCTATTATAGCACTTAATTATATTTTGTCAAATTGACAAAAATCCTTTATGCAAGGGCTTATTCTATCATTCTAAGTGTTATTTGTCAACGATTATTTCAACGATTGTGCATCCGTTATTATAATAATAGGTCTTAAAATCACGAACAAGCTTATTTTTTCTTAATGTTTCATGGGTTTCTTTCATTATAATTCCTGATCCGACACCATGAATAATGGCAAATACATTTTGTTTTAGTACGTAGTTTTCCTTAATAAAATCATTTATTTTGATACGAGCTGACACTCGGTCATATCCATGTAAATCTATTTTAGGTAAATTATCGACAAATATAACATCATTCAAAGTCATGAATATACATTCTCATTTCTTCTTTAGTTGCAACAGAGTTTCTACCACCAATTCTTTTAACTGATATGCCACCAGCTACAGTTGCGATTGTTAAAACAGTATTTAAGTTGTAACATTTACTTACACCATATGTAAATGCACCATGGAATAAGTCACCTGCCCCAGTTGAATCAAGTGCATCAACTTTAAGGCCATCCATTATTCCAATATTACCTTCATATTTATATAGGGCACCTTTATCTTCTAAAGTAACAACAATTATTCCTTGGAATTCTTCTTCCAACTTGTGATATAAATCAATTATTGTTTGTTCATTATTATAATCAATTTTTATGCCTGATACATCTTCAGCAAATACTTTTGAACATACGACATAATTAACCTTTTTAGCAAGTTTAATTACTTCTTCACGTGCACTTCCAGCATCAATAATGCTAATAGCATTTGGATATTTTTCAAGTAAGCGCACTGATTCATCGTATTCATGTGCATCAATTAAGATAATATCTGGTTCAAAATCAAGTTCAATAGGATTCATATGTGCTTCTGACTCGCGATAACTTAAAACAGTTCTAGATGAATTAGATAAATTGTTAATAATAATACTATTACTTGTCTTATAATTATGTCTTACTTCTAAGTATTTAGTATTTACATTAGCTTCTTCAAATTCTTCAACGATTCTTTTTCCATATGGATCATCTCCAATTAAGCCAGCTATATAAACTTCACTACCCCATTTACCTAGTAAATAAGCTGCATTACTAGCTGGTCCTCCTCCACATTCAACTCTTTCTTTAACACGAACTTTAGTATTTTCTGTTATAAATTCGTCAACTGGAAAAGTTATGTCATAACTTATATGTCCCATACATAATATTTTCATATTATCACCTTCTTTATTATCTCATATCTAGGCAAGAAAAAAAAGAGTTTTTCACTCTAATTATGCTTATTAATAACAACTTCAACGAAAAGATATGAAACGAAGAAGAATGCTGCAGCAAAGAATAAAATTTGAAATATCGTATTTAAAAATACATTGAGTACTACACTATCAAATAGTTTTACATAAATTCCACTATAACATGGTGAATATAAAGCAAGAATTAAGAATATATAATTAAAGCATGCTAACATAAATCCAAATATAATACTTGGATATATATATTTCTTATACCTTAATTCCTTAACAGGTGCTTTTTTTGTAACTTTTTTAACACTCTTCTTAGTAGTTGTTTTCTTTTTAGCTTTTTCCATGCTACTCACCTATTATTAATATAACATTTTTACTTCTTTTTTTCAATTATTTTTTCTTCTTCCTTGTCACATATACTTGCAATTCTAAGAGTGCACCATAAAAATAGTAAAAATAAGCCAAGAAAAAAAAGTAATATTATTAACATATCATCACCTATTAATAATATACTTTTTTTATTTTTTATTTCCTTTATTTATTTTCAATTTTTCTAATCATCAATATTGGTTTACTTACATAATAATCGCGATTCATTATATTTGGTACATAATCATCCAAGATTCTTTTCAATTCTGCTGGTGTTGTACCATTTTGATAATTTAGGTGATGACCATGTATTTCAACAAAAACACCTAAATCTTTTATAACCGATACACATATTTTATTAGTAGCATTAGCATATTCAATTAAGTTTTGACTTAAGGCAAAGAATTTTTTATATCCAAGTGCTTCTAAAAAACGATATCCTTGATCTAAATCAGCTAAGTCAACGCGAATGCTTTGTTTTTTTAAAGTAGCAGTCATTACATCATATGATGACTTTTTATATATATATCCCTTAAATTCATTTTCAACATCTCTTATGATAATTGCTCTTGATAATTTTTCAAAATCAGCTAAACCAGTTAAGTCTTCATCAGCTTTTATCATAAATAAATCATGCTGATATTTCTTATTAACACGATTCATTCCTTTTTCTGTTAAAACTTTATCTAAATCTTCATAAGACATATTTACTTGTACTGTTAATTGTAATTCATCAATCATTTTATCACCATATTAATTATAACAAAAAGTAAGCAATATTGCATATTTTTTTATGAATTATTAATTTTTTTTGTTATAATTATTTTGATGGTATTTTGGAGGTATATATGGTTAAAGGATTTGATAATAAAAAATACGTTAAAATACAAAGTGAGCATATTAGAAAAAGATTTAAACTTTTCGATAAACTTTATTTAGAAGTTGGTGGCAAATTATTTGATGATAATCATGCTGCTAGAGTTTTACCAGGTTTTAAACCAGATTCTAAAATAAATATGTTTAAAGAATTAAAAGATGATATGGAAATTATTTTTTGTATCAATGCTAATGATATTGAAAAGAATAAAACTCGTGCTGAATATGGTATTACATATGATACAGAAGTATTAAGGTTAATTGACAATTTGAAAAAACAAAAGTTCAAAATTAATAGTGTTGTAATCACTCTTTATAATAATCAAGCAAGTGTTGATAAATTTATCAAAAAACTAACTGCTTATAATATTAAAACTTATATTCACACATTTACAAAAGGATATCCAACTGATGTAGACACTATTGTAAGTGAAGAAGGATATGGTGCTAATCCATATATTGAAACAACTAAACCTCTTGTGCTCGTTAATGCACCTGGTCCTGGTAGTGGTAAACTTGCAACTTGTTTATCACAACTATATCATGAACACAAACGTGGTATTAATGCTGGTTATGCCAAATTTGAAACATTCCCGGTATGGAATTTACCACTTAAACACCCTGTAAATATAGCTTATGAAGCTGCTACAGCCGATCTTAAAGATGTTAATATGATTGACCCATTCCATTTGGCTGAATATGGCAAAACTGCTATAAACTATAATCGTGATATAGAATTATTTCCAGTTTTAAAAACAATTTTATATCGTATCACAGGAAAAGTTATTTATAACTCACCTACTGATATGGGTGTTAATATGGTTGGAAATTGTATTACAAATAATGAAATTGTAGAAGAAGCTGCTAAAAAAGAAATTGTTAGAAGATACTTTAATGAAATGGCAAGTGCTAAAATTGGTCAGATAGATCCTGAAGTTCCACAAAGAATTAAGGTATTAATGAATGAAATTGGCATTGATGAAAATTACTTAGAAGTTGTAAAACCTGCTTTAGATAAAAAAGAGAAAGAAAATAGACAGGTTGTTGCTATTAAATTACCAAATAAAAAAGTAATTACAGGAAAAGAATCAGAACTTCTTTCAGCTGTTTCAGCAATGTTTATAAATTCAATTAAAGAATTAGCTCATATTCCAGATAATATTAATTTGCTTCCTCCAAATTTAATTGAACCTATTTTAAAAAATAGGTCAAATGGATCAAATGAACCATTAAAACTATCTGAAATATTAATAGCTTTGAGTATTTGTTCTGTAACAAATCCTACTATTGATAAAGCACTTTCATGTGTTAAAAAATTAGAAAATACAGATGCACATTCAACATATATTTTACCTAATGATGAATTAAAAGCACTTAAGGCTTTAAATATTAATGTTACTTGTGAACCTAAATTTTATTCTGAAGACACATTTATCTATTAAAAAGAACCATCATCTTGATGGTCCTTTTTTTTCAACAAATCTAGCAGTTAGTATTTGAGGTCTTTCTGGATATTGAGGATAAACTTCTGAAACAAAGTTAACTTCATCGCCGACTCTAACTTCGCCTCTAGTTATATCATCTTTGCGGAAAACATAATCTTTATCATTTGAAGTTATGATTCCATTCCAATTATCATATAATTTAACTTTTCCTACTTTTAACATTGTTTACCTCCAAACTAGTTAGTTTACCCTTAAGTTCTTCTAACATTGCATGCATTTCCTCTAAAGCTTCTTTTTTATCAACTGCAACAATTGTCTTGATTTCTTTTTTATCATTAACATATATTACCCAATCATGAGTTGAATAGCAAGCTAGTATCCCTTCTTTTTTTATATCAATTGCTTGAAGTGCTTGTCCACCTAAGAATTCTTTAAGTGTTTTCATATGATTTACTTGTCTTAAAGCTAAATGTCCTTCATAGTAAACTGGTGAAATTCTAAGCGGAGGATATTTTTTATATCCTAGTTGTAATTTAACTGGTGCGAAATTTTTATCTAGTGCACTAGTTGCTAAAACAATGGCATTATTACTAGCAATATTAGTATAGAAATTACCAATACCTGCTTTTACATTTTGAACACCTAAATCAACAGTTTCTTCATTAGAATATGCCATTGCACATCTATTTGATATAACAACATTTTCAATAGGAACAGCTTCATCTTTCGTTTGCTCAACTATGTTTTTTGCAACTTTATGGATGCATTCAATTAAATCATCAGTACTATATTTACGACTCTCACTGAATTTTAATTCATTTATAAATATAGTGTTCCCATTTCTAAATGCACTTGCACGGCTTACAAAATCACCTGTTACTGGATCAGTAAAAACGATATTAAATCCTCTATCATCGATGGTAAATAATTTAAACATCTCTCTTCCTGCTCCACCAATACGTGTACAGGCATCTGTTCTTTCACCAAGTACTAAATTATTTAAATCGGTTAAATCACCTAATTTTGCATTTAATAACTTACCACTAGTAAGTTTATAAACCTCATTCTGAGAAGGTACTGGAATATACTTTCGCTCAAATATTTTTTTAACATAATCAGTTCCAACTGCAATTCGCTCTTTCCTTGTCATTGATGTTGCACTATTACATCCAGGGTTATTTCTTAAATATCTAAATACATCTTTGCCAAATAGATTTTCATATCTATAGCTTTCTGAATTGAAATATTCAGCTTCAATTAGATGTTCAGCAAGCCCATTTCTTTTGTCGCTTCTGTTAGCTACATTTGCACATACTTCAGGATAATTATTAATTAAAGTTGCAATAAGTGATTCATCAAGAGAAATTCTTCCTGCTTCTGCTGCGTTACCTAAAAATCTAGTAGCACCAAGCATTTTATTTCCTGCTAAAAATTTAATTAAATCACCATATTTTGTTGGATCATTAAAAACTGTTTCTTTTAATTTTGCTGGATTAATTTGTTGTAGAATTGAAAATATGTATTCAAATTCATGACTTCCATCGTAATTAATTTTTGTTTCAATACCTGGATATGCTCGAACAAAATATTCCATATATCCACTTTTAGCATCATACAACCAAATTTTTCTTATAATTACACCAAAAAGACGAAGGTCTTTTTTTAATGTTTCATTCATTTTACTGTTATCTGGATTACGCTTAAATTCAAGAACAGCACTTAATCTATCAGGATCAAGCATAAATTCTTGCTCTTCTTTTTCAAGTAGTGACTGACATCTAGCAAAAGCTAATTTTAGCATAGAATCATCTGATCCATAAACGTAATAATCCATTAATGAACGTTCACTAACAACACGCGGAATATTTGCAAAATGTGATTCTCCCAATGCTGTAGTTTTATTATTTCGATGGTGATCAATTGCTGCTCCAATTAATTCACGTACAAAATCAAGTGTTACAGTATTATCTTTTTCTTTTAATCTATTTAAAAGAGCATTACTTAATTGTACTTTATCTAGTTTAGCATTGGCATCTAAACCTAAAAATTCACTTATTTTTTCAAGTGGATAATTTGTCTCATTGATTGCTCTTTTTATTATATCTACTACCGTTATATCATCATTAACATCAAGTGCAGTAAGAAGATTCGCGAATGCATTTATTGCATTTGGATGAGCATATCTATATTCTTGCTGCGCAAATGCAGCTATTCCATTTTTAACAGATTTTTCATCACATATAAAATTACTTCTTTTAAATAATTGAAGATATTTTTGAAATGATTCTTCATCTAAATTAATCGCCCCACTTATTGCTGGGCTATTAATATATTTAAATGTACCATAACCAAATTCTTGAACAAATTTAGTTAAATGATCACGATTAAGTTTATATGTTTTAGAATACATATCAATTAGATGAGTATAATCAGTTGGAGAACAAATTGTTAATTTAATGTTTTCCATTTGTTGCATTACCCATTTTTTATCTTTAATCTTATCTAATACTCTAAGATTATATGAAGTATCATTATATGAAAGTTCCTCATATATGACTTTTAATTCTCTTTCGTTTAATTTGCTAATTAATTTATCAAAAACATTAATATCTCTAATTAAAGCTGTAACAGCAGCCATAATGGTTTTATGATTTTCTAATCGCAGATATAATGAATTTTTAACACCTTCATTTTTTAAATTTGTAGCTACAGTATATTTTCTATCATCTGAACGAAAATCCCTAGCAATACGATACTTATCAATATCTGTCAATACTGAGCTTGTAGTTAAAAGTTCGTAACGTGATTTTTCAGTTCTTAGAAATTTTAATAATTCTAACTGCTTTTCTCGCGTTGAAAATGATGCAACAATTTCACCTTTATCTTCAGCTTTAATCATCGTTGCAAGTCTTCTAAAATACTTTTCACGCTCACCTTCATCTTTTATACGAAGTAAAACTCGCTTTGAGAATGATGGTATTAATGCAAGTTTTTTAATAAGTTCTTGATCTTCTAAAGATAATAAAACGTCTTGTTGACTAACTTTATCAAGTGAAAGCAAATGTGCTACTCTTTTATGTTCATCAGCAAATGTTTTTATTATTGTTGAACGGTATTCTCTTTTTACACGACGAGCCCATTTATTTTTATATGTTTCATCTTGAAAAGTAGCAGCGATATCAGCTGCATGATAAAGAATACTACAATTCTTTTTTACAGTTTTATTCTTTACTACAGTATTAAGTATTTGATCTTTTACTTCATCACTCTTAATCAGTGGAAGTACTGTTATTAATACACTTATAGTATTATTTGAATAAGTTGTACCATTTGCATTGATCTTATCAATGAAATGTTTTGCAAACATTATAAGTTCATCTTCATCAAATATTTTAAAATTAATGTTTGTCACTCTAAGATCATCATAGTTAGCTGACAACAATTGCTTTTTAGCAACTTCTTTTGGTACTAATGGTGTTCTATCAACTACTGTTTTTCCAATTGCATCAAGAGTTTTAAATTCTTCATCAGTGAATAAGTAAATTCCCTCTTCGTTGCATCTTTTTAAAAATTCATATGATGCATAAGTTTGTTCTGAATTATAAAATAGTCTTTCTCTTTCTTCAAATGTAAGAGCAGCTAGAATATCAGCCTGCGTCAAATCTTCTTTTTTTAATAAATCAAAAACTATTTTTAAATAATTTTTCATCTAAGCACCTATATATCTTTTCTAATTTTGCAATATAAATCAGTACAATGCATCATAAGCCATAAAGATATCTTTCTTTTTATTCCAATTGTTTTTTCACGTTTAACATCTGAATAATATTTATTTTTAAATTCAACTAAATTTTTCTTTAGTTCAGTATTATCAATATTGATTTTTTTCATCAAATATGTAAAAGCATATCCCTCAAATAAATAACGATATTTTATTTTGTTTAAAATATCTGGGCTTAAATCATAGGTAAGTAAACGCATATATGAAGATAAGATTGAAACTTTTTTCAAATTAAACTTACCATGAGTTGCTCCACTTGTATTGTATAAGAAGTTATATAACATTTCATTTCCAAAAGAATATCTAAATGCATATTTAGAAAAATCTAAAAGAAATAATATGTTTTCATTCACATGAATATCTTCATGAAAACGAATATTATTATCTTTAATAATTTCAAGTTTAAATAATTTGTTACATATTAAATCACGATAATAATCATCTTTAAATAGATTGTTTTTAAATACTCTTGCATCAAAATATTTTTCAGCCATTGGTTTAGATTCATATAGAATGTTTCCATTAATATCAACATTTCTATAACCACACATGCTCATATCGACATTATTTTTAAATAAGTCTTCTTCTAAGACTTCAAACATATTTGGTTCAATATAATCATCAGCATCAATAAATATTACATATTTTCCAGTAGCCATTTCAATTCCTCTATTACGAGCACTTGAAACACCACCATTTTCTTTATTAATTATAATTATTCTTTGATCTTGATTTTTAAATTTTTCCATTATCTCTAATGATTTATCTTTAGATCCATCATTAACTAAAATGATTTCTAAATTTGTATATGTTTGACCTAATATTGAATTAAGACATTTTTCTAAATATTCTTCAGCATTATAAATTGGTACTATAACCGATATTTTTTCGTTATTCATGTTTACTCCTTCTAACAAAGTTATAAGAATCTTTGCACATATCTTCTAAATTTTTTGTTGCTTTAAATCCAAGTAATTTTAATGATTTTGTTGGATCTGCATAGCAAGCATCTATATCCCCTGGTCTTCTTCCAACTATTTCATAAGGTATTTTTACATTGTTAACACTTTCAAACGCCTTAACAATATCTAAGACACTATATCCTGTACCAGTTCCTAGATTATAAGTGTCACAGCCTGTACTTTTTAATACCTTTTCAATAGCTTTAATATGACCTTTTGCTAAATCAACAACATGAATGTAATCTCTTACACCTGTTCCATCATGAGTATCATAGTCATTACCAAATATATTTAAGTGATCTAATTCTCCAACAGCAACTTTCATGATATATGGCATTAAATTGTTTGGAATATCATTTGGATTTTCTCCAATTAAACCACTTTCATGAGCCCCTATTGGATTAAAGTATCTAAGTATTGCAATGCTCCATTCGTTATCTGATTTATATAAATCATTTAGAATCATTTCAATCATCAATTTAGTTGTTCCATAAGGATTTGTTGTTGATAATTTGAAATCTTCCTTGATTGGTAAACTATCAGGTTTCCCATAGACTGTAGCTGATGAAGAAAACGCTATTTTTTTAACATCAAATTCATTCATTACTTCAAGTAAATTAATAGTTGATTCTAAATTATTATGATAATACATAAGTGGTTTAGAAACAGATTCACCAACTGCCTTAAATCCAGCAAAATGAATAACTGCGTCAATCTTATTTTCTTTAAATATTTTAGAAAGTAATGCTTTATCTGTTACATCTCCTTCATAAAATACAAAGTCTTTTTTTGTTATCTCTTTTATTTTATCTATAACGTCTCTTTTAGAATTAGAAAAATTATCTATAACTACTATTTCATAATTATTATTAAGTAATTCTACACATGTATGACTACCTATATAACCGGCTCCTCCGGTAACGAATATTCTCATTTTATCACCTATTATAATTATACAAAAAAAGATTGATTTTATCAATCTTTTTATCCTTTTAAAGCCCCTAGTCTTATTTGCTCACAAACTTCTAATTGGCTAGCTTCAGTACCTGGTACAAATGTAATAAGACCTAATACTAATTCAACTATGACATAAGTCATAAATATAAGTGCTACTGCAACCATTCGTTTAACAAAAGATTGGAATGCTTTTGTAAGTGCAGCATCATCATGAGATGTAATTGCTTTAACAAAGTCTAAAGCTCCTAGAATAACAGCTAATGCAAGTGCTACATAGCTAACTAATTGCAATGCCGATTTTAAATAGTGTGCAATACCTGGACTATCTTCTAATTTATCACAGAACGAAGAATACATACTTAAAGATCTATCAATAAGCGTTTCATATTGATTTTTTATTCCTGTCACACTGCTATTACAACTAGCATTTTCACATAAAAGATCAATACGTTTGACCATTGAGGATAGTGTGTTCTTAGCATATTTAAACATTGATGCTAAATTATTGAATTTTGCAAGTTGGTTTTTAAAATTATTGTATGTATCTTTATCATTTACATGACTTTCATCAGTACATACACCATTAGCAAAAGCAGATGTAGTTGGTGAAGATTTAAACGCAGTATAAAGCTCCATGACATTATTGCTTTGCCCACTATCTAACCCAAAAGTTGATAGTGCTTCATTCAAAACTTGAGTTAAATCAGGTTGGTCTGATGGATCAAATACAGCTGCATGATCATGATAATATGATACAGCACCTATCAATTTATATGCTTTTTCATAATATGGATAATCTTGTGCTATAGCAGATGCCACTTCCCCATTAGTTGTAGTAGTAACAGGATCATCTGCTTTTACTACTAGTATAGAAGTAAAAATCATTATTATTGTTAATAGTATTTTTGTTATTTTTTTCATTTTATTAAGTTCCTCCGACTATTATTATAACATATTTCTAACCATCAATGAATGCCCAATCAGCTGGATTTGTAGCATTACTAGTAGTCCAAAGATCAATTTTAATTGAATTGCCTTTTTTAGCATCTTCGCGCCATTTATTAATAGTTGCTGTACTCCATCCTGGATGAATATCCTGAAGTTTAGTTGAAAATTTCAAACAAGCTCCACAAACATCAAGCATAATTACTTCATAAGTTTTATACCTGCTATCCATTGTTGAAGAACTAGTTGTATCTGAAATGTAAATTTTAAAAGTATCAAAATAATTATAATATCTAATATCTGTATAACTTGGGTGCCCATATTTTTCTATTAAACTTGGGTTATTAATTGCACCTGCAACAACATGATACCATTTGCCATTATATTTATACATATACCATCCACGTTCATCAGTTTTAATATCGCCAGAAGCAATTTTTTCTTGTACACATGATGAACCACACTTTGCAAGACCAGCATCATCAAAAGTTGTAAGTCTTACAACTTTATAATTTCCTGTTGGATCTGGTGTTTCTGGAGTAGTTGTTGTAGCTGGTGGTGTTGTCGTTGGTGGATCTTCTTTTTTAGGTGGAACAACTGTAATATTGCACTGTGTTTCCACTATATTTCCTGCATTATCAGATACAGTTACCCATAATGTTGATACAGTCTGACTAATTGCATAAGATGATTTAGTCACATTCCCTGAAAAACTACCATATTTATAGTACTTAATACCATTTTCATCTTTGGCATCAATTTTAACTGCAGTTACTTTATTTTCAGACTTACCTGTACAATTTACAGTAGGTTTAATCCTATCAATATTTGTTACAGTTTTTTCAATTTCTATATATCCGCTTCTTTTAGTATAAATACCAAATTTATAAGTACCATTTGCATTTACTTCATGTTCATAATGAGAAGTATAAACAGATGCTGAATTTGGTAGCACAAGTCGTTCAAAATCATCACTTTGAACATCTATAATTATTTTAACTGTTGAATTTGTAAGCGTTGTTTTTGATAAACTAGCAGTATAACTAATACTTGTTACAATTACTTTTCTTGTCAATGTAAATTGATTTAAGGTATATGTTAAATTATAAACACCTTGTATTTGAGTATTTACGCTACCAGTTACTTTAACATCGTTTGATATATCATTTCCTTCTTCATCAATCAAAGTTACACCTGGATCAATAAATTTACTGCCTTTTTTGATATACATTTCTTTTTCACCATTAAGAAACATATGGGCTTCTTTTAACTCGTTGTTAAAGTTTGAATATAATACATATCTACTTGCCACTTCAATTACTTTACCAGTTTGATCTTTAACTGAATAAGTTGTTTGATAAATTCCTTGTTTTGGATAGCTAGTGATACTATTAACATCAACGTTATATTTTGAAACATAACCTGGTTCTATATACTTATTATTACTTGTAATTAAAAATCCATCTTCTTTTAAAGTAATATTATTGTATACTTTATTATTTATTTCTTCTATTTTCGGACTTATATATTTTGAACATATAACATATAAATCAAATTTACCATTTACATAATCAACACCTGTTGATTTATTACATGTATTATAAGTTGATCCTAGTGCATCTTCTATATCTGCAAGTGATATAAAGACATTTCCATCTAATTTTTTCATACTTGCAAATATCTTGGCATCTGATAATATTTTTTCTTCAAATGCACTAGCAGTATCAGGATTATTTTTATTATTAGATGATAAAAGTAAATAAATTCCTACTAAAACTAATATGCCTAGCACAACATAAATAATTATTTTAGTAACATTTTTAACCCTTTTTTCATCTTCCGCATACATAGTATTCACCTATTATTAATTTTATCACGAATATAACATTTGAACAATTAAAAAAAGCAAATTTATTTTTGCTTTTTACTTACTTTTTTTAAATAATATGTAATAGCTAGAATCATACCAAAACCGATACCTAGACACATACCAATTAATCTATAACAAACGAAACCTAAAATACCACCAAATACTATTCCTAGAATAGTAAGAATTGCTAGCTTTTTACCATGTTTGCCAAAATTACTCTTCTTTTCAGATTTTGGATTTACTAAGTAAACAATTGTTCCAAGTAGCATTCCAATTGATAATGAGAGTACTGAATTTGCGTATGAAAATTCAAATATAAATGAAACTATGCATCCAAGTAAAAGACCTATCAAAATATAAATTGATAAAACAATTTTCTTTTCTTCAATTATCTTTTGAAGTAACAATCCAAGAGATAAACCTATGCAAACTCCATTTAATGGATTCAAAGCAAATGCGTACGACAAAATGAGGCCTATTGTTAAGCCTATTGTCAAATTCTCAATAAATTCTATTCTTTGTAAAACTCGTTTATGTTTCATACTACTTCACTGCTTTTTTTGCTTTTTTAGTTGTCTTTTTAACTGGTACTTTAACATTTTTTGCTTTTTTATAATCAACAACTGTTGAAACTAATATTCCAAGTAGCATGCCAGCGCCGCCGCCTACTCCTACCCAGTAATATTCAAAGAATATTAAAGCAATAATTGCTCCAACACAAAATCCAACAATCATATAGATTATTGTCTTATCGTCTTCTTCTTTTATTGCTTCAACTTCTGTTTTTCCCCTTTTTACTGCTTTTGCCATTTATAACATCTCCTCTATTATATATAATAACATATATTTTTATTTTTTGTTAATACTTTAATAAAATTTTACATTAATTTAAGAATAAATTATCTTTAACTTTAGATAATTTTATATTACTTTTTTTATTTTCAACTTTTTTAATAAACACTGGATATAAGAAATTAACATATTTAATAATAAAGAGTTCTAGTTTTCTTTTTTTGCTTAAATTTATTTTCTTACTTAATTCAATTAATCTTTCTTTTGTATTTTTATAGTAATCACTATATTCTTTTTTATTGTTTGATTTTGCTAACTTACGTATAAAAATAATCAAGTTTTCAAATAAATAATTATCTGCTTCTTTATAATCATTTTTAGCATCTATATAAATCATATCGGCTGATTTTAAGAGTGATAAATGTTTCTTATTAAATGCGCTTACTGATGCACTATCAGAGTTTAAGTAATAAATATATTTTGGTTTATTCATTTTAACTACTTTGGGACTTTTTTTATATATTTCATAGATAAATAAACGGTCTTCACTATTGGTGAGTTCAGTATTAAATCTAGTATTACCAATTAGTTCTTTCTTAAATATTTTATTCGCGATAGCATATTTCAAAGATCCACCAAGTAAAAAATCTTTAACCGGATTTTCTACAACAAATATTTTTTCATCATTAATGCCATAGTTATATAATTCATTATTAACGACTCTATAGATATCACATACTGATATATCTGATTCATAATCAATCATATTTTTGACCATTGTTTCACACATATCTGGAACAATTGCATCATCTGAATCGATAAATCCAATTAAATCACCTGTTGATGCATCAATGCCCATATTTCTTGCAATAGAAACACCTTCATTTTTTTTATCGATTAATTTAATTCTTTCATCTTTATATTCTTTTAAAATATCTAATGAATTATCAGTTGATCCATCATTAATGATAATTATTTCTAGATTCTTATATGTTTGATTTAAAACACTATCCAAACATCTTTTTAGGTATTTAGATGTATTATAAACTGGTATTATTAAAGATAATTTCATACTATCACCTATTTCATTATATCAAAAAAGTAATGGAATAACCATTACTTATTAAATTTTAAAAATCTCTTTAAAACATTTCTAAAGTTCACATTTATTGAATACTCAATTACAAATGTTATAGCTACTATTATTATTCCATCAATTGCTGCTTTTAAAACAAACTTAAGCCATGATGTATCACCTACTATATTTAATAAATTATTAAATTCGTAGATTCCAAATGTTAGTAGTCCAATATAAATAATATTTAATATTAAGTTATATATTAAAGTGTTCTTTTTCATGAATACTTTTTTATAAACTAAATTATAGTTAAATGGAATAAGAATAAAATATGCTGAAATAAGTGTTCCTAGTAAAAGTCCAATTATGCCATATTTTCCAACTAACAAGAATGAAATAATAATATTTACTATTGTCTGAGCCATTGTATAGTTCTTGCTTTCTTTATAAAGTCCTTTACTATCACGTGCAACATAAATTGTCGGTATAATTGTTCGATGAACTAAAAGAAGTCCAAAAGCAATTACACATACTAGATCTAAAGTAAATTCTTTTCCTATCCAAAGTGTTACAAAATCATTTGCAAGAAGAACAAAAAGCGATGCCATTATAGCAGATATAAAGAAATTAAGTGAAAGAGTTTCATTAAATACTTTATATGTTCCTTCTAAATCATTTATTATCTTTTTACCAATACTTGCTCTTAAATTATCAACTAATCTATTAATTATTTTAATTGGAAAAGTGATAATTGTATTATAAGCATTATAGATGGTTACACTGTTTAAAGTGTTTACGACTGATAGAATAATTGAATCAGTTGCTGAATTTATTGTGCTAGCTATTTGATGAACTAAAATATCTTTAGTCATTTTATTTCCTTCAAATGAAGGTTTTTCATGTTCTTTTATTACTTCTTTACATTCACGTTTCAAAATATAATTATAAACATGATTAGCAAAATAGTATATTACTATTGCAACTGATAATGTTATTAATAAGTCAACATGCAATTTGCACATGATAATTTCAACAGCATATGTTGCTGCCATAATAGTTCCATCAATAAAGTCTGCATAGTACTTTTTTTCATATGCATAGAGTAAATTCTTCTTATTCAAGTAAAAATAATAAGGAATTATATTTTTTACTCCAATTAGTAATAAAATCAAAGCAATTCTTAAATAAGAAAGTGAATTATCTTTTACAATAAGTGGATATAAAAATGATGTTGTTACTAATAAGAGAAGCATAATTGTTGCTATTTTTTTTAATGATTTTGATAAACCTTGATATAAAGCATTGACCTTTTTAAAGTCCTTTTCTTCAAATGGTTTATACATCTTAAATAGATAAGCTGCTCCAAGGCCACTTTCTAGAATCATCAAATAATTAAATATTTGGTTAGAAAGTTGCATTGCTCCATTACTAGCACTACCATATATTTTAATAAAAACTCCAGTTTTAATCATTGCTAAAATGGCTGTTATAACATACATGACTAAACTTACAACTGAAGCTTTAACAATCATCTTTGTACGATTCATTTTATCACTCTTAAATCAAGCAAATTACTTAAATATTTGCTTCCTTCTTCTGTATAATAAGGTGCTAAACATGCAGATGGTGTAAATACCATATCACCTAGCATTACATGATCTTTTGCTTCATAAAAATCAATTCTAACGAATGGAAATTCGTGTGATAATTTCTTGGCTATTCCAATCATGTCATGTAGATATCTTGGTGGTTTTGGTTTTTTTCTTCCATGATATTCATCTTTAACAAGTGGAAGTTCATTCCATTTTAAATCGTAGAAGTTTAATTTAACTTTTTCTTCTCGTTCGGTACATTCAAGTATTACTTGTGGTTTACCATAGAAACAATATAGTTTATAGTCTGGTTCGTTTTTTGGCTGTGGAACAAATTTTTCAACAATTATTCTTGGTACAGTATGTGTATAAAGAAGTTCTCCTGTGTCATAACCAAATTTAGTTTTTTGCCATCTATTAAGATTTCTCTTTGCATTTTTTAAATCAAATTCACTTTTATTTTCACAAACGATACTATAGTCATATCCATGAGTACATCTGATTACAAATTTATCTGGTAAATCAGACTCTTTAATATCTTTTGCTCTTTTATATACACCGACAAGTTCTGGTAAATGTTTTTCATCAATACCACGACTTAATGCATATAATCTAGCTTGATATTTATCAACACAGTTCCATACCATTTGATTCGAATTATATTTTAACACTTTTAAATACATCAATTTTTCATTAAATTCAGTTGGATTTTCCCAATCAATTTTTTTATTAAAAGCATTTTTATAAAGATCTTCACTATATTTTTTATTATTGTGTTTAGAAACAAATCTCTTTGCTCCTTTTTTAAATTTATATCTTAGTTTGCTCACTTTTATCTCCCCCTAAGTTTTTTATATTTAACATAAAGGCTACTATATAAATAGATTTCTTTATAGTTTTTCTTATTTAACATTTTAATATATTTAATAAACTTCTTAATCTTAGATTCACTATATTTTTGACGTTTTAACATTTCAATTACTTGATTTTCATGTTCTAAAACATAGTTAATATTATTAGTCATTAGTTCATCATTAAGAACTTTTTTAATATAAGAGATTCTTTCTTTTCTTTTAAAATCCCATTTTTTACTAAATATAAGTTGGAACAAGCGATCACATGTCATAACAAAATTATATTTTAAATATAATTCAATATTATTTTCTTTCGACCAATCTTTAGTAACATCCATGAATAAATTAAAGTAATCTGTTTTTATTTCATAATAGTTTTTTGGAAACTTTAATGATTCTTCATATAATCTATTCAAGTAATAAACGTATATTGGTTCTTTAGATATCAAAACATTTTTAGTATGTGCCATATATCTAACTATAAAGCATTCATCCTGATGCCTTTTTAATGATGGATATTCAACATTATATTTATTGATAATATCTCTTCTAAAAACTTTATTCCAAGGTGCTCCTTGAATATAGATTCCAGATTTTTCCATATACATTTCATAATGAGAGCGTACTTCATCAGATTCTAAATAATTATCTTCATATTTTTCAAGTTTTAATTCATTTGAATCACGATATCCTTTATAAAATGCAAATACATATAAATCTGATTTTTTAGAATTAATAACTTCTTCGATTTTTGAAAATGCATCTTCAACTAGAATATCATCAGAGTCTGGAAAATATAAAAATTCTCCTTTTGCTTCTTTGATGCCTTTATTTCTAGCTATTCCTGCTCCACTATTTTCAATTGTGATAACTTTAAAATTAGCATATTTTTCTTTATATTCATTACATATATCTAATGAGTTATCAGTAGAGCCATCATTTACTAAAATAACTTCATAATCATCATAATTTTGATTAACAATTGAATCTAAAGTATTTCTTAAATACTTAGAAGCATTATATATTGGAATAATAATACTATATTTAATCATAAAATCACTCTCTTACCCATTATATCAAATTATCTATCTAAAATAAAGAAAATAAAAACTTGGAATTATGATTTCCAAGTTTATCTTTTAAGTGCTGGATGTTCTCCAAGTTTCTTTACTTTTGGTTGTTGTGGTGGAACCACTGGTGCTTCTTGACTTTCAACAGGTGCTTCCTGTTTTTTAGTTAGTTCCTCTTGCTTTTTCACTGGTGTTTCTTGTTTTTTAACTGGTTCTTCTATTTTTTTAACTGGTGTTGGTATAGTTTTCTTAGGTTCAGTTTTAATACTTTTATTTTTTCCAAATACTGATTTTATTTTTCTACCAATAAAACTAACTAATCTTTTTCCATGTTTTAAAATAATATTTGAAAATAGATAAGTTAATCCACAAAGAACTATTTTTTGAACTAAAATTCCACCTGCACTACCTAGGAATGTTACAATCGATGTCATGAGTCCTAGGCTGATAATTCCTTTACCATATAGGATTCCTGTTCCTGCTGATAACCATGCAATTATTTCATTCGGAAACATTACTGCAAGTGCTCCAGCAAGACCTAACGATGTAAGTCTTCTAAATGCTTTATATATTCTACTTTCTTTAATTTTTTCTTTAGTTTTTTTCATTTTATCTCCCCCAGTTACAATATAATAACACTTTATTTCTTTAAAATCAAATAATCAAAAAATACTAATTAATAATTAGTATTTTATTTAATTATATCAGTAAATACTTTACCACTACTACTATATCTAGTCATTGTTGCTTTATTTCCATCTATTTTGAATACTGACATTGTTAAAACGTTAGTTGAATTTACTTTTGATCCACTACATGATACTTGACCATTCGTGTTATTAGCAATACCAATATATCCAGCATTCATATATGTGAATTTAATAGTTGTAGTAGTTGTTCCACTGGCTGCATAATGCTTAAATGAACCACCTTTTTTAACATAGTTAATTGAACCACCCAAGCAATCGTCATATTTACTACTATGGTTGTGACCAAACATAAATATAATGTTCATTTTGCCACCATATTTATTTAAAACATCAACTAATAAATATGCACGTCTATTATCACCACGACTACTATAATGTAATGGTACGTGGGTTATTACAAATACTGGTTTATCTGCATCTGATAGCATACTTAAAAATGTATCTAATTTATTTGCTATTGCAGAAACTGTGCTTATTGACTGGCTTGAACTATTTTGAAAATCATTTCTATTAATAACAAATATGGCATAATTATTTGCTTCATATCCACCGCTTTGAGTTAGATATGTATAATGCGATGCATCATGATTACCTTGCATAAATAATGCACTAGTGTTTGGAAAAACACCTTTTATAACTGAATATGCTTCTTTTATACCATTTTTAGAACCACTTTCACCAGAACCACTATTTTGGTAATCACCTAAGATAGAAATTAAACTTGGATTTATTCCATTATTTTTAAGACTATTTAGAATTGCTGTGAAATTTGATTTACGATTACTTCCTTGATAATCTGAACCAAAAGCAATAGTCGTTCCATTCATATCAAAACTTCCAGTATTTAAACTACTTATAGCAGAAGCAACTGTTGGTCCAAGAGTTCTTACAGTAACTGTTGCTGTATCTTTTACTCCATTATAAGCTTTTGCTGTTATTGTTGCAGATCCCGCTTTTTTTGCCTTTAAAGTTCCATTATTGCTTATTTCAATAATTGATGAATCACTACTAGACCAAGTAATAGTTTTATTAGAGGCATCACTTGGACTAATAGTCGCTTCTAATTTACGCGAACCTCCAACTGCCATTTTTACTATTTTTTCACGTATTGTTACAGTTTTAACATCTACTCCAACTGTAACATCACAAATAGCTATTTTACCATTTTTACTTTTTACAGTTATTAATGCTGTACCTTGTTTTATTCCCGTTATTTTGCCATTATTAACGCTTACTACGTCGGGATCACTACTTAACCAAGTTAAGTTATGGTCTGTCGCATTTGAAGGCTCTATGGTGGCTTTAAATTGAAAACTTTCACCAATATTTAATGTAATATCTTCTTTATCAAGACTTATTGTATCAATTGGTACTTCTTTTGTAGTAACATTTACATTGCATTCTGAATAAATACCATTAGTTGCTGTTACTCTGATTATTGTTGTTCCTGGACTAACTGCATATATTTTTCCATTTGCATCAACTGTTGCAACACTTTCGTTATTGCTAACAAAAGTAACATTTTTATTATTAGCATTTGATGGAGATACAACATAGGTTAAATTATGTGATTCCCCTACTAATAATGATAGTTCTCGGCGTTCTAAAACAACATTTTGAACTTCACTTGTTTTAGCTGGTGTGACATTATTAGATGGACTCCAAAAAACTAATATTAAGGCAATTAATATTAAAAAACCGACAACAAAATATAATATTTTTTCAGTTCTATTATTATCTTCCATACAAACACCCTTATTCTCTATAATTATAGCATAAAAAAGAAAGTATATGAATACTTTCTATTTTACTATTGTATATGTATAATTTGTTGTTCTAGTACCTCTAGAATAACAATATGTTTTGTTATATAAATATGTTCCAGATGCACAAGTACTTGTTCTCTTACGTGAATAAGTTCTCTTTAATGCACATATTGTATCACCACATTTTTTAATTGCTAAAGAGCTACCCATAGTTTCTTTTGTACATGTTGTCTTACTTACTGAATAATCTGTTACTGTTGTTTCAACACAATCCATTTCTGGAATATAAGTTTCAGTTTCTTTAACCCAATCTCCCCATTTTGTTAATCCAGCATATTTTAAACAATATTTCGTATCATATTGTGGATAGTTAGTATATCCACTTTGACATGTAACTTTTGATTCAGTTTTTACTTTAACAGAACCAGAATATTGATTTCCTGCATTATCTTTAATTGTAAAATTATATGATTGAGTTCCAGCAGTAGTTCCAAGATACTTTTTATAAGTGCTTCCTGACTTAGTCCAATCACTACTTGCAGCTCCAAGGCCACTACCTGTTTCAGTGCAATTTGCAACAACGTAACTACCACTTATATAGTAATTACAACTTGGTGCTGTTGTATCTAATTTAGTTGGTACAAATGAAGCAGTCTTTGATGCTAATACTTTTCCATTAGCATTTGTTACAATAACTTCAATAGTAGCAGTTGCATTATTCTTTTCTGCTAAGAATCCTCTTTGGAATGTTGTTGAACTTGCTGTATTGTTAATTGCTCCACAACTTGCATTTACACAACTAATTTTAACTCCATATCCAGATTTAATTTTACGTACTTGAACGTAACCCCAGGCATTTCTTCCCCATGTAGTCCATCCATCTGTTCCAGATGTACTGATTATTATTTCTGGTATTGGATCACTAGGAACTGTTGGTGTCGAAGTTGATTGATCTTTTTTGATAGTTGCTGTAAATGTTGTGCATACATTTTTGTCTTCTTTAGCACATACTTTAACAGTTCCAGTACCCACTGCTTTTCCTGTTATAACACATCCATTTAATGTTATATAATTTGTATCACTTGTTGAACAAACAATATCACCTATTGCGTCTGATGGCTCGACTGTTGCACGTATTACATAAGTTTCTCCAACTTTAATTGTTGTACTAGTTTCAATCAAATTAATCTTTTTTGGTTTTGGTGGAACTAATACACAGTTACCATCAACTAATATTTCATTCTCTTTACATTCAATAGGTTTTTCATCGTTTACAACTATAACTTCAGCTGATGCTTGATATTTTCCATCTTTAGTTTTAGCAACCAACTTAGTCTTTCCTTCTTTAACACCAGTAAGAACACCATTTTCATTAACAGTTGCAAAAGATGTATCAGCAATAGTATATGTTACATCTGGTAATTGTGCATCCTTAGGTAAAGCTGATATACTTGTTAGTTTAGTTTTGCCAACTTTTATAGTATATGTTGTTGCATTAAATTTAATACCTGTTAATTTGATAGTTTCATCAGTTACAATAACAGTTGATTTAGATGTAAATCCACCATCATCTGAAATTGCCGTAATTGTTGCTGTTCCACTACCGACTCCTATTATTGAGCATGTATTTGGATCAACACTTACAACTTCGTTATTTGATGAAGTACAAGTAAATTTCTTATTAGCTGCTCCATCTGGTGTAATAGTTACATAAAGTTGACTCGTTTCCCCTACTGCAACGCTTAAATTAAGTGGTTCAATAGTTATCCCTGTAACTGCACTAGGATTATCTTTTTTGCCTCCTACACACCCTTTAATAATTAAAAATAAAATAATAATTAAAATTATAATTCCGATTATAACAAATGTTCTTTTAGTAAATATTGGTTTTTTATCTTCACTTTCCATATATACCTCCACCACAATTATAATTTTATCTTTTATTAAAGACTTTGTAAATACTCTTTACACTTTTAAAGACAAGAAAAAAGATCAAAGATTAACTTTGATCTTTTTATTTTATTATATATACATCCCTACTATTTAGTACCATGATATACCGTTTGTGGAGAAGTATAATTGTAACAATAAGATCCGCCTGATGTCTTAGAAGCAGTTCCGCTTGGACAAGTTCTACTAGTAACAGTTCTAGTATAAACTCGTTTTGTTTGACAAGCAGTGTCACCACATTTTTTAATTGCTACAGTACTTCCAAAGCCAGATGCAGAACATGCTGTATATGAAGTACAAGTAGCGCATGATGAACTGTTGACAGCATTACAACTACCATCAGGTACATATGTAGTTGTTGGAGTTGACCAAGCACTGAAAGTTGGTGTTCCTAAACCGTAATAAGATCCCCAACACTTAGTTCCATCATCAGATAAAGTACCTGTTGTACATTTTTTGCTAGAAGTTACTGTTATTTTACAACTACTACTATTTCCAGCTAAATCATAAGCATAATAATTTGTTGTAGACTTAATTGTACTAGTTAAAGTCTTAGTTGTTCCAGCTGCTACAGTAGAGCCATCACTAAGTTTAAGGCCACTGAATGAATCACTGAAATCACGTCTTACTGTAACTCCATTAGCACTATCATTAGCTGTAATTGTACATGTTAATGATGGAGCCTTAAAGTCTACATAAACATTATGATCACCACAGCTTGTTTGGTTGCCAGCATTGTCACCTACAACAAAGGTAACTGTTTTTTGTCCCACTGAATCATAAGTGTGAGAACGTGTTCCAAGATATGAACTACATCCAGACCCTGTATCACTACATTCTACACTTACTG
The DNA here is from genome assembly GCA_946622285.1 of uncultured Bacillota bacterium. Taxonomy (GTDB): domain Bacteria; phylum Bacillota_I; class Bacilli_A; order RF39; family UBA660; genus RUG11241. The sequence continues at coordinate 43,298 of CAMOPK010000005.1, forward strand.
TATAAGAAGATTTTGTCCATGTAGTTTTTCCTGGATCCTTATATTTACATGTTGGTTTTACTGGATCGTATTTTACATCTACAGAACATGGCTTGGTCTTTCCAGTTTTAGAAGAAATAGTTATTGTTCCAGTTGTAACTACACTTGTTCCGTTCCAATCACCTTGGAATGTTGATCTACTACAATCAGCACCAGTACAATTAATTATTACCGTTACTCCTTTATTTGTCCAAGCAGCACCAGCATTTGATCTACTTGCAACAGTACCGCAACCAAAATTCTCAGCAGTTGCTGGATTAACAGTTATAGTTTTAGTATCAGACGCAATTGCACTACCACCATTATAGTAGATTGTAACTGTTACTACAGTTCGACAAGATGTTGTTACTTTAGCAGCTGTAAGAGTTGCACTAGAACCACTTCCGCTTACTTTTGCACAACTTGTATTAGAAGATGTCCATTCATATCGTATTGCTGAAGCGCCAGATAAACTACCACTTAAAGGTATAGTTTTTTCTGACTCTACAGTTGCACTAGCAGTTAAAGTTGCTTTAACCGTAGAAGATGATGAAGTACCCGCAACTGTTACAGTTGCTGTAGTTGATTTAATTACAGATCCATCCATCTTATATGCCCATGCAGTAATTGTTGTTGTACAAGCAGATGTTGATGTATTTGCACCAGTTACTGTTACAGTTTTTGATGTAGTTGAAGCCACTTTTGCACAACTTGTATTAGAAGATCTCCATCCATAATAAGCTGCACTTGCATTAGTTAAGTTTGCTGTCAAAGATGTTGTACCTTTAGCAGTAGATATAGACATTGTTCCACCTATAGTCATACTTGGATTTACTGTTCCTGCAACTACTACAGTTTTAGTAGTTGAAGTAATTACAGATCCATCCATCTTATATGCCCATGCAGTAATTGTTGTTGTACAATTAGATGTTGATGCATTTGCACCAGTTACTGTTACAGTTTTTGATGTAGTTGAAGCCACTTTTGCACAACTTGTATTAGAAGATCTCCATCCATAATAAGCTGCACTTGCATTCTTCAAGTCTGCTGTCAAAGATGTTGTACCCTTAGCAGTAGATATAGTCGTATTTCCACCTATTGTCAATGTTGGACTTGCAGTTACAATTCCAGAAACTGTAAATTGACATTCTTTTTTAACAACCACGCCACTCGCATTAGTTACTGATACTGTTAATTTATATGTTGAATCTTTCTTAGTACTACAGAAAATTGTAGTACTACCATTTGCATTACAAGTAGCATCTGTTGAACTTATTGTTCTTGAAACATTTTCGCCAGATTTTAGATTAGTTACACTAGCTCCGAAATAAGCATTTCTTTTATCAATTGAATATGATAATGTACCACAAGATATAGCTGTTTTTGGTTCAAATTTAACCGATACAGAACCAGATCCAGTAGATGTTGCTGAGCCATTCTTATATACTCCGCTTCTTAATGAAACTGATGCAGTACTTGCTGAACTTGATGTTGACTTAATTACAGCTGTAACGCTACCATCTGTTCCAACATTTCCACCTTGAACAGTACATCCATTGCAATTTATTGCAGATGTAATAGAAGTTGTAGTTCTTGTTAATGTACCGGATCCAGAAGGTATACTACATTTGAAGTTAACTGTTGCAGTTCCTCCTAATGTTGCCGTCATTGATCCAGCACCACTGATTGAACATGTTGGTGCTACTGTCGGTGCATTAACTGTAATTGAAACGCTACGTGCAGGAGAAACTCTAACTCCATTTTTAAATGCTCCTGATGGAATTGATACATATGTTGTACCTGCGCCAGTTGCTCTAACTGTTACGCTTATTGAGTTATTATTTAATGTAGGGGCACCTGTCATACTTAATCCAGTACCTATAGTAGGTGCTGTTGCTACTCTTGTTATAGCTCCAGCAGATCCAGTTGGTAATGAACATGTAAATGTTACTGTTGTAGTATCACCAACATTTATAGTTGACTTTGTTGCGTGTGCAACACATTGTGGTGCTGCTCCAGCATTATTAACTACGAAATTATAATTTATACTATCTCTTTCACCAGAAGAATCAGTAACAGTTATAGTTCCAGTATATGTTTTATTTTCTGTCAAAGTAACTGTTTTTGCCCAAGTAGTATTTGTTGCTGTTCCACTAACACTTAATGGGCCTGTTGATGTGATAGTAAATCCTGGCAAATCGTCAGAAGCAGTTACTGTCGCTGATGGTTGAACACCCAATATTGTAGCTACTGTTGCTCCAGCACCAGTACCAGTACCAAGCAATATTAGACCTACTTTTGGTTTTTTATTTTTGCTTGGGAATTTATCAGTTGTAATACTACAACTTCCTTCATTTCCAGCAACATCTGTAATTTTGAATGTATATTCGCCTGGAGTTGACACTAATTGTGTATAAGTTCCATTGCTACCATTCCATCCTGCTGGTGCAGTTGTTTGTAACCCGCTTCCACCAGTATCACTAGCAGTAGCAGTTAATTTATATTCATCTCCTGCTAAAGTTGCTGTTATATTACATGTTGGTTTATCTCCATCAACATGATCAAAAGTGTATGTGCAACTTATTGGTGTAGTGTTTCCATTTTTATCTTTTACACTACCTGTTGCAGTTACTGTTCCATTCTTGTAAGTTCTATATCCTTGTGTATATGATGAGAATGTACCAGTATTGCTGTTTGTTTTAGTATCGTCATTAAAGCTAATGCTATAACTCATTCCACCTTGATCATCAGTCATAACAACTTGAGCCAATCCATATTTTTGCCACCTAGTGTCACCAGCATTTGGACTTTGTTGGCAAGTATATGTTGGTTTCAATTCGCTCGCTGCTGGAGTAATAGTTATTGTACCAGAAGCTCCAGGACTTTCGTGTCCAGATGGGTTAACATATAATCCTTCTGGAACGTTAAATGTTACTTGTCCTTGTTTTACACCAGTGACATGATAACTTGCACTAAAGTAAGTTGCACCACCACAGTAACCTGCTTGGCATAAATTTCCACCTATAGTTGCAGCTCCACTTGGATTTTGATTAATTGTAAATGTAGGTTTATCATAAGCACGCTTAAATGATGTTGAACCATTTGCGCTACAATAAACGCTAACTGTTGCTCTTTGACCAACTTCAATAGTTGCACTTGGATAAATACTTACACTACAAGTTGGAACCTTAGAATTATCCATTAAATTAGATGGACTAATCATAATAGTTACATCTGCAGATAAACTATTATCTGTAGTTGCTCTAATTACAGCTGCTATATTATCAGTGCCCTTGTTTTCTTTCACCTGACGTACATTGCCATCGCCATCAACTTTAACATATGTTGACGCGCTTTCCCATTTAACTTTTTGGTTAGCAGTTGATGGTTCTACATAAGCTGTACATTTTGACTTATTGTATAAAGGATCTTCGCCTTCGAATGTATATTTAGTACATTCAACTTTAATACTTGTAGCTTTATCAGAACCAGTATTATCAGTACATTTTACTGTATTATCAGACCAGTCAGTTGCTGTTACATTTTTCTTGCTATCTACTACTACAGTTACTGTATTAGTACCACTAGCTAATGTTTTAACAGTTGATCCGTCTACTTTAACATAACGGATTCCTTTTCCTGTATCTGTTGCTGTTACAATGAACTTATCATTGCCATATTTTCTTATGTCACAACTTGGTCCAGCAGTATCTGCATCATATGTATAAGAAACTTCTGCCGTTAATCCTTTACTTGTTTTCATAGTTGCGCATGCTGTCCATTTGCCAACATAATTTTCTCCAAGGTTAACAGAGAATCCTACCTTAGCTTCACGGACATCTGAACTTCTCTTATCAGTAGTCTTACATGCAGCTCCATCTTTAGAATAACCAAATGCAACTTCAGTTACAACTTCATTTTCGTTATTAGCTTTAGCTGTAACATTTATTGTCCAGCCTTTCTTATCGCTACCAGAGCCATAATTTCTACTCATGCTAATAGTTGGTTTTTGGTTAGCTCCAACATTAACAGTAATTGTAGCGCTAAGTTCTTTACCACCAGCCATTTCAACCCAAGCTGGTCCAGCTGAAACGGTTACTGTCATGTTTTTACCTTCTTGTTTACCCTTAATAGAAACGTTGCTATTTCCAGAGCCATCGCTTCCGCTAGAACTACATTCAACATATTCTGGTGAATTACTCGTACACTTGGTTATTGGTCTATGAGTGTTATCTGACATTAAAATCCATGCCTTTACGCTCTTTGATTCATTTAAATTTAAATCTAATTTATTTGTGCTAACTTCTAATTTTAGTGGAATAGCACCAGATTTACCATCTACATCTTTATTTAAATCTGTAATATTAACACTACCACAACTAGTACTATTACCAGCAACGTCGTAGATTAATACACTATATTTACCTGTTGAACTTATTGGATAAGTTGCTGATCCAACGCCGGTAAATGAAACTGTATTACCAGAGAATACAGCACTCTTAAGTCCACTCATTTCATCAGAAGCATTAACTACGATTTTCTTCAAACCTGAATCATATTTAAATGAACTACATGTTGGATTCTTAGAGTCAATTTTTGTAATTGAATTACTTATACTATATTCCTTACCCTGGTAAGTATATTTTACTGTTACACTTGCTGTTCCAGGAGTATCATCCAAGTAAATTGTTTTTACACCTGAAGTTAATGTTCCAGATTGTTTGTTTCCAGAACCAGCACTATCAGAAGTTGTATATGTAATTCTTGGAATATCTGTAATTCTACCAGCTACGGTAATTACAAATTTACCACTTCTATGCCATTTGTCGTTTCCAGCAGTTGTAACTGCTTTAATAGTAATTACACCTTCACCAACTTGAACTTCTGTTGGACAAGTTGGACATGAAGGATCTGTTGGTTTTGGTGGTTTTGGTGATGGTGGGTAGTATGGTGATCCCCCACTTGTTACCGTTACCTTCATAGTATCGCAAATCTTAGGATCAGCTTTTGCACATACTTTAACTGTAGTTGAACCTTTAGCTAAAGCTGTAAGAGTACAATTGCTTTCACTTACTTTGCTTGTATCAGTCACCGTACATATTGCTTCTTGAAGAGCATCATCCGGTGTGATTATAAATGGAATAATATAAGTATCTCCAACCGAAAGAGTTACGTCTTTACTACCACTTATATCTAATTTTGTTGGCTTTGGTTTTTCAGTTATGTCATCGACACATTTGCCATCAACTAATACTTGACCTGCAGGACATTCTTTTGGATCGCCTCCGCCGTTATCAATTACTTTGACTGTTGCCATAGCTGAATGTTCGCCATCAGCGGATCTAACAACTAATGTTGTAGTTCCTATTTCAACGCCTTTAATTACACCATTTTGATTTACTGTTGCAATTGCTTCATCAGCGATTGAGTAAACCAAATCAGGTAATTGTGCGTCACGTGGTGTTGGTGAAACGCTTACTAACTTACTCTTGCCTTTTTTAACTGTATATGTTCCAGCACTAAGTTGAATTCCAGTTAAACTACTTGGTTTCTTAGTTACTGTTACAGTACATGAGGCAGTCTTACCACCATCATCACTTGTTGCAGTGATTTCAGCAGTACCTTCACTAATACCATGTACAAGACATGTATCAGGGTCTACTGAAGCAACTTCTGGATTACTTGAACTACAAGTGATTCTTTGATTATCTGCATCACTTGGTTCTACATATGCTTGAAGCAATTGTGATTCTCCAGGAGCTAGTGTCATATATAGTGGTGAAACAGTAACGCCAGTAACACTATGATTACTATTACCATTGCCACATCTTCTCAATAATAACAATATGATTAATATTATCAATATTATGGCAAGTATTGTTAATATTAATCGTTTCGTGAATATCGGTTTTTTGTCTTCACTTTCCATATTATCCTCCCTCTATTATTATCAACTATAATTTTACAATTTATTTTACACTTTGTAAAGATGTTTAGCACGAATATTTTTTTATTTTCCCTATAACATTTCTTTTTTTCTTTTAAATAAATATAAAAATTTTTTTAAAAAAAATATTTTAATTTTTAGTAAATATTTTTTGATTTACAAATCAATTAAATTGTGTTATTATTAAGTTGGTAATGATATTACCTTAGTTTTGTTTTTTGGATATTAGTTTTTACTAATACCCTTTTTTTGTACTAAAAAAGAAGATTTAAAATCTTCTATTTTTTTTGACTAATTATCCAATTTGTATATTCTTGGCTATCAAGAACTTTTTCACTTATATTGTGTCCACCACTAACACCTGATAGTGTTGCACGTCCTCCTTGTGAATTTATTCTATTTACAATATTCGTTGCAACTTGATATGAATCATATTTACCTTGAATAAATAACATTGGTTTTTTAATATAATTGGTTGGCATCGTGAAATAGTCATAATATCCTGATACTATTACCATACCTGCAAATCTATTTCCATATTGATTTAGCATTTTAGATGCTCCTGTAGTTCCTGCTGATCCACCAGATATTATTATTCTATCTGGATCAACATTATAGTTATTTGTAACATAAGTAATCACTTCCATGATTGCACTTATTACAGTATCGTTCCCAAATGAGCAACTACTATTACAATGAGGTGCTATCATCATATATGGATAGTTCGTACCTCTACTTACAAATAATGGGAATGCATATTTATTAACATCATTATAATTACCATGACTACCAGCGCCATGTAAGTATACTAATAAAGTTACTTTTTTTCTTGCAGAGCCAGCTGGTATATAATGCCAATATCCTTGATTTCTTCCATTACTTGCTTGATATGTTTTATATGTGTAACTTCTAGAAATAGTTGTTGCTTTATTAACAACATTACACTTAACATTAATAGTATTATTTGCCATATCAAATATATCAACATTAGCACTTTCATCCATTGTATTAAATTTATATGTAGTATTAGTCATTAAATCAGTTTTAGTATTGCCATAGTGATATATAAATCCTTTTATTTTATTATTGTCACTTGCTTTAACTATTATTTCACCATTTTTATCATATAAGTTTAATGTACAGCTTCCTGTTGGTTTAATATTATCAACATCTTTAATAGTTACTTCATATGTTGTAACGTTTCTACTTTTATCATACATTTCAAATATATATGTTCCATTTGATGTAACTTTATATTTTATGTTTCTTGATGATGTTACATCTTCATCAGGTAATACTGTATGCATATAGTTGGGATCACTTATATCGATGACAATTTCTTTCGAGTTCGAATAAATATCTCCATTAGTAGTAGCTTTATATTGAAAATCATATACTACTACTCTTCTTGTAACAGTTTTTTTAACTCTAGAACTATTTATAACACTATATTCTAAATTATATTCACCTACTGTATTTGTTTTAACACTACCTGTTATTATTACATTTTTAGTTATATTACCATCTATATTATCAGTTGCATAATATCCAGGTTCTTTATAGCTACCACCTTTTAATATATAATAAGGATTACTTCCATATAATTCAAGTTTAAAACTACTTTCGTCTTTTCCTACTACTATTACTCTTCTTTTAATATTTTTAGAAAATATACCAAATTTAACTATATATTCTATTTCATAACTACCTGGTTTATTTATATCAACTTGATTATTAACTTTAATATCTTTATCTATTTCAGAACCTTTATATGTTACTTTACAACCCGGATCTTCCCAAGTATCTCCAGTTGTTACATATGTAATTGAGTTCCCTTTCAACGAAAGAATGCTTTTTTCATATTTATTATATTCTACTAATAAATAGATAATGATGATTGCAACTAAAATAGCAAGACCTATTATTACATATTTAATTATTTTATTATCTTTCATAAAAGGCCCTCCTATTCTATAGAAATTATATCATAAAAAAATATCAATTTGCTTTGATATTTTTTCTTTTTCTTAATTTAATTATAATACTTAATAAAATAATACTTAGTAAAGCTCCACTTGTATCTATTAATATATCAATCAGGCTTGATGTTCGCTCCCTAAAATATTGATGGTATTCATCAGTACATGCATATAATATAGATATTATAAGTGCAATCAAAAATATTTTTTTACCTTTCACGCCACTTTGATATAAAGCATTTATTAAAAGCAAAGTTAAAACAAAATATTCAAATACATGCATTGATTTTCTTGCTGTGAAATTTAGTTCTTTTGCTTTTTCTTTTATTTTTTTAGATTCTGGATTCTTATTAGTAAGTCCTACTTTATTTGTAGTTTCAACCGTTTTTTTAATAGTTGTTTCTACTGCTTTAGTACTTTTAGTAGTTGATTCTTCACCTTTCATATTAGATAGATAAAATATTCCACCCATCCAGGCTATTACTAAAAGCCAAGAAATAGTAATAATTATAATTTTTTTCATATTATCACCCGTTTCAATATTATACATTAAAAAAATTCTATTTACTAGAATTTTTCTTTAGTTTACTTAAATCAATATAACTACCTAATTTTTTATTCCATTTTTCATCTTCAAATAAGATATATCCTCCACCTGTAATAAATGTTAATTCACCAAAATAAATATGTCCATTTATTTCATAGAAGTCAACTCTTAAACTTGGTATATCTTTAGATAGAATACTCGCAAACTCTTTCATTTTTTCAAAGTTCTTTGGTTTTTTTGGTTTATATTTATATAACTCGTAGTCTTTTCTCTTACAATCAGTTAAATTAAAATCCATATCAAAGAAACTCATTGTTGCTGTTGCATGATTTTCAAGTCCTTCTGACATGTACATTATTTTAGGTTCACCATAGAATGAGAAAAACTTATAATCGACCATTGATGAAGAATCTTTATCTTCCATGTATTTTTCAACGATGATTCTTGGTTTTATATTTTTATAAACCCATTCCCTACTTTTTTTATAGTAATTTCGATGTAATGATTGATTGATTTTTTCTTTTGCTGCTTCTATATTAAATGTTTTTTTATCTTTACATATAGCAAGTCCTCCACAATCATGTGTACACTTTATAACAAATTGGTTTGGTAGTGAATCAAAGTCAATTTCGTCAAAATTATCATATACTCCATATGTTGGAATAATATATTCTTCACCAATAATAGATGCAACATATTTTTTAGCTTCACACTTATCAGCCATTTTTGAATATTCTGGATTATGATCATATAGTTTTAACCATTGAAGTTTTTCTGTAAATGTTTCTGGATTTTTTAGGTTTAATTTTTTTCCCATACGAGCTAAATATTCTAGTTTTACATATGCTTTATCACTTAAAAAATCTAATAGACCTCTTCTTTGTAATCCAAGAATTAGACGTTTCTTAAAGTTTCCCATATAAATCACCTAATAGAAATTATATCATTATTCCAATTCTTTATCAATTAAGTAGAAATAATTTTATTGCCGTGATATAATCATTTTGAGGGGCACATAGTGCTTACCTTGATTTGTGTTTTGATATTTAGTTATTTACTAAATATCTTTTTTTATTTTCAGTTTCCTTTTTTTAAGTTAAAAAAGATATTTCTATTAATTTATGATATAATTGTCTTGAGGGACTTACAGTCACCTTGAATTTTTGGGGATATTTAGTTATTTACTAAATATCTTTTTTTATTTTAAAATCATTCTAAAAAAATATTTATTTCATATTATCAATTCTTATGTTATAATTAATTTGAGGGGCACATAGTGCTTACCTTGATTTGTGTTTTGATATTTAGTTATTTACTAAATATCTTTTTTTATTACAAGAATAAGCAAGAATAGAATAAATAGTATTAATATTATATATCTCAAGAGATTTAATATGTAATATCTTTTACTCATATCATCACCTCCTTTTTTGTAATAAAAAAGTATCAAGGTAATTCTATGTCCCCATTAATATATTACTTTTTTTCTTTTTCATTTCCTTTTTCAAAATAAAAAAAGATAATTTAAATTATCTTTTTAAAACTGTTGCAAGCATTGCAACTCCTTGTTCTGTAAATACATATGGTAATTTTCTTATACCACCATGTTTTGAACTTGAAGTTTCATTTTGAAACTTCGAATATGCTAAATCTTCATTAAAATTTGAAGTCACAATTTGTGACTTCAAGTTTGAAAACTCATCTTTTGTTAACTGAAAATAAAAATCTTCAGGAAATTTTTCATATTCATTTGACTTAATTCTTTGTCTAAGCTTTCTTATTGATAGATTATATTGTTCTGAAATCATAATATAATAATTAATTTCAGTTAAATTATTAATTGGTAGTAATTCTACATAGTGGCCATAACTTAATTGTTGCGACAATGTCGCAAGTTTTTGGCAAGTAAATAAAATTTCTTCATTCTTGTAAGTGCTGTAAAAGTATATCCTTTTCCTAATTCATTTGTTAATTTTAGAGAGTATTCTTTTATTATTCCTTCACCATAATGCTTGCCTGCCTCAAAGAGTAATTTCCCAACGTTATAGTATGTCATTAGATCACTTTTGTTTTTGCCATAGTCTTTTATTTTTTTAGTTATTTCATTGTTGATTAATTCATTTTTTATTTCACTATAATAGTTCATATTATCACCTACTAATATGATACTTTTTTTATTTTCAAATTCCTTTTTCAAAATAAAAAAAAGATAATTTTAAATTATCTTTTTTAATCTCTACTAAATATATCTCTTGTATATACTTTATTTCTTACATCATTTAAGTCGTCTTCAAGTCTATTAGCAATTATAACATCACAAACTTCTTTAAATAGTTTTAAGTCATGAACAACTTCAATTCCATTAAATGTATTTTCCTTAATAGTTGGTTCATATATCATGATATTAACACCTTTAGCTCTTAGTTTTTCAATTACACCTTGAATAGCGCTTGCTCTGAAGTTATCTGAACCACTTTTCATTGTTAAACGATATACTCCAACAGCATTTGGATGCTTGCTAATTATAACATCTGCAATATGTTGTTTTCTTGTATCGTTTGATTTAACAATTGCTTCAATCATATTTTGAGGTATATTTTTATAATTAGCTAGTAATTGTTTAGTGTCTTTTGGTAAACAATATCCACCATAACCAAAAGATGGATTATTGTAGTGAGTTCCAATTCTTGGATCTAAGCAAACACCTTCAATAATGTCACCAGTATTTAATCCGTTCATTTCAGCATAAGTATCAAGTTCATTGAAATATGATACACGAAGTGCTAAGTAAGTATTTGCAAATAACTTAACTGCTTCTGCTTCAGTTGAACCCATAAATTTAACTGGAACATCTTCTTTTAAAGCTGCTTCTTTAAGTAAAGATGCAAATTCTTCTGCTCTTTCACTCTTTTCTCCAACAATTATTCTTGATGGATATAAATTATCATATAAAGCTTTACCTTCTCTTAAAAATTCTGGTGAAAACATAATATTATCAAT
>CAMOPK010000006.1 GCA_946622285.1 uncultured Bacillota bacterium
TTATAAAAGAAGATGCAAATTAAAGTTATTATAAATTGAATTGTAAATGCTAATACTGCTAGCATTAAATAGTTTGAAAATCCTTGTTCATCCCAATCAAACATTCTTGGTATTTTTGCTCCTGGCATAGTTTTTACAAATTGCTTACCACCCATAGAGTTTCCACCCATAGATTGTGAATTGCTTTGACTTACTTGGTTCTCTTGACTAGTTTGATTACTTTGAGCACTTCCAAGCATTTCATTAAAAAGTTCTGGATGAGCACTTATAAATTGTCTCGCTTGATACGGATTGTTTTTTAAAAATGCTCTTACTCTTTCTAATTGTTCTTTATCTGCACTACTCATTATTTTCTTCCCCCTTACTTTCAAGTTTTTCTATATCAACTTGATTAATAGCATTAAATCTTTTACTGATTTTATCCGATGTTGTGTTTAATTCCTTAACATCTTTTGAAACAGTATCAATGCTTCGACTGAGTTTATCCCAACGTTCGCGATAGCGACTAAATTCGATATCTAATAGTCTTAATTCTTCATGAATTACTTTTGCATATTTGTCTCTTTCAACATTTTTCAAAATTACTTGAATTGTTGTCAATGTGCTAATTAGTGTCGTTGGCCCAGTAATCCATACTTTCTTCTTATATGCATAGTCAATTAAATCCTGATGATATGCATTTATTTCAGCAAATATTGCTTCTGCTGGTAAAAACATAATTGCATGATCTGCTGTTACACCAGGAATAATATATTTTGAACTTATTGCATCAATATGCTTTTTAACATCAATTTTAAAATTCTTTTCAGCTTGAGTACGCATTAGTTCACTGTTATTTTTATCAACCATTGCCTGATAATTTTCAAGTGGAAACTTAGAATCGATTGCAATTGTTCCAAGTGGCTCTGGTGCAAATAAAACACTATCTGCTATTGTATCATTATCAAATGTATATTGTAATTTATATATCTTATCTTGGTTCTCACCAAAAACATTAACTAAAATATGTTTTAGATTTACTTCTCCAAATATTCCACGAGATTTTTTATCCGTTAATATTGATTGCAATGAAACAATATCATTAGATAATAATTCGATTTTTTTCTGAGCTTCATCAATCTTAGACAAGCGTTCTAATACTGAAGTAAATGTTTTATTAGTTTTTTCAAAGTTTTGATCTAATCTTTCATTTACTTTTTCATTTATTAATCTTAGTCTTTCTTCAATACGATCATTTAATTCATTAAAGTCTTTATTAATATTTTGATTAATATCGTTTTTAAACTCACCTAATTCTTTAACTGTGTTTGTCTCTAATCTACTTAAACGATCAGATATATTTGATTCATTTATATTTTTAAATAGTGAGATGACACTTATTATTAATATTATAACTAGTAATCCAATTGTTATATATTCCATATTACCACCATTTTAATTATAATATAAATTAATTAAAAAAACTAGTTTTATGCATTAAAAAAACACCATAAGTATGGTGTTTTAATTATTATCATCAAAGAAGTCATCAAAGAAGTTATCATCTTTCTTCTCATCTTCAGAAGGTTCTTCAAAAATAATTTCTTCACTCTTCTTTAACTCTTCATTATATTTACGATATTCTTCACTATAATCAGTTTTTTCATTCACGGTATTAATATCAGTAGATTGAACAAACTGATCATTGCTTGATACAAATGGAGTGTTTTGATTAGTTGACTCCACAAATGGATTAGTTGATTGAGCTGGATTAACCGGCTTTGTAATTTCATCATATTCGAAGTCAGAAGAAGTTGGTTCAATTGGCTTTGGAGCTTCAGTAACAGCATCTTTAACTTCATTTTTAGCTGCTGCAGCTTCGTTTTCTCTTTTCTCTTCTTCTTCTAATTCAGCGATCTTAGCATCAATCTTCTTAACAATCTCATCAATATCAAAATCTTGGTTGGGTTGTGCAGGTTTATTAGCTGCAAATGGTGATGATGCTCCAAAAGGAGTTGCATTTGACCCACCAAATGGGCTTGCTGCATTTGAACCAAACATTCCGCCACCACCAAATGGACTTGCTACACCTGCTCCAAACATTCCGCCACCACCAAATGGTGAAGCTGAACCATCAGCACCGTTTGCTCCCATTTTTTCTTCACGTTTTTTGTTAACAAATGCTTTTAAATCGAACAACTGAACGTGATTTTCTTCTCTGACTGGATATGTCGCTTTTTCATATTTCTTGCCCCAACGATTTTCTTTTTCCATCTCAAAGTTTGGTTTTAAAACAGTTTTAAATGGCATACAACGAGTTCTTAAAACTATTATAGTCCATAATTTTAAACGTTGAAGATCACTTACTGTAACAAGTGGAGTTGAAGCTGTTTTGTCTTTTTCTTTTGACTTAACTTCACCGCACATCTTACTGATTTCTTCTAAGGCTTTCATTTCACTACTAATTAAGTAGATAATATTACCACAGTTACCACGAATAGTATCACCATTTTCAGCACCATACACTTGATTTAACTGTGCAAAGTTCTGAATGATAAAACTAAATCTTATTTGACGGCTTCTGGCAGCTGTTACCATTGTTGTAACATCTTTTAAAGGTGGCATGTTAGCAAACTCATCTAAAATGAAGTTTGTTCTATATGTTAGTTTTCCACCGCTTTCTTGAGCAACATCAATTAATGTTTCATAACATTGTTTTACAAATATTGTAACTAATGAGTGATATGTCTTCTTCTCGTCTTGAATAACAATAAATACGGCTGTTTTTTTACGACCAATATCTTTCATGTCAAAATCGCTTCGACATAGCATTTCACTTAAATTTTCACGTGACGCAAACAATTTAATTTTTTGTTTAAATACTGACAAAATACTATTTTTAGTATCACTTGGTGCCATTATTGTACTTGAAGCATTAACGTACGCTGGTGATGCTGGATCTTTAAAACCAAAGTATTCTTTGATATAAGTTGATGCCATCAATTTATCTTCACCAACAGTTGTCATTAAGTTAATACTGTTTAAGTTTATTTCTTCTTCTTTTGCATCTTCAAACAAACCTAGTGCTAAACCTGTAAAATAGTCAGCTGATGTCTTTTCCCAGAATGGGTCTTGATTTTGAGCTTTCTCATCATACAAGATATTCATTGCTAAGTCATCTAAAAGTTCGTTTGCTTTATCTTTATTACCTGCTTTATATAATTCATAAGGTAATGTTAATGGGTTCCATGAGTTTCCTTTTTGAGGATCACGGAAGTTAAGAAGAACTACGTTATATCCTTTTTCTTTTAACTCGCTAGCATTGTTTTCATAAATTTCACCTTTAGGGTCGGTGATAATCATTGATTCACCCTTTTTAGCCAATAATTTAACCATTGGCTGTACAAGCATTTCTGTTTTACCAGAACCAGTAGAACCAATAATTAGATTATGGTATCCACCATTATCAACCCAGATGTCTCGTCCGTTGTTAATAAGTGGAATACCTGCTACTTGAGATGTTTTATCATCGGCATAGACATGTTTTAACTCTTTTTTGAATTCTTTATCTGTTGCCCATCTAGAATAACCACCTTTATCTTTCTTTGAAAATCCAAAGCCGAATCCTTTTTCCTTTTCAAAGAATTGAGAAGATGATCCAAATATGATTGATAATAAAACAATAATCCACACAACAATAGTTAACAAAAGTGAATCCATGTCTTCAAAAATTATAAATGGATTAATTCCAGCAAGTTGTCCATTTTGAGAAAAATCGATTATGTTAGCCATAATTATTGCCACAACAAGGAACATTGCTGCTGAAAAAATTAAAAATTTTATTACGTCGTCTTTATTGGCAGTTAGCTTAAACATCTAAATCACCTCAATCGTTATATATTATAGCAAAGTATAATTTTAAAGTCTATATTCTATTTCTAAATTTAGCCCTTGTTCTAATACTACTTATAACAAATATTGCTACAATAACTAGTATTATTGTTATATAGACATAAGGGCTTACAAACTTAAGTAAATAAGCCGGATTATACGTATAAAGTTCATTACTTCTATACTCTAAATTAATTACTTTTGTCCCTGGAGTAGAAGAATTAAAATTCCACGTATATGTATTTGTTTCGGTATCAACCGAACTAGCATTGTGTTTTACTACTTTATATGGCAAACTTAAGTTTATTTCTACACCTTCAACTGTTGTAGGAAAGTCGCCACTAGGTTTATGATAATTTGCAGTTTCATTGTACCCTCGAGTATTCAATTTTACATAATGATCTTCTTCATCAACTGATAGACCATTAAATATTGCATTTAGGGCTGGACTTTGATTAGAATATTTTGATGAATTTGGATATCTTTGATAAAAATCATAACCAAAATAATTACCATTATTAAAAGGCAACTTTTTTGTAATCCAACTAAAATTATAATTTTTACCTGCTTGGCTCAAAAATTCTAAATATTTTGTTGAATATCCACCTTTTCCAAGTAAGGTAGAATTGAAAGAGATAGATCCAGTTTCAATATAATTCCCACCAAAATTTATCTGCAAATTGTATTTTGCTTTGCATCCAGTCAAAAGTACTAAAGCAAGCAATATAAATATTTTCTTTTTCATTTTTCACCTACCACATGCTAGTTATATTACCAACACCATTATAGTAATCATCTGCAAAATATATATGCGTGTATTTTGAATCTGATTCACCATATGAAGTAATCTTTGTAACAATTAATCCCATATTATCATTTGCCTCAGCAACATATAAAGTTCCGTTACTCTTTCCAATAATAATTCCTATTCTAGAATCATTATATGCAAAATCCCCAACTTGAACTTTATCATAATATTTATATAATTCCGTTGTTATTTTTAAGTTGCCAACAACGTTATTACTTATAAGTTCATTTGAAGTCATTGATTTATCAATGTTTGCACCTCCATTTTTAAGTGCCCATGATACGAATCCAGAACTATCAAGTCCATCACTATACCATGTTTGATTAAATCCTTCTTCAAAATATTTACCACCATTTTTATACGGTATTTTATAATTTAAACCAAGTACTAAATATCTAGCAGCTTCTACTACTCCTGCTCTCGTACCATATTTAGCATCCTCGATTTTATTTTTTAAATTTCTATTTATTCTTTCAATTTCTCCAAAAGAATATGAACTTTCGACTAAATTATCTTTATCATTTTTTATGGAATATGCATTTACTCTAGACGCATATTCGTTGCAATAATTTTCATTAATATTAAAACTTGGATAATAAATTTTTAATACTTCCTTATATGTTTTTGCATTACTTAATTTTATTGCTTCAGTTATACATAGTTCATTATAAACAGCATTAGCATTTTTATCTTTTTCTGTTCTTGTACAAGTGTTTGAATATTTTACATTTGCAAACTTATTAGCATATGTAAGTACTTGTCCCATTGTAGTACTAACAGCTTGATCAAGTTTTTCATATTCTTTTTCAGTTATTTTTATTTCTTGGTAATTACATTTTTTAATATCTATTTCTGTAGTACCAATCATATAATTGTTTTCATTTAATGTTTTAGTAGTAGTTATTAATGTTGCAGCTTTTAAGAATTCTACATCATCTATACCATCTTTAAAATTATTATAAATTTCTTCTTTAACATAATCATAAAATGGCATAGTCTTAATTAATTCATCATTACAATCATGTAAATTTATTTTAATATTTTGAAAATTACATAAATTTGCTGTGTTTGTAAAACTACTACAATTTTGAACAAGCTCATTTGTGTTATAACTTATTCCATTTTCACTGATCAATTTGAATGTCGTTTTCTTAGTGTTTGTACATCCACTATTTCCTTCAGTTGCAATGACATCTCCTTTTTTAATCTGATCTCCTACATCAACGCGGATTTCAGCTAAATTAGAATAAATTGCCATATATTCAACTTCATCATAAGTAAATTTTATCTTTATTTGTGAACCATTTGAGTTTTCGCATTCAACTCCATCACATAAACATTTTCCTGATTTAGAATCGTATTTAGAATATATATTTTCGCCACTATATATAACTTCAACTACTTCACCATCACTAACACTATATATTTCATCACCATCTATATTCTTGCTAACGACATACTCATGTGTCAATGGATTATATTCTTCTAAGACAGCACATTTTGATTCACCATATATAGGACCTAAGCTATCAATTATAGTAGCATCAAGCCCGCCACCACTAAGATTTTCATAATATTGTTCTAATCCATCTGCTGCTGCTGATTCATAGATTCCAAGTTGTGAAACTGCATCATCAATAAAAGTTCTCTTGATCTCTGGAGTTGCATTGCCTCCATCGTCTTTGACTAAACTATTATATCGAAGTCCATAATAGTAATTTTCTAAAAAGTGTTTATATGTTGCTTCATCAAATTGATAGTCATTTGCCACCCTAATCCTATCATTAAGTGGATTTTGTTCATTTAAAATTAAATTATGATAAATGTTGGCTGGCGCCTCAATTAGACTTTTGAAAAAATTTTCCACACTACTAGTATCAATAGATAAACTTGAAATGTTAAATTTGTTTGCGAGTCCTTCATAACCATTGCACGCTCCACCGCTTGCAGTTATTGTTCTAACTGCTTCTTCATAATCGCTTTGTGTAAGTTCACTAGTAGTACTTCGCAATGATTGATAATATGATTGTCCGTTCTTAGAAAGTCCTGCAAATGCAAGAATGCACGCATCCTCCGCTGTTTGCCTAAAAATGTCTCCTTGTGCAAAAAAAGCAGGAATATCGTC
This sequence comes from uncultured Bacillota bacterium, assembly GCA_946622285.1. Classification (GTDB taxonomy): domain Bacteria; phylum Bacillota_I; class Bacilli_A; order RF39; family UBA660; genus RUG11241. The sequence continues at coordinate 6,804 of CAMOPK010000006.1, forward strand.
ACTCAAAAGTTTTGGAACTTTTGCCACAAAATCATCGAAACTACTAAAATTAAAAATTTCGCTTATTGTTTTTTTATTGTCTCCAATATATGTTGTATCATAAGTATATACTGGAGATAATATCCCTGCATTAATCTTACTTAATCTTTCTATTTCCGCTTTCCTGGTTTTTTCTTCTTCATCGCCAGATAATCCCTGTATCTGCTTATCAATATAATCATGGTTAGGAAGTGATACTGATAAATATACTTGGAATATATATGTACCACTTATTAGGTCCGTACCTGCTTCATTTAAAAATTCTACAATTGCAGCTTCATCAAATGAAAGTAATTTTATAATGAAACCAAATCTTTCAATAACTACTCCAGCTGCAGCAAAAATCAAAATCCCCATCAAGAGCAATTGGCCTACAGCAAGAAATATTGGAGATAGTGCAGATATGATTCCTGCTATAATTGAAGCTTTCTTTGCTTTAATGGTATTAACTAATTTAGCAAGAGTACCATTGGCTTCTGCTTTATCAACAATCTCTTTTGCAGCTGGTCCTGGAACACCTGCACCTTCTAAAGCTAATTTTGCTCCTTCTTTTACGGCTTTATCTTCGAGATTTTCTTTTTTTTGGCCGTTTTCGTCTAATTCTGAACCATCATTTGGATTTTCTGAATCATCTGTATTCTCTGCCTGGCTTTGAGCCGGATTTTGCCTTTGCATCTCATGCTCATGAAACTTCTCATTATCAAAAGAAGGCTGAGCTTTAGTATCTGGTGTTAACATGGCTCCGCCTCCGGTTTGAGAGAATCTATTATCTTTTGAAGCCATGTTATCACCACCATTCTTTTAAATTATAGTCCGCCACCTCGACCGAATGAATCTAATTCTTCTTCAGTCGCGATAACATTTATACGCATACGTCTGCTTCCACAAACAAACAAGGCTTCTCCTTGTGAATATCTCTTTATACTATCCTGTTCACTCTCATTTAAATCAATTAAACGAGCTAAATCCTCAACAGCTTGTTTCTTTAATCCCATTACCAAGTAATAAGAAGCATTATCAAATATTGCTTTACCTTGAGTAATTACTGATGGATCACTAAAGTCACTAGGTTGCTGTGTGATAATTATTGTTCCGGTATTATATTTACGAGAACGTCTTTGAATTTGTGCTAAGAAATCAGCACCTAAAGTATTATTACTTCCTAAAAGAACATGAGCTTCATCTACCATTAATATAGTATTAACAGTTCTATCTAAAGTTAAGCTCCACGCATATTTTAATATGTTGAAGAAAAGTGCATTTCTTACATTCTCATCAGCGTTCATAACTTCACGAATATTAAATACAATAAATCTACTGTTTGTTTTAATTGTAGTGTGTCCTGAGAAATAATACTTTAATTCTCTTACAAGAGGTCTTACTTTTAATTCTAATCGTTCCATAATGTCTTTTTCATGAGTTCTATCAGTCATTGACATCAAACGACCTCTGATTGTTTCATAAACATCTGCTAATGTTGGATAATCTTCAGAAGTAAATTTGCTAAAATCACTTTGATGATTAATACCAAAACGTGCATATGTTTCTTGAACTACTTCACTAAATAATGTTAATACATCATCTTCAATGTCTGGAGCATAGTATTTCATAAATGCTTTTAATGTTTGCAAAGTTCTTGTTAAAATTGCAAATCCAGAACCTGAAATTTGTTCATCTTCATCACTATCAACAACTATTTCAAGTGGGTTTATCATACCGAATTCGCCACCTTTACCCAAGTTGATGAAATCTCCATTAAAGACTCTAACCATGTCTTCAAGTTCACCTTCTGGGTCAATACATACTAGTTGGTGATTATTTCTTATGTTTGCACGTAAAAGTATTTTAGCAGCAGTAGATTTACCACTACCTGATGTGCCTAAAATAATCATATTAGCATTATTTCGGTTATGTTCTTTCTTAATTTGATATAAGAATTGGTTAAATAGAATTACACCACCGGAGAAGTCTACTCCGAATAATGTTGCCATTCCAGCATCCTTTATACTATCAAAAATGAAAGGATACATTGCTGCAATTGTTGGAGATGGAATTGGAACTCCAATTCTATCTTCAATATCATGTTGTTTAGGGAAGATTGGAACAATTGATTTTAAAACCTTCTCTTGTTCAAATCTAAGTGGAATAGCTTTCAATTCCATTGATTCTAAATAATTCTTTAATTGCATTTTTTTGTTTTGCAATTGTTCTTGAGTATCAGCTGTTAACATTACATGCATTTGAAAATCAAATATGTTAGATTGATTAGCAGCTATCATTTGAATGAAATATTCCAAAGATTCGTAGTCTTGACGAATTCTTTCTTGAATTGTTTTATCATTTTCTTCTTGATATCTTTGCTTTAAATCAGCTATTTCTTTATTTAACATCTTGCTGATTACACTAAAAGGTAATGGAATATGTTTAATGATAACCTTTATCCCTGGAATACTTGTTAGTGATGATAAGTAACCTGGATCAATATATTTCGGATATGAAATAACTGTCATTATAGTTGCCCATTGATCACTAATAATAAATTCTGCTGGTTTAAATTGTAACCCCTTTGGGGCTAATTCTGCTTTTAAATTAGCCATTATGACATCACCGTCCCAAACTTAGTGGTTTTTCCTGCATTGAAGAAATTATCGAGTAATACTCGTAAATCTTCATTGCTTACTTGTCTTGTTGCTAAACCAGCATTAGCAAAGTTATTAATTAAATTTCTAATTCGTTTTTGAATTGTTTCATCATTTTTTTCTTTAAACAATAAGTAAAACTCTGTATCTACTACATCATTTTGCATAAATTGTTCACCTTTTCGCATATCCTGCATAATTAATTTTTTGCGCACAGGATCGGTTTCATTTTGATATGCAAGTTCCAACTGCGACATATAAACGCTTATATCAACAGGTCTATCTGCAGATATAATCCAGAACTCATAATCAATTAAGTTGTAAACAACTCTTAAATTACTAATTACTGAGTTCATCATTTCAGGTCCCATGATGAATATGTTTTTTGGCATTATTTTTACACCAGTTACTTTTTCCTTTGTGTTCAAAAGAATGCAGTTGTTTGCTATTTCTTTAACTGGTAAGAAATCCTCAGTATATTTACTTCTTGTCTGGTTCGTCGTTGAAGGCATCTTTTACACACCATCCTTTCCATACAAATACTTGTCTATTTGTAAAAAATTCCCATATTGATTTTATAATCGTCCGAACATTGTGATAGTTAGGTATCGGTGATACCAACAAAATTGCAACTAATGCAGGGATTAAAACAATAAACGTATCTAATGCTTCGCTCGGACCAACTACCATTAATAATAGTAATGATGTTCCTGCTCCAACTGAAAATATTATTAAATCAAGCCCGTTGAAAAGTCCAAATATCAACATAGATTTTTTGGAGTTCGCCGGTATTAAAAATCTTCCATTCATTATTTTTTACCTCCATCGCCAGATTTTTTGGCATTCATTTCGTTAGCAGTGGCCCTTCTATAACCCTCACTATTTCGATCAATAGAACTCTGAACTTGTCCAGCTTTAGATGCATCCGAAATACGTGTAAATCCACCTTTTGTTGGGTCATATGCATCTCTGACAACTCTGTCAGAAGAGTGTGTAATAGTTCTTTGTAATCCTTCAAACATAGCATCGGCTTCAGCGTCGCGTTCAACCGCATCACCTGTTGTAGTTGTAGCCGTACCTGCAAGAATATTGTTGTATGCGTGTTCTTGCATTTTTTTGGTAATTCCCTCAAACTCAGTAATATCAACTCTTCTTGTTGTTGCATGTCCTGTAGCGTCGACAGCAGCTACATCTATGTGATCTAGCCCTTTGCTTCTAGCAATATTCATTTGAGATAAAATACTATTATAGCCAACACCAGCGGCAGCTCTTAAGCCACCACCTAAATCAGATCCAGCTACTGAAACATTGTTCTTCAATGCGACTTTATCTAATTGACCGGCTAAAGCATCTTGACCTTTTTTAATGTTGTCTCTTGCTTCCATCACACGATCCATTTTTTGTCTTGTTGTTTCAATTCCTAATGATTGTTCAAATCCTGCGGCTACTCTTCCTAATCCGGTTGCACCAGCTTCCATTGCACGATCACGTTCTTGTCTTCCAACAACTGCATCGTGAGCCCCAGATTTTACTGCACCAACGATTGCACCTGGTGTTAAGCCACCTTTATCATTTTTAGCACCATTTACTGCACCACGCACTGCTCCAGCTAGCATACTACCACCATACTGTGAAGCATTATCTCGTTTAAATTGTCTATCTGCTTGATGTGCAGCCCACCTAGCTTGTGCAAGGTTTTGTCCATTAGCTATTGCATTATTAAAGGCTTCATTGCGCAAATTCTTTCGCGTTTCACGATCTCGCCATCTATTTCCAATATTTGCAGCCTTATGAATAGCATTGGCAGCCATGCCACCAACAGCTCCAAGGCCAGCATTAATTGCACGTCGTCCCGCAAGATCATCGCCTAATTTTTTCTTCAAATTGAAGTTGCCAGTTTCAAATTTAACACCTAAATCTTTTAATATATCAGGTAACTTCTTAGCAAAAGTTAATGCACCTAATATTAAGAATAATTCAACAAAGAATTCTCTAGACTTAATTAAGTTTTCATCTTTTAATAGAGTATTTATGAAAAATACTGCTATTTCTAAACCCGCTATTCGCGTAAATAAATCAGCATAAGTTTTTAATACTTGTGAAAACCACTTATTAAGCATTGTTTCTTTTCCATCTTTAGGTCCAATATATGAAACTATCGGAATTGGAGCTATAAGTTCATAGAATGAAAGTTTAACACTTCGAAGTGCTATATCAATACACATTACAATTAACATGTAGCCAATGAATATTCCGACTAATGTTGTACCTATAAATGGATATTCATATTTTGCATAAAATGTATGGGTTTCCCAGTTTCCTTCGCCACCAAGTGCCATCAAAGCTCTCAAATCATATTTGTCCCCCGTAGGATACGCTGCTTTAAATAATGTTGATCCATAATTTGAGTCCGTTTGAAACTCTGTATCTCCTGTACCAAGTCCACAAAAAGCAGTACAAGTAGAGCCAGCCCCAGAGGCACAGCTAATATTTCCACTCACTGTATTAACACTTATATTAGCGTCCCATCTACCATGTTCGCACAGTTTATCATCAGCGTTGTTCACTCCTCGTTGACCCGCAACTGTTTTACAATCATCCGTACACATATATGGAGTTACAAAAAGAATCCCGACCGTATGCATAAATTCATATCCGCTTGAAACATTGGCAGTATTACCCTGTCCAAATACAAAATATTCAATTATACCTTCTTCTAAAATTAACTGTTGCACAATTCTTGCTTGTTGGAAACCCCAAGGTGTTACAATTATTAAACCTAAAGTAATAATCATTTTTTTAAGAACATTTTGATAACCTTTTGTTTTATCAAGCATATCATCTGGATTTACAATATATGTTACAAACAAGAATATTAATCTAAATACCATTATGAGTGCTAAAAGTTGATATACTCTCCCTGCGACTTCATTTAAAGTACCTTTACCAAATATTTCCTGACGTGCTATTTTAACAATTAAATCATATAATTCAGCATCTGCAGTATATATTAATCCATCAATAAAAGTTACTAATTTTCGCAACAATATTGGCAATGTAAAACCGAAGAAATCTTCAAAAATAAAGCCGAGCATTTTAAAAAAGTCCATATGCATTCTCCATCTATTCTATTATTTTTTGCTATTTTTATATATATTATATTATAACATACTTTACAACATAATTGTATCTATTTTGCAACAAAAAAAGCAATAAAATTGCTTTTAATTAAAAACGTATATTTTTTCTGTCTCACCATAAATAGGAACTTTAATAAGTTCAATTAATGGCAAATCAATTCTCATATATGAAATAACTCCATAAGTCACATATTGTGTCTTAGTTTTTCCGGTTTCATCCTTGTAAGTTGTTTTATCCATCTCATATATGCAAATGCCTGATGGTGCCCATGAAGCACTTTTATCACTACCTTTAGCATTTTTTCTTGTAGGGCAATTAGAAGTTTTGATTGGGGCAGTATTATATCCCATTCCTGATAAATATCTTGCGATGGCAGTTTCTGTTGGGCTACCAGCACCAGCATACCCAGAATAATTTTCAATAATGGCAAGTACACCTTTACTTACACGATATGCTTTTGAATAACTAACTGAAGCCATTAAAAAACCAAAAGCAACAAGTAAAAAAACAATTACCATATTATACACATATGCGCCACCAACAGCTTGTTTCATATAACCACTCTCTATCTTTAAGAATATTATACACAAAAAAAACAGTTTATTCAACTGTTTTCCAACTATCTCCCGAATAAAGAACTTTTGTTTCACCTGTTACTGGTATCAACAAATGACTGCCAATGAATGGAATATCAAAATACATGAAAGAAACAACTTTGTAGTATTTTTCCCCACTACTTTTTTTATAAATACAATATAAATATCCTGGATATTGACTTGTTTCTAAGTCAAAACCAGCAAATTTATTTGTAGGACAATATGATAAATACTTTGAACGATCTATTGTTTTATATCCAATATCTCCTAAAGTTTTATCAATATTAGTCTTTGTTATACTATTATATCCATTTTGTTTTTCAATGGCATCAATTATTCGATTTTTAACTCGGAATGCTTTGCTATATGCGATTGATCCTGCCAAAAGCACGATTATAATTGCAATAATAGATAGCATTATTCCCATTAAACCGGCTTGTCCAGTTGCATCAGACATAAGCTCACTCCTTTAATTACTTACATTTTTTATTAGCTGCGTCATAATAACGGTCTACTGTTACTACTGTCTTGCTACCAGATGCAGTATATTGATAACATTGGCCGCTTTCCCAAGTACCACCATATGATGAACAACATCCTTTTTGAGCACTACCACCTAATAATTGTGGAATTAAAATTGCTCCTGCTGCTGCAACTAAACCAATTAAAACGATTGTAATAACTGTCATGTTTGCTTCTCCAGCTGCTTCTTTCATTTAATCACCACCCTACTTTTCTAAAATAATTATATCATAATTTTTCTAAATTTCAATTAAATATTCATCATGGTTAACATTGCAAACATCAATAGTGCTAATACACCACCACCTGTGCATGTAAGCATGATCATTGTTTTGTTTTCCATTGTATCTAAACGCGCTTGATACTTTTGCTCACGGGCTTTATTTTGTAAAACTGAAACATTCCTTGCAAATAAAGCAAGTTGCTCTTGCTTACTATCTTGAGAACCTAGTCCTAATCGATAAAGCAAACGCATCATACGCATAGAATCACGTACTGGATAAGTTTTTGCAAATTCCATATATGGATCTACCGAAGAATCTCCGGCATCAATTCTTGCAATTAAACGTTTTAGTCCTTCTTGAAAAACAATTGGCGCTGTATTAATTGACTTTGCAATTGCAACAGGCACAGTATAATGTTGAACAAGAATTTCTAAACTTTTTAAATAGTATGGCAACATTTGATTAATGTTGTTTAAATTTCTTTTATAATATTTTTTTAATTTGTTATATGGATCTTTAAACATTAAATATCCAACTGCAACTGCAGCTAATGAATATACAAGTGATAATTGCCCAGCTAATGCTAAAACTAATACCATTATTGCTGTTGTAAGTCCAAATATCATAAGTCTTTTTGAATATAATGCATTAACATCTATTCCTGCTCCATACTTTATTTTTAGAAGAAATTCATAATCTTTTTCCATCATGAATTTAAATATTGGAGCAATATTTTCTTCCATTCCCTTTGAGGTCAAAACTCCATTTGCAATTAATATGACAACTAAAATTGCTGGAATACCTATTATTACTAATAAATCCATTATTCAGCACCTACATTCTCATTGTAATATTTTTCACCATTTAGAAGGAAATATGTGTTTCCTATCAATATTAAGTGAATCAAAATATTAACTAATATATTTTCTTTAATCATTGCAATGTAAACGTCAATACCAATTAAGAATTCTACTAATAAAGCCATAATATAGAGTACACAACCGAATTGAATAAATTTCCTGTGGAATACAGCTCTATCCATACGGTCGCGATATACAGCTTCAACAAGCATATCAATGTCAGATGACATATTTTCTAGTGCCATTGCGGAGTCTTTTGAACCTTCGTTTGTGATTTGTAAGAAAAGTTGATGCATATTTTTAACAATAAAGAAATCATATTTAGCGTTAAAGAATTCTATTGATTGTTCAATTGAACCATTTTTATATGCCAAATCAATCATAACTTTAACATCTGACTTAACAGGATCTTCTAATACTCCTGATGCATATACACCTTCAATTGCTCTTACAAATGCTTGAGTTGTTGCAAATTCCATAATTGTGTTTGTTGTATAAGTTTGAATTTGTTCAAAGATAAATTCACTATATAATCTTTTACAACGTAAATATGATAGATATGGAACCACACATATTGCTGCTAGTGCATATATCAAACTAATTATTATATTGTAAAAATAAAAGTATGAAATAACAGCTGCACAGCCAGAATATAGAATAATTTGAGTCGTATACTGCCTAACAGTATATTCTTGACCTAATTGTTTGATTTTTTCACGAATTTGTTTAAATGAATAAGGGGCATATTTCTCATAGGCAACCCCAACGGCATCTACAATTGTATTATAAACACCACGTCCAGAACTTTGCCAATTAACAAACAAATATAGCAAAATGAACGCTATTAGTACCAATATTACCGCAGGCACTATATCACCCCTTTACATGAATAAAACTTCTTCAGTTTGATTAGCAGCATTATTTTGAACTGCTGCAGGTTGAACTCCACCGTTTTTTGCAATTGCATCATTAACTTCAATTTCACCAGACTTAGATGATTCTGTATTACCTTCATCATCAGTTGGAACTATTGCATCGGCTTCTAGAGTTACACCTTGTGCATCTAAATAATCAATTAAATATTTAGATGGCGCTTTTTTAATTACCTTACCCGTAGAAGATTTTCTAAAAATTGTGTTATAAACTGCATTGTTATCTTCATCTACATAGAATTCAGTAACTTCTGCAATTTCACGTTTAAAACTCTTCGTTTTTGGATCTTGATAACCTCTTATATATACACCTAATTGAATGTAACGATAAATAGATTTTAAGAATTGTTCGATATCTTGATTGGTCTCAAGCAAACTATACATACGGTTAGGTATAGATGCTGCTTTATCAGCATGTATTGTTGATAATATGTAGTGTCCTGATGAAATAGAGTTACGAACTGCCATTACAGCTTCAGCACTACGAACTTCTGATAGTAAAATCCATTTTGGATTTTGACGCATACAAGTAACTAAGATATCACTATAAGATACAATGTTATTTGTTTTCATTGCAACTATATCTCTTTCAGGAAATATCTTATCCAAATGAAGTTCTAATGTATCTTCTACAGTTATTATTTTTTCATTCTCACGAATCTTTGAAGCTAGATATTTTACAAATTCTGTTTTACCAGAACCAGTTTCTCCACAAACTATAATGTTGCAATGTCCTTGAATTGCCTTCATTAAAAGTTCGTGAATATCTAGTGAAATATAATTGTCTGCTAATATTTTTTCTTTTTGTAAACGAATCTTAGCAGGTGTCTTTCTTATTACACATGCAATGCCGTTTTTAGCAACAGAGTCATGTACAAAATTAAGACGAATTTCAGAGCCTTCAGCATCTAAGAACGGGCTTGCAGAGTTAAATGTTTTACCCATTATATTAGAACACTGGAAAGCTATTTTTTCCATCAACGCATTAGTTACGTCTTTATTTTCTTCCCTGTAGATTCCTTTGGATAATGTTTTGATCCAAAGTTGGCCATTATTAGTATAGGAAATATCGGTTACATCATCATTTTTTAAGTATACATCTAATGAACCGAAATCTATTTGACCAAATAAATCATCCATTAATTATTATCTCTTATTTCTACAGTAGCATTTTTAATTAAGTCTTCAATTTGACTATGATTAACTTGAGTTACTGAATTACCTTTATATGTTTTTCCATCTACTACAGGGTAAATTGACATTGAATACTCAGATGCTTCTAATTTTTGTGCTTTTCTAATTAATTTAATAATTTCACTATCTAGAGTAAAGACAAAATATGATGGATATAATTTGTTTTCATGATCAGCAAATACATTGTTACCATTTGCATCTAGAACTGCTAATACTTTAGCACCTGTTACAAGTGGTCCGGTTATATATTCTACATTTCCACTTCTTGTTGTATTTTGCGCGTCAACATAAATATCAACTACGTCGCCTGGCATAATTGAATTACCATATGTTTTTTCTAAATCTACATTTATCATAATTGCTGCATCTTGTTCAATTAAATCTTTAAAAATTGAGTTTGGTGCAGTATTAGTTGAAGATAATGCTTCAGAATAGAAAAGTGAATTTGCTGGAATAATTGTGTCATAATTAACATATTTTCCAATTATTTCTTCAGCGTTAGTAACTGCCTTAACAGTTCTTAAAGTTGAAGCAGGAACATCAATATATTCAATGTGTTCTTCTGTAATTCTTGTTCCAGCTTTAATTCTTTCTTTTGCAACTGGTACACTACTTACAATTTCTAAATTTTTATTTAATTGATAATTATAAGTAAAATATAAAATTGCAACAATTGCTAAAACGCCAAGAATTGTTACAAGTTCTCTACTTAAAAAACCTTTTTTCTTTTTGACTGGCGCAGGTTTATTCCCTTCTTTGATAAATTGGCTAGCATTATTAACTTTTGGTTGTGGTGCTGGGCCAACATTATTTGCAGTAAAATTGTTGTTTGCTACAGGTCCAGCATTGTTTGGCTGAACTGGATGTTGATTTAAATTTTGTTGTCCACTTGGATTTGTTGGACCATTAGGATTTTGATTCATTTTTATTCCTCCTTATTATTTTATATTTGTAACTGGTCTTGTTGGATCAGTTTCCAAAATCGCATTTATTGAATTTGTTAATGTATATTCCCCGTGATAGCCAACAGAATCCGTTGCTTCACTACTCAAAACTCTTATATTAACGAGTGGTGGATTAGTTTGAATTTTGTAAAAATCAATCTTATATGTTGAACTTAATTGAGCATTCTCTGCAAATCTTCTTATAAAACTTTCGACAAATGCAGCTTCGCTTATTTGGACAGTACCATCTTTTTTATAAGCGTCCCAATCAACCGCATCATTCATTGATGCCTCAGTAACTTCTTTTAGTAATACCATATTGTGTTCATCTGTATTAGTTACATTTTGAAAAAAGAATATAACAAATATTAATACAATACCTATTACAATTACCAAATATCCCCACATAGACTCTTTCACTTTTTAATCACCTCTCAGATAAAGTCTTTTTCGTGCTTTTCACGAACTATAAATATTAATAACAAAGTTAATCCAAACAAGGCAAGGCCAGCAAAAATGTAAAAATAAGTAGCGTTTGATTCATATTCTATTACTTTTACGTCTGGTTTTTTTAAACTCTCACGATATTCGTCTGTTTGTTTTTTTAGTACTTCTTCAGTGATTGAAGCACTTAATGTCTGCCATTTCCTACAAGAAGAAAATTCACTTATACCCTCACAATACTTTGTACCATAGTACTTATTATATTTTGGGAGAGCAATATCCTTTGAACCAACATTTCTATCGTTGCATTCCTTTGAATAAATCTCAAAGCTTAATTTTTGATTGTCAGCTAAATTTTCTATCACAAATTCCGATTTTGTATATTTTTTACTTGTTGATGTATCAATTATATATAAATCTTCATAGAGATTGCTAACTATTATGTTAAAGCGCATCTCATTTTTTACTAAATAATATTCATATGCCCAACTGATATTTCTTGCTAAGTTTCTTTTTTCGGCTTCTTCTCCCCAATCACAGTCTTTTGCCGATACAAGAAATGGCAAAAGTGATAGCAGAACAAGCATATACTTTATACATTTTTTCATACCATCACCTATTATATATAATTATAACATTCGATTGTTCTGTTTTCAATATTTTTGTCTTATTATAGGCCAAATTTCTTCTTGAAAGCTGAATCTTTAAATTTAGATGTTGCACTATATTTTGCCATTATATTAGCATATTTAATATTCTTGTTATCATTTCTAATAGCTTTAATAGTAGCCGGGGTTAGTTTAATACTATATAAAGGAGTCTTTTGATATATTTTTGCATCAATATTTCCTTCTTTTCCATACCAGTTGCTATCTTTTGATAACGTTCTTTTTTTACCATTTATTCCTAAGAATGGATTAGCCAAATCAACTGTACGATAAACTATTTTATAGTATCCTTTATTACACCTATCACCACAAACATCCCAACCATGGATGAATCCCATACCAACACCAAAGTTAGATGTTGTTACTTCGTCAGGAGTATAATTTCCAATACCATAACCACATTTTTTTGCAGATAAATTTGTTTTTTTGAATTCTATTTTTCCTATATTTCCGTCGGCTTCAAGCGAAAGATATTTAACTACATTACATCTCAAGTTATAATTGTTGATATATGTATTTGAACGAACTAGGCTTCCAAAATCTGCTGCAGTATATATTCCACCTAGCTTTCCTTTCCCACACGCTACAACTCTAACAAGAACTTCAATAACCATTGTATAATCTGGATTTAAGCTATCAATTCCTGTTACTTTTGCTATATTCATATATCTTTGCACAACTTCAGCCGTTGAAAGATATGCTTTCATAGCAGATGCTCCATCAGCCGTATACATAAGTTGATAACCTGTCGCAGTTTTATCATAATAATAGTAATATGTGCCACCAGATAGAGTGAAAATTGATGGTTTTTCATGATAATCTATTCTTGACGGGAGACCATGGGCATGATTTATATTAATTGAGTAATATTCAAATCCATTGGCACTTGCTAATTTAGCATCTGCATTATTACTATCAACTGCTTTCCACGTATTATTAGTAGCAGCTTTTTCCTTATTCCATACATCAATTGTGTTTCCGAGTTGTTTTCCATTTATATCATAAAAACTAACTCTTAATCCAAGCAATTGATCTTTGCCACCTAGTCTTGTATTTTGGCCACCTAAATAGTATGCACCTGTTGGACACGACTTATCAGATGCTGATGAACTCTTACTAGGAAGTACTACAGTTCCAACTACATTAGTGTCATGATTCATTGCTGAAACAAAATTAATATTAATGATTAACAATAAAATTATTATAATTTTTGCCTTTTTCATTTTTTCTCCTTAAAGACCAAATTTTTTCTTGAAAGCTGAATCTTTGAATTTAGATGTTGCACTATATTTTGCCATTATAGCAGTATATTTAATGCTCTTATTATCATTTCTAATTGCCTTGATAGTAGCTGGAGTTAGTTTAATACTATATAAAGGAGTTTTTTGATATATTCTAGCATCAATATTTCCTTCTTTTCCATACCAGTTGCTATCTTCTGATAACGTTCTTTTTTTACCATCTATTCCTAAGAATGGATTAGCCAAATCAACTGTACGATAAACTATTTTATATGTTGTTTCTGGAATTTTACAATTTGGTTCACAAACTTCTGTACCATTAATAACTGATATTCCAACTCCAGTATTTCCACCAAATTCGTTTCCTAAGAACCCTTTTGGGTTTCCTTTTGCATCAAGCACATCTGTTTTTGTATATTTTACTCCTGCAACTACTGTATCTTTACTAAGAGCTAACCATCCCGGAACTGTTTTTAATGTGTTATTAATTCCGATACTCTTGCGTTCCCAAAGTTTACCTACCTCAGTTGAAGTAAATGCACCTGCATATGTTCCTCTAACACAAGCAGATATTTGAACAACTGGTTCTAATACCATTACGTAATTTCCCACTTCAATATCAAGTAATCCGTCTGCTCTAGCTATTTTCATATATCTTCTCATTACATCAGGATTTAGCAAATATGCTCGCATAAGAGTTTTATTAGCATCTTGTAACGAATAAAATAATGGTCCACTAGAGACAAAGCGCTTACGATTTTTCACACCATATTCAATTTTACTTGCGGCTGTTTTATCAAAATAGAAATGATATGTTCCACCATCTACTTCAAAACTTTTACCTTTTGAATAATCAACACGCGAATAATAATATCTACTATGATTAGCTGTTTTGGAGTAATGGATAAATCCCTCTGCTTCACCTAAATTTTTATAGTTTCTCGCATAGTAAAAAGCATCTCCCCAGTTCCATACATCAACTGTATTTCCTACTTGCTTATCTTCTTCATCATAGAATGTAACTCTTATTCCTTGTAAAGCGTAAGCTTCTGTATAGTATCCAACATAGTAATTAGTTGCTGTACATTTTGCACCACCAGAGCCACTGCTTGGAGGTACTTTAACTCCAGTTATATCTGCACTATAAGTTGCAGCCATCGCTCTAAACGGAATCATAAGCGTAATTAATAATAACGATAATAGTATTTTCTTTTTCATAAGTTTCTCCTTAATCAAGCTTATAATTAAATACTTGGTTTCTTATTTTAATTCTGATATTTCTATTTGTCCCTTTCAAAACATCTTTAGAAACTTGTACATAATATGTATTAGGTTCTTTTGATAATTTTGGTGAAATGAAAGAGTAGAAATAACCTTCCTTCTTATTATTATCTATTTCATACTCTATTATAGCATACTTCATAAGTATTGTAGCAAAGTTAACTTTATTATTATCAACAAATGTTTCTTCATAGTTAATTCTCATTATTGCTTTATCTTCATTATCTTCAGCAGTTGGAGTTATATATTCATTTAAACTATATATTTTCTTATTTATTTCTGCATTAGATGTGATTTTAAATTTATCCTTTACTGCAAAATCACTTACAATAACTTTTGTTTTTACGCCATAAGCCTCAACATTCATTTCGTCATTTAATTTAAAATCTTTTGTAACTTCTGCATTATTTAATCGGTTATATCCTGTTTTTATTTCATAGTAAGTATATCTATTCACTGTGTAATCAAAATTACTTGCTATTTTTATCAATATTTCTTCATTTGAAAACTCATATGGAACATTATAAGCAAGATAGTAATCTTCATATTCCTGTGATAATTTTTGATCTTTATATGCAATACCTAAATCAGTAAAATATTCATAATATTTTGGGTTCGCATAATAATTTTTACCATTAACTATTACGCTGATATATGCATCATCAAAAGTATATTCTTGTTCGTTATTCTTTTTGATTTTAAATTTTAATACTACAAAACTATTATTGCCATCGATTCGTTTGCCTAAATAGTCATAGCAAGTTACATAAGCGTCAGTGACAACAATGTTATAATTTCGTGTTTTTAATTCATTGCCTAATTCATAATAAACTGGTTGATTAGCTTTTATAATCATTTGAACGACAACAAACAAAATTGCCAGAATCAAACATCCAATTATATTGATTTTCCATATATTTTCAAAATATAAATATTTCAAATTTCTAATTTTTCTTCTTCGTTTTGTTTTTAATTCATTGCCGTCAATTTCTAAATTAAACTCGATTTCTTCATCATCACCATCATCTAATTCTAGATCATATGAGATTCCATCAAATGAGAATGTTTTAATATTGAATCCAGTTGCTTTAAATAGCCACGCAAAAGTAAAAACGCTATGAGTATAAAATAGCATTCTTGATACATCGCCATATGCCAAATACTTTGGTGCTGCTACATTTGTTTGTTGCATTTCGCGAATGTTAACATATGAAAGAATATAAAAAACAAACATGAAGCCTAAAAGTAAAATTGTTGCCAAATAAAAAACAAATCTTTTTTTCCTCTTTATTAGCAAAACCATAATTGTTATTACTGCTATCAAACATAAAACTAAAACAATATACATAAGCGCACCATAGGTATCTGATGCATACGTTTGCCCAATTATTGATTTTGCTTTTGCAACTCTATCATAAATAACACTTATTTCGTTTGTTTTATATAATAAATATCCTATTCCTAATAGAATTATTGCGTGAATTATTTTAATGTGTTTTATTATAAAAGCGTCCGGCCTTCTAAATATCATCGCAATCCCTCTATTCTAAAATAATTATACAATAAAATTTATAAAAAAACTATATTTAGTATTTTTTAAAACAAAAAAAGAGAAATATTTTTTTCTCTTTTTTAATATTATCTTGTCATATGAGCTTCAGTATTGAAATTTAAATTAGTTATTCCTCTTGGAACCAATTTTTCATTAACAATTTCGATGCATTTTAACGACTTACTAATGTATCCTTCTACCCCATTAAGACTAACACGATACCATTCACCTTCATCAGCAATTATTTTTAGTTTAGCTCCACTATTTAATTGTGTTAAAACTTCGCCATTCATTGAAGGTTGAGCTCTAAAGTTTACTTGCGTACCAGTAATTCTAATATAGTCTTCCCCACGAGTTACTAGTTCTTGCATTTCTTCTTCACTAATGAAAGTTCCATTTTCACCAAGCATATATCCAATATAATTTCCATATGTAACAACATACCATGTTTCATTTGACCATTCAGCTCCACGAACAACACCAATTACTCTAGCGTAGTCACCTTTTTTAGCAGTTGTTAAAATGTTTCGTGCTTCTGGACTAGTATTCATTTCGTTACGAATTCTAACGTTGTTAGCAGTGAAATGTACATATTTTTTATCAGTATTAGCTTCTGGATATACTTTATTCCCAGACAATGTTACAACACTTTCACCTGGAACATATCCAAGGCGTGTATAACTATCTCCAGGATTGCGGTGGCTTACTAAAGCATATTCACCATCGATTGCAATTAAATTACCACGATTGTCTCCGCTTATTGTTTCAACATAAGCACCATCTTGAGAAGGCTCTAAACGCATTCTTGTTCCTTGACCAATTTTAATATCAAAACCATCATAATGCACTGGCGCTGGTGTTGGTGTTGCCGGAGTTGGAGTTGCCCTCTGTTCGATTTTTGGAGGCATTGTTGGAAATACTTGTTCTGTACCTTGTTTTTTTGGCATTGATGTTATAAGTGTAATAATCAATATAACAGTCGCAACAATTGCTCCACCTCTTACCAATATTGGATGTCTATTATTTAATTTTTTTAAACCTTCATATATTTTTATATTCATCTTAAATCACACCAAAATTATACAATGTTTTCATAGAAAAAGCAATTTTCTACTTTTCAACAAAGTATATCCCCTCTACTATTGAGCGACATGAGTCGCGATTACTACCATCAGAGCATTTTACTCTAGTAACAGTTGTTTGACCTGGTTTTTTATAAAATAAACTAGTCGAACCTCCACCATCTAAATTGAAGGCTGTTTTACAACCAAGTTTTACAAGTAGATCAGCCATATCTGCATAACAAGCATTATATATAGTTGTAAACATAATATAGTTGTTTGAATTGACTTGGCAAATTACTTGTCTTTGAGCCATTTCTTTCTTCCATGAATTTACTTGGCCGTTTTTAACTAATAGTGGATCAAAATCCCATGTGTTTTTGGTTTTGTCAGCCATTATTGCATTATATAATTTCTCTCTATCATTAGGATTTTTAGCATTACCATAAATTTTTAAATCTCCATTTGAGTCAATCCCAATTATAGTTCTTCCAGGGCCATCACTTTCAGTTATTCTTTTTCGAGTAACTTTTCCATCAATTAAGACAACCCAACTACTTGAACGGTTATGATAGAAATCGCTTGGTGGTTCCCAAGCACCTTTTACATAAAATCCACTTGCATTATAGCCTATTGCTGCTTTTGATGATGAAATCATGCCATGTGAAATATATGAATTCATCATTTCTCCAACAGTCGCCCTGACAGGAGATTTACCAGCACTTGCAAGCTCACTATCTGTCATTATTTTCCCATATTTTGCTGTATTTGAATCAAGTTTTTTAATTTGATTATATGGATCCGCCATCCAAATATATGTTAAATAATAACTTGATTTATTTTGAACATAATATTTTAATGTTTCGCCTTCATATTTAATATTTGCTGAAGTTGGAACAATTGGTGCTTCTGTCGATTTAACTGTTATTGTCGCAGTTGCACTTACTCCATCGCAAGTAACAGTTATCTTGGCAGTGCCATCTGCAACGCCCGTAACTGATCCTGCATTAACTGTTGCAACTTTAGTATTATTCGAACTCCAATTAATACTATCGCAAGAAGCATTTGAAGGTTCAATTTTAGAAATTGATAAAGTTGCTTTGCCTTTTGGCTTAATTTTAATACTTGTTTGATTTAATGTAATACTTTTAACATTAGTCTTAGTCACTTTTATGACAAATTCATATAGATCTCCATTAGTTAAAGTTGCTGTAACAGTTGCCGTTCCTGCTATTTTGGCAGTTATTTTTCCTTTTTGATCAACAGTAACAACATTACTATTATTACTTTGCCATGTTTTAACTGTTCCTTCATCTACTACTAATGTTTTGCTTGTATTTGTATACATATCTATTTTTCTTGTAACAGTAGGATTCCCAATACTATTAACTGTATAGCTTAAAGCTGTTATGTTTCCAGCTCTATCTCTTACATAACCTATGTACTTACCATTGCTACTTACTATTAAAGTATTTTTATTAGACCAATTCTTTTTATCCCATGAATATGCATCAGATGCTAATCCAATATCATCAGATGCCTTTATTGTTAATTTTGCTGCGAGGTCTCGTTCTTTACTATCTATGCTAATTGATCCTGTAGGAGGATTTTTATCAATATTTGTTACACTCGCTGTACAGCTTTCTTTTGATTTGCCATCTGTTGCAAAAAAAGTATATGTACCATTTTGACTTACGACTGCTTCATAGATTGTTTGATTTGTGTTTACACCTTCATTAGTCTGAACAGTTGCGTTTTCACCATTCGCAGTAACACGTATCTTAACATCAGCATTTGTTGGTAAACTGTTAACTAAAACTGCATTACAAGATAATTTTCCACTGCTTGGAGTACCTAACAACAAAAATATTACAAAAATTATTGCAATTATTACTATAATAATTAATATTGTTGTACCTATTTCGTTAGAATTATCCCTATTATCCATATCATTCACCATTATAATAATACCATTTTTTAGGTACAAAAAAAAGATATTAATCTTTTTTTATATCTTTTACTAAATTATATATACAAGAATAACTTCGAGTATTATAAAATTTACAAAATTTTCTAATGCTTGCATTGCTTCTTTTATACAAATTAATTATTTTTTCTTTTTCAGCTTCACTCAAAGCATTAACTGGTTTTTTATTTTTATTACCATGTTCAAGTGAAAACTTATTTTCTTTTATATCTTTTTTTAATTTAAAGATATATTTAACATGATATCCTGTTATATCGGCTATTTCTTGATAGGATAAAAAACAGTCTCCTGTTTCCATTTTCTTTAAAAGTTTAAGTGCTTCTTCTTTATTCTTCATAAATAGTCACCAAGTAAATTATAATACAATAGTAATTTTTTTGCAAGAAAACTTTATGATTAATATTTAGAAATTCATTTAATACAACATTATTAAATAAAATGTTTTTAAAATAAAAAAGAGAATTATTTCTCTTTTTTGTTTGTACAATTCTTTACAAATATGTAATTATTTTTCAATTTTCTTACTTTATTTGTTCCCATTTATACTCTTCTCGACCAAAATGCCCATAAGCAGCTAGGTCATAATAAATAGGTTTTTGTAAATCTAATTCATTAATTATGTTACTTACACGAAAATTAAAATTAGTTTTGATATAATCCATTATTTCTTCTAATGACACATGGTTTGTATTATATGCATCTATCGAAATTGAAATCGGTTCACTTTTGCCGATGGCATAACTTAATTCGATTTCAAATCTGTCTGCAAGGTTTTTAGCAACTACATTTTTAGCAACATATCTTGCATAATAAGCAGCACTACGATCAACTTTTGATGGATCTTTACTGCTAAAGCACCCACCTCCGATATGAGCTCTACCACCATATGTATCAACAATTATCTTACGTCCTGTAGTTCCACTATCACCAAAAGAGCCTCCTACAATAAAACTACCACTGGTGTTAACTAAAACTTTAGTTTTTTCATCCATCAACTCTTTAGGTACAACTTTGTTAATAACTTCTTTAATAATATATTTTTTTAATTCTTCTTGACTAACAGATTCCTTATGTTGAGATGCAATTATAATAGTATCAACTCTAACAGGTTTATCATTCTCATATTCAACTGTTACTTGAGTTTTACCATCTGGCATCAAAAATGAATTCTTATCATTTTTTCTAACTTCTGCAAGTTTTCTTGCAAGATTATTTGCAAGCATAATTGGTAAAGGCATCAATTCCTTTGTCTCTTTGCAAGCGTAACCAAACATTATTCCTTGATCACCTGCTTTTATTTCTTCTGCATCAACACAATTATTAATTTCAGTAGATTGCTTGCTAACTTTAACAATTACATGATATTCTTCATTGTATCCGATATCTTTAAGCACATGTTTTGCCAGTGCTTCATAATTTAAATTGGCTTTTGTATTTGCTTCACCATAGATAAGAATTAAATCATCCTTAATAGTTGCCTCAACTGCCATTTTACTATTTTTGTCTTCCCTCAAAGCAGCATCTAAAATATAGTCGCTTATTTTGTCACATATTTTATCCGGATGCCCTTCTGTAACTGCTTCACTCGTAAATAAATATCTCATAAAAACTCCTCCCTTTTTTTATCAAAAATAAAAAACTCTGAAAGAGTTTTAGTTAGCATTATCTCTTTCATCGATATTAGCTTTACCACCTTACTTAAAGCAGGTTGGTATGAGTTCATAGAGCTAATTCTCTCCCTCATTCTTGATAAAATTCGATTATAGTATAGCATAAAAAAAAGTAGATGTCTACTTTTTTTCTAATTCATCCATAAGTCCCGCAACATTTTCAACAGGAAGTGAAAAACAGATACCAGCTCCTGGCGTTTTTAGTCCACAAGAGTCAACAATTTCATTCATGATTGGAGTCTTTTTATCCTCATCAGTAAGAATTAAAACAATGTCTTTTTCAGGTTCAATTGAGATACCTAAAAACTTAACTATTTTTTCAGTTTCAAGGCCACGACCGTTGATTGTTGTGCCACCTGTTGCACCAGCTTTTTTAGCAGCATTCATGACAGTTTCGGCAAAGCCTTCATTAGTAATTGTAATAATTAAATGTTTTACTTCCTCTTTCATTTCAAAATCCTCCAATTTTATATTTCTATAAAGATCTAGCATATAGCCAGTTGAGCTTGATACTGGAATTGTAAATGCAATCCCACTACCTGGTTCATTTATCTTTATTTTTGATTTTGTATATCTTAATATATGTTTACCCATTACTTTTGGTAATACTGCAAATATGACGATTTTATCGACTTCATTTAAGCCAAAATATTCAAGCATACTTGATGATGCGGTTCCTTTGCCATATGTAATTGCTTTAAATTTTACTTTATATTTATTAAGTACTTCTAAGTATTTATGTTCCAATATAGTAGGTGCAATTATCATAAGTAAACTCATATTCATGATGCACACCTCCAGTCATATTCAACAATACTTTCATCAAGATCATTAATATCAATAACATGTCTTGTTTTTAATGAATAGATTGCTCCAAACGCTTGAATTGTAAGTAGTGGTGATAGAGCTACTAAAGCGACTAGTCCAAAAGCATCAGTCATTACATTTCCACCTTTTTGATAGCATATACCTATTATAAGTGGTAAAAGAAATGATGTTGTCATTGGTCCAGATACAGCTCCACCAGAATCAAATGCAATCATGGTAAATATTTTGGGTGTTATAAACATTAATAGAATAGCTAGTAAATATCCGCCTGCTAAAAACCAAATAATCGGGATTCCTGTTAGAACTCGAATTATTGAGACTGTAATAGCAATTGCTACTCCACAAGCAATTATATTGTTAACACCTTTTTTAGAGACACTTCCCTGCGTTATTTTTTCAATTTGACTAGTTAAAACTGCAACTGCTGGTTCTGCTTTTACTATTACAAGTCCTACTATAATTCCAAGTGGTATTAATAGATATTCGTAATTTTCAAACATTTTAATACCAATTAAATATGCAACTTTCATATAACCTGCATTAACTCCAACAAAGAATAATGATAAACCTATAAAAGTAATAATTAAACCAACAATAATTTGTTTTAATTTGTTTTTCTTAATTCTTCTAGTTATTAAATTATATATAATGAAAAGCACTAAAATCGGTAATAAAGATAAGCTTACTTCTTTTAATGTTGGTATAATTTGATTAATATATGATTCATACAATTGACCAAAATCTTTTATTTCGTTTGAAATATTATATTTATAAACCATGTCTCCTTGAGTTAAAAAACTAAATAGTAGCACAATTAAAATCGGTCCAATTGAACACATTGCTACTAGTCCAAAACTATCATCCTTTGATTCTTTCCTAGCTCTTGCCTTTGAAAAACCAATTCCCATTGCAATTATAAATGGAACTGACATTGGTCCAGTTGTAACGCCACCAGAATCAAATGATACTGGTATCATTGCTTCATTTGCAAATAACATTAAAATCAAAATTAAGCCATAGAAAATAATAATAAATACCTTTAAATCTATTTGATATATGATTCTAAGTGCTGCAAGGGCTAGAAAAAGTCCAACACCAAATCCTACGCAAAGAATGAGTGTTGTGTTACTGATAGCAGTCATTTGTTCAGCAAGCACTTTTAAATCCGGTTCTGCAATAGTGATAATAACACCAATTATCAAGGCAATGAAAGCAATTAAAAGAGGTTTTTTTGTTTTAACAAGTGAAGAAGCCATTGATTTTCCAATTTCAATCATTGAAATGTCGGCTCCATAAGTAAATAAACAAATCCCAATAATTAATAAAAGTGTGCTTACTAATATTGATACAATTGTAACAATACTAAATTTCAATAATATTGATGCAAGTAATATTATTGTCATTATTGGGGCTATTGAATATATAGATTCTTTCAATTTGCTCTTCATATTATCACCATATAATAATTATAACATTTTTTCTAAAAAAAAGAAGCCTATTACTAAGCTTCTGCTTTCTTATTCAAAGTTACTTTTGTTTCTAATATGCGATTATTACGATAATACTTAACTTTGATTGTATCACCTATTTTATACTTATATAAAGCATATCTAAAATATGAACTATCTTCTATTTTAGTTCCATCAATTTCAATTATGACATCACCTTTTTGAAGACCTGCTGCTTCTGCAGGATAATCTTTTTCGACAGAAACTAATACTGCTCCATATTCAACTGTTTGATCAACAATAATTCCATATCGATATAATTGCCATGTATTTGCTACATCTGAAATAGTTACTCCAAATACAGGTCTATCTATTTTTTCACCTTTTTCTAATCGATCAACATATGACATTACTGTATTTATAGGAATTGCAAAACCCATGCCTTCTATTTTATCACTAGCTATTTTCATTGAATTAACTCCAATTACTTCACCATTAATATTTAGAAGTGGTCCACCACTATTACCTTCATTAATTGCAGCATCAATTTGGATTGCTTCAAGCATAATTGTACTAGAACCAACTAAACGATTTTTACCTGCAATTATTCCCTTAGTAACTGTACCAAAATATTCACTTCCTAAAGGAGAACCAACAGTAAAAATAGTGTCACCAAGTTCTACTTTAGAACTATCACCTATCTGAGCAGTTTTACTTACATTACTAACATTAGTAGATAACACTGCAATATCGGCATATTCATCACTACCTAATATTTTTGCTTCGTAAGTTTCACCTTTAGAATTTATAACTTTTACTTCACTTGCATTAGCAATTACATGCGCATTTGTAATAATATAACCATTCTTACCATCGGTTTTGTAAGCAAATCCAGATCCTGTTGATTTTCCGTTTCTTGTTGTTGCTTCAATCAAAAATACAGAATCATAAACTTTATCAATAGCAGTTTTTATAGTATTTGCCTCAGTAATGTTGACATTGCTTTCATTTTTATTAACAATAACTGACTGATTTGGTATAAGTTTATATACTCCTATTGTTGCTATTACTCCTAGAAAAAAGGTCATTATTATTACAAAAACATTTAATACTTTTCCTCTCATTTCTTCATCACCAACTATATTTAACCACATAATCATCACATAATTATGTGACGATTATGTTAAATTTTGGATATTTCAATCCAATTGTTAGGGAACCCTATTCGATTCAAAATGCTATTCAAAGATACAGTATTTACTCTACTATCAAGAAGATTTATTTCATATTCAACTTCTCTTAAAAAGTCAACAAATTCACTTTCACTTAGCATTTGTTTTAAGATGATTGTCATTGCAAACAAATCGTTTTTACCATATTTGTATACTCCTTCTTCATCTTTTTCTATATCTAATTTATAGTGAAAATCAGTATCTGAAATACTTCTCTGCGTTCTATGATCGTACAATATATCTTCATGTGCACATATGTTTCTGAAGTTTGATAACAAATTTAAATAAATAGTTAATTCTTCTTCATCAATATTATATGTAGCAGATATTGCTTTCTTATCTTCAGATTTTAAAATCGAGTAAAGTTCAGATATCAAACCAAATGATAATACTTTTACTAAAACCCACATTGGGATATAGCCATAGTTATACATATAGTGTTGAGTTGCAGAATGTTGCTTTCCATTAACTCTGATTTGACGTTTCATTTTAGAAATAACATCATAAACTTGTTTTTCACGAAGTGGATCTTTAGTAAAGTTCTCTGGATTTAGATAATCTTTTTCCTTAAAACCATATTTTTTAGATAATTGGTAACTCATAATTGATTTAATATTGTTTTCAACAATTAAGATGTTTTTAAACATAATATTTCTTACATGTCTATCAAATAAAAAGACAGCATAAAGTTCATCAAAAGTAGTACCATTATTAAATTTTTTTTCTCTTGAATCCTTCATGAACAAATAACGATATCCCATCAAAAAGAAGTAGTTCTCTTTGAAAAGAATCTGCTTTGTGTGCTCAATATCGCCAATTGCTAACCCCTTAGTTTTTAAGAGCTCGATTTGTTCATCTAAGGTCTTAAATATTTTCTTTTGCATATTTCCACCTTATTAAATTATATCATATTTAAAGATGAAAAGTTTGAAATTTTTTAATATTTATGTAAATATAAAAAGAAGAGTTTTTATCTCCTCTTTTTTTTCTTTAAAGATATTATTGCAAATATTAATCCGGTTATAATAACTAATATGTAAAAACTTGCTACTCTTGATAAAATCATTGATATTTCAACAATTTCAACAGGGAATAAACGTTTAAACATTATTGCAAATCCAGTTTCACTTACTCCAACAGTACCAGGTAATGGAACAGCAGATACTGAAATAAATATTACTGATTGAAGCAATAGTATTTCTAAATATGAATATCCATGGAACCCTAAGGCCCAGAATACAAAATAAGAAATGCTATGAACTGAAACTACTTGTAAAAATGAAACAATAAAAGTTCTTATAATTGCCTTTTTGTTTGAAACAATAAATCTTGAACTTTTATGATATTCATCTAATTGAGCATTCCATTTATCTTTTATTTCAGAAGCTTTTTGAGGACTAAATCTAGCAATTACTGATATTATCCAATTTAACCATTTGTGTGCAAGTTTTGTTGCAAACATTGCTACCATTACAACTCCTGTTATTAATGAATTAGCAATAAGGCCAATATAAATCAAATATTTAAAAAAAGCTATATCATTTATATATTCATAATTAACAACAAAACCAATTAATGCTAGTAATACAGCACTTACCATATAACATATATATGATGCAAATAATGCTGATGCCCCATGTGATAATTTTATTTTATCTTTAGTCATAGCATATAGTTGCATAGGTTGTCCACCTGTTGCAGCTGGTGTTATTGAACTAAAAAAGAATCCAATTATCGAATATTTTAAACAGCGTAAAAACTTTACTTTATCACCCAATAATTTAAAATTACTTTTTAAATTTATGGCTTCGAAAGTAATATTATTTGTTGCAATTATAAATGCAATTAAAACAAATATTAAATTTGAATTTTTTAAAGCATTTCTTACAGCACGCATATCTATTTTAGAAAAAATAACAATGTATGTTAAAACAATGATAAGAACAAAAAAAATGCCATTACGAATCATATTCTTGGTTTCTTTTTTCATGAAATTCACCTTTTTAATTATATCACATATAACCAAAAAAAGACCAGTTGGTCTTTAATTAAATACATTAAATGGATATCGATTAGGTAAATCACATTTAAATTCAAGTTTTTCTTTTGATACTGGATGCTTAAAAGATAAAAAATATGAATATAAAGCTATTTGTTCTCCTGCTTTAGCCTTACTATTATATTTTTGATCACCATATAAAGGATAATTTCGAGATGAAAATTGAACTCTTATTTGATGTGATCTTCCAGTATGAAGAGTTATATCTACCAATGTTTTATCCTCTTTTTCAGAGATTACTTTATATTCAAGCAGAGCATATTTTCCTCGTTTATCAACTACTACTTTGTTTAATTTAGAATCTTTTAATAAATAATCTTCAAATTTACCTTCTTTTTCTTTCACTATTCCATCTATAACAGCAAAATATTTTTTGCTAAATTCATCATTTTTAATTTGTTCATTTAGTCTGCTAGCAGCCTTACTTGTTTTAGCAAATACCATTACTCCACCTACTGGACGGTCTAGTCGATGAACAAGACCTAAGTAAACATTTCCTGGTTTATTATATTTTTCTTTTAAATACATTTTAACAATACTAAGTAAATCAAGATCTTTTGAAGAATCTTCACAAGTTGGAACATTTATAGGTTTTTCAACAACAATTATATGATTATCTTCATATAAAACATTAAGACTTTTTGCTAAATCTACCATAAATACCACAAGGTAATACCAAATTGTTAGTTGTTATTGGTATTCCTATTTCTCCACTTTCAATTTCATAATCAGGATATTTTTCACCTAGTGTTACTTTTAAAATATTTTCTAAAACTGTACTAGAAATTCCTGTTGTGTATGAATTTATTAATAATAAAACTGGTTCATCAGACATAATATCTATGCATTTTAATACAAGCTCGTAGATGTTTTTTTCAAACTTCCATGTTTCACCATTTGGTCCTCTTCCATATGATGGTGGATCCATTATAATTACATCATATTTGTTTCCTCTTCGATGTTCTCTTTCAACAAATTTAATACAATCATCAACAATGAAACGTATTTTATTATTTTCTAAATGGCTTAATCTCATATTTTCTTTCGCCCATTCTACCATACCTTTGGCTGCATCAACATGAACAACGTCAGCTCCTGCAGCTGAGCAAGCCATAGTAGCAGCTCCTGTATAAGCAAATAGGTTTAAAGCATTTAATTTTCTTTTTTCTTTGCTTATTTTATCCATTATGTAGTCCCAATTGACAGCTTGTTCTGGAAATAAACCTGTGTGTTTAAAGTTGGTTGGACTTACTTTGAATGTTAAATTTCTATAATTGACAGTCCAATAATCAGGTAATTTTGTTTTAAATTCCCATTCTCCTCCACCTTCGTGGCTACGATGATAATGCCCATCTACTCTTTTCCATAAATCTTTTTTTTGATTAATTGGCCATATTGCTTGAGGATCTGGTCTTCTTAAAATTACATTCCCCCAGCGTTCTAGTTTTTCTCCATTTCCTGCATCTATGCATTCATAGTCTTTCCAATTATCTGCTAGTTTCATCTTTTCAACTCCATTCAATCATTAAATCTTAATAAATATCCATCTGGATCTTGTATTAAGAACTCTTTATCTTCGTATATTTTATTATCTACTCTATAACTGTGAACTTCCAAATCAAGAAACATTTTTATGTTTTTTGATTTTAATTTACTATAGTATTCTTCAATATCATCGATTGTCATACTAATATTAATTCCTCTACCAAAAGGATATTCGAGTTTACCTGTATTCCAATTATTATTTATTTCTTCAATCATTATTTGGTTGCCTTCTAATTCTAGAAAACAAAATTTTGATTCTTCTCTTTCATATTTTATTTGGAATCCTATATTTAAATAAAATTCTTTACTTATATTTATATCTGAAACACTTAGTTCTGGTATTAGTTTATTATATTTCATTTTTTTCACTTTTCCTCAATATATCAAAAAATTTTTCATCAACCACATTCAAAATAGGACCAAAATGCAACAAATAAAATATTAATTCAGCATCTTTTGTTTCAACTATTTTGTTGGCTACTTCTATTATATTAGCATATTCATTTGCTATAGAAAGCAATTCTCCAATGTTAAATCCATCTTTAATTTCAAGAAAATAATCAAATATTTTATTAAACTCTTCTTCATTTTCAATATCAAATGCAATTTCAATTAATTTCTTTTTATTGCCTTCAATTACAAGTTTTTCTATTTTATCAATCATCATAATCTACCTCTTTAAAAGATGTGCAATGATTTATAAATTCTTTAACTGAGATATGTGACTTTGGTTTTTTATACTCATAAATTACTAAATTCTCGTTTTTAAAGTCTTCTGCTAGTTCATATTCTATATATTTATTCCTAACATCATGGAGTAATTCACTTTCACTAATATATTCATGTATTCCCGAAAACTTTTCCCACGCATGTTCTACCCAATAATATTTACCATTTTTTTTATATGTTAAAAAAGTATGAGTTGGAGATATTCCTTCATAATAAATTAAAAAATACGTTTTTACTTTAAACTTTTCTTTTTCTAAATAATCTCTTAAGTATTCAACTTGATCCCAACAAAGACCAATTTTATTTTTTTCTACTTCTTCAGCAGTCTCTAAAATATAGTCGTTGATAAAGTCACCTTCATCTCCATAATACTTATTGCCTTTTTTATCTATCCAACCATATTCAATAGGGTTCATTATATCCATTATTTTCATATAAAAAACCTCCCAGTTATATAATAACATAAACAACCAGTTTTAATCACAAAAAAATCCGAATAAATCGGATTTTTCCAATACATATTTCTTAACGTTTTGAGAATTGTGGAGCACGACGAGCTGCTTTTAGACCTGGTTTCTTTCTTTCTTTCTTACGAGAATCACGAGTAACCATTCCATTTTGTTTTAATGTTTTTCTGTAGCTATCATCTTTATCAGCATTAGCTTTATCATATTCTAACAAAGCTCTTGTAATACCTAAACGGATTGCTCCTGTTTGACCAGTAAATCCACCGCCAGATACTTTTACTTCGATATCAAATGTTTCTTCATTATTTGTCATAACTAATGGTTGTTTTAAATCCATTACATTAGTTTCATATGGGAAGAAGTCACGAACATCACGTCCATTAACTGTAATCTTACCTTTTCCTGGAACTAATTTTACTTGAGCAACAGAAGATTTTCTTCTACCTGTTCCTAAAAATACTCTTTTTTCTGCCATTTAATAAACCCTCCTAGTTAATTTTTAACTCAACTGGTTGTTGAGCTGTATGTGGATGAGTTTCATTCGCATACACAAATAACTTTCTGTACATTTGTCTTCCTAATCTTCCTTTTGGAAGCATTCCTTTGATAGCAACTTCCATCATTTCTTCTGGATATTTTTCAATCATATCCTTAGCAGTTCTAACTCTCATACCACCTGCATAACGACTGTGATTATAGTATTTCTTATCAGCTAATTTGTTGCCTGTTAAAACAACTTTAGAAGCATTAATAACAATTACAAAGTCACCACAATCTACATTTGGTGTGTAAGTTGGCTTGTGTTTTCCTCTCAAAACTGTTGCAACTTTAGCAGCTACACGTCCAAGGCTTTGTCCTTCAGCATCAACGACATACCATTTACGTTCAACTGTTTCTTTTGCTTGAATATATGAATTTTTCATATTTCATTCTCCCTTCAATTTAATCTAAACAAGTCTTCCCACGACTCGTTTAATGGGATTTATAAAATGTACCAGTGATAATATTACTAAATTATTTAATTTTTGTCAATATTTTAAAGCAAAAAGAAGTGATTTTACATGTTAATATTTCACTTCTTTTAAATATAGTCCACTTGCAGGTGCAGTTTTCTTAGCATAGATGCGATCTTTTCTATCTAAAATCTCTTTTACATCCTTTGGCTCTATTCTTTTCTCGCCAACAAATATAAGAGTTCCAACGATATTTCTGACCATATATCTTAAGAATCCATTACCTGTTATATTAATTAAAATAATATCATTTTTTTCTTTAATATCGATTTTATAAATGTTTCGAACATTGTCTTCTTTTAAACTATCTTTTTTTACAAATGATGAAAAATCATGTTCACCTAATAAATATTTTGATCCTTCAATCATTTTATCTAAATCTAATTTCTTACAATATTGATATGCATAATTAGCTTCAATCGGATTATATTCACCAACATTTATTTTATATTCATACGTTTTTTCCTTAACATCATGTCTTGCACTGAAATCGTCGTTTACACTTATTATACTTTTTACATAAATATCGCCTTTAAGAAGCCTATTTAAGGAATTTCTTACTCTTTCCGGCTTTATTTCTTTGGCAAAATCAAAATGTCCTTTTTGATTATAAGCATGAACAAGCGCATCTGTACGTCCACTTGAGATCAATTTTACAGGTTTCATACCATTTAATCTTGTAAGCTCTGTTTCTATTTCTGATTGAACGGTTCTAAGTCCGTTTTGAACTTGATATCCGTGAAACTTAGATCCATCATAAGAAAAAGTCATTAAGTATCTCATAAATTACCCCTTTATAAGTATTGCTATAAATAATAGTATTTGTACACTAACAATTACATAATCAACACGTCTTGTATACATAATATATTTTTTCTTTTTATCAAACGAATAATTTCTAACAGTCATGACATCAGCCAAGCGATCAGCGTGATCTACACTCTTACCCATGAGTGGAGTCATAATATTAGCAGTATTATGTATTTTATCTTTAATAGTTTCCTTTTCTTTAGGATTTCTATTTTTCATCGCCTTTATAATATTCTTTGATTCTCCTAATAAAATGGGAACAAATCTAATTGCAAGCATTATTGAAAATGCAACTTTTCTTGGATTGATTCCGAATATTTTAAGTGGAGTTAACAATATTTCAAATGTCATCATTAAATCATGAACTTTTGTTGTAAATATTAATACTGATGTCATTAAAATAATCATTATCATCGGAAGTAATGTGCCAATTAAATGAGTGAATGATCTAAAGAAAATTAAATCCATTATTATTAACAATATAATAAAAAATCTAGTAAACCAAATTGATTTTAGATATTCAATTATCGGAACATTGCTTGCAATCATTATTATTAGTAAAAATGCAAATAAGAATAGATTTGCTAATAAAGATTTTGCTATGAATGCACTTATAATAAATACAATTGTAATAAATAATTTTAAAAATGGATTAACTTCATGAATAAGAGATTCAGTTCTATAATAACGACTTAATTTAAACATTGTCATACACATCCTTTACAATATCAGTTATGCGATCTCTATATGGCAGATCGACACTTTTTCGCCTAGCAACTAAATTTGTAAATTCAATATATTCTGGAACCTCTACATCTAATTCATTTAATAAATCGACATTTTTGAAAACATCATATTTATCTCCAGATAATAGTATTTCACCATTTAATAGTATTACTTCATCAACTAATTCATACAATAATTTAGTATTTTGGTCTGCAATTATTACAATTTTATGATCATCAAATTGCATTCTTTTTAGTAAATTTATAAACATCTTTTGAGTTTCAAAATCAAGTGAATTTAGAAAATTATCAACTAGAATAATGTCTGGATTAAATGCAAGCATTGAAGCTATTACAAGTTTTCTTTTTTCACCATTACTTAGATTTATTGGTTTTTTATTCCAAAAACTTTCATCTAATCCAACTTTTTCACTTATTTCTTCTAATGAAACATCATTCTCATCTAATCCATATGTTATTTCTTCTTTTATTGTGTCACCAAAAATTTGATCATCACTACTTTCAAAAAGCATAAATGATTTTAAATTTTCTTTATCTATTGTTCCACTTGTTGGTTTTTTTAAACCACGAATTAACTCTAGCAATAATGTTGAATCTTTTCTATTACCAACTATGCCATATATTTTTTTATGTGTAAAAGTGTAATTTATATTTTTTAATTCTTCTTTATATGTTAAATTCTTTATTTCCATACTGCATCCACCAATTCTTCCATGCTATAGTAATTATCATTTATAACTTCATATAGTTTTAAATATTCTGATAATTCAACAATAAATGGCAAATCTGCATCTTCTTCAGTTAACAATTTATCATTAAAGACTCTTCTTACACTTTCATTAAATTTTATTTGGCCATTTTCTAATAATATAATGTTATTACCTAACAAACTATCTTCTAAATTATGAGTTATATTTAAAACAGTTAGTTTGTTATCTTCACGGTATAAGTTGATAATATGATACAGTTTCTTTCTTAAATTTTTATCTAATTTAGAAAAAGTTTCATCAATTATAAGTATTTTAGGTTTAATTATTAAGGCAGATGTCAAAACCAAGATATATTTTTCTTCTAGTGTTAGATCAATGATATCTTTGTTAATAAAATCTTTAATACGCGTATATGCATTAATATCATCAATTGATTGTTCAATTAAATCTTCACTATAATCCATATTCCTTAATTCAAATGTTATTTCGTCATAAATGTTGTCTTCTACAATCAAATCATCAACATTACTAAATAAAACACTCATTCTAGTACGAATCTCATATAGATTTTCTTCAGATGATTTCAAAAAATTGAATTCTATTTGACCTTCATAATCATCGATAAGACCACATATTAGTTTTATTAAGGTTGTTTTACCAGAGCCATTTTTACCAATAAGCGTGTACCAATCATTATAATTCAATAGCAAATTCAATTTATCAATTAATTTCATATCATCATAGCCAAAAGATAAATCGGTTATTTTTAATATTTCATCCACATATACCGCCCTCTTTAATTATATCATTTTTTGTTCTTATTTTTCAACGAAAAAATAGCTTTTCAGCTATTTTTGATAAATAATTTGATATTCAATATTTTGGTTAAAATTTAGTTCACTATTAAATGCCAATGTCCTTTTTCCGGTATGATCAGAGTAATACTTAATATATCCATCTTCTAAGAAATAGATATATTCATTTAAAGCAATTAATTTATCAATGTATTTAGTATCAAATAAGTACATATATTGGTCTTTGTATGAATTATTTACACGATATATTTTATATATGTCATCTTGTTTTTTTGCATAATAACTATATCCTGTTTTAGTACCTTTAGTTGATACAACTAATTCATATTCACCATTTGTTTCTTTTTCTTGTTCAAACAATATATCACGACTAGCACATTCATATGCGCTTACGCGTTCAGCTTTACCATTTTTATATATATTAACTCCCGTTGCCGTATTTCCAACTTCTAAAGCTGTTTTATTTTCAACATCTACTTCATATTGAACTTTATTGTCACGATCAAATATATAAATAGAATTTTTATAAATTCCTTGGATGTATGAATTCTTTTCAAGATTCTTTGACAATCTAATAGCTGTTTCATTGTTATTGGTTATATCATATACATATATTTTAGTATATCCATATTGTTCATCATAATTAACTGTCACGAAATATTTATTAACATATGCACTTAGATAATTATCATAAACATCATTTGTATATATATTATTTGCATATAATAACTTCTTAGTTGCGTTTGCATATATAAATCCTTTATATGAAACTAAACTAAAATAATAATTTGGTTGCATATTGTTTTTATAAAGTGTTATGTTATTTCTAACATCTTGGCTTTCAAGATTTTCTTTAGTTATATATTTATCTAAAGAAGTATAAAAGTCATAAAGGCCACCTTTATTATCATCATGAGGATATTTAATATCATTATAATTATAAACAACTCCATCCATCATACACATAAGGTCAGTTAAGGCATTACCATCTATAAATATTGGCATTATGCAACTAATACCATTTTCACTATAGTGTTTGATTTCTTTAATAATTTCGGTTTTATTATCAAAATCCTTAAATATTTGAAGATAAAAGTCATTTGAACCATCATTTATAACAAAATTATAAACTTGGTTTTCATCTTTTTGTTTATTAATATATTCCTCTTTTATTGTAAACCCATCTATATTATAAGATGTATTATGTCCGGGTCCAAAAAAGTAGAACAAAGCTTGTAACGAAAAGTATATAAAAAATAGAAACAATAATGTAAAAAATAGTTTTTTCATACTTTACCTCCAATTATAGTATATAAAATCATAAGTTTTTTTGCAAGAAAAAAGACGTTATTGACCACGTCTTGCACGTATCCTAGCGATACGATCTTCAGTACCATATTTTATTATGTATTCTGAGAAATTAGTTTCAACTTCAATTAAAGCTTTCTTTTGAAGTCCGGAAATAGTAATAAATTCTTTTATTGTATCAACATATACTTTTCCCCAT
The DNA here is from genome assembly GCA_946622285.1 of uncultured Bacillota bacterium. Lineage (GTDB taxonomy): Bacteria > Bacillota_I > Bacilli_A > RF39 > UBA660 > RUG11241. Next base: position 41,708 of record CAMOPK010000006.1, read on the forward strand.
AAAATAGAGTTATAAACTTTAAAGTCATTGAACATTTCTGGTGTTATTGAAGTTAAGAAATAACCAAATATTACTCTTTTACTTCCAATTAAAATTCTTTTATTAGTTAGAATAATTACACATGTGCTAAAAGGTGCACCGTTTTTTTGGCCAGCAAAAGCATAGAAGACTTCTTCTCCTGGATTTAAATGCTTTTCTAAAACCTTTGAGTGTCTTCTTAATCTCCATGCTATTGTGAATGGATATTTATCAATAAATCTAGCTACTAGTGGATATACTTTCCCCATCTTCAACATCTCCTTCTATTACTCCGGCATTCTTTAGAAGTTCAATAGTATCTTCCTTTTCTTGAGCGCCCACTTGAGATCCAATTACTTTTCCATCTTTTAATATTATTAAATGTGGAATACCTTTATATTCAATCTTTATTTTATCATATATTTTTTTTAAGTCTTCTTGGAAAAGCATACTCATATCTAAATATATATATTCAAAATTATTTTCTTTTGATATTTCAGTTAAAACTGGAACAAATTTCTTACACCACTTACATGATGGACTTGCAAATAATACTACTTGTGTTCCCTTTTTTTTATAAATTTCATCAAATCTTTCAACTACTGCATGACTTTCTTTAGTCCGATTTGTAAAATCATATACTGATTTACCAATTACAAATACTAAAAATCCAATTAATAGTACCATTAGAATAACTATTATAGCAAGTTGCCATTTTCTTTTTTTATCCATTTTAAACCTCTTTAATACAAGTTTATTATAACATAATTATTTTTATTTAAAAACCATTTATTTACATGTTGCGCCATTTGTTTTCATTTCTTTTATAATATTGTTTATATTTGGATCATCTAAATCCATTCCTATTTTCTTTAATAACTCTTTATTTGCTTTATCATAATTAACTTTAACAAGTACAGATATTTCTTTATTAACTGACACATTTATATCAAGGCCTTCATAACTACTTTTTTCGAAACCTAATTTTGATAATATTTGTTTTTTTAAAACTGCTTTTTGATCATTATTTAATGATTCAAAACTATCAATGTTTTCAAATATAGAATTGTCATAGATAATTTCTAGTTCAATTTCTTTTACTTTTTCATTTTTAGATACAAATTTCCATTTTTGTTCTAGTTCTTTTGTTTTAACATCACATGTGTTTATTTTTTGACCGCAACCAGTCAATAATAACAAAAATAATAAAACTAATACTTTTTTCATATTACTCCTTATCTATAACTATTAGTGGTATATAGATTTCATCATCTGTATATCCAGCATGTTGTGAATATAGTTTCGTGTCCCCAGGACATAAAATTGCTTTATTAGATTTAGATATTGCAAGATAATCACCTAAAATATCGCGAAATACTGGATTTTCTTCTCCATCACCAAACAGTTTGCTTTCTATAACTTCTTCCATTGGGTATAAGTCAAAGTCGTTTCCGAATTCTTTGTTGAAAAGTGAACAAAATTCTTCTTTCCTGCTATCTTTAATAAAAAAGTTAATTGCTCGTTGCTCAATTGATGTATTCATTTTTAAACAATCATATATTTCGGGATAATCTTTTAGAAAAATATTATCTACTTTTATATGTCCATGATCTGCTATAACAAAAACAATTGTATCTTTTAAATTTTCACACATTTTTTCTAGTTTTTCATTTCGCTCTAATATTAAGTTTCTTGCTTCTTCACTATCTGGACCATAATCATGCATTGTATGATCCGGTTCAGTGTCATATGCATATATATATTTCTTTTCGTCGTTTTTACACAAACTAGAAATTTTATTTAACATATCATCTAAATCATGATAATGAATATCACCAAAAGGTGAGATAAAATAACCCTTAACTTCTCCTTTTTCATTTAATTCAGACGTCATTGGTTTAGTAATCATATGAGCATTTTTATAATCATTTGCTTCTTTTAATGGTTTGCAAGTCAAATCTTCTTTTTTGCAACCAATAAATGTCGTAATTATTTTATCAATCCCTTTATAATACATATTCCAACCAAGCATTGCTGTTTCAACTGGATTAAGTCCAGTTAATACTGATGTTGTTGCGGCCACTGTAGTAGCTGGAAAAACTGTTGTTATTGGCTTTAACATATGTCTTACTAAAAATGCATTTTCTGGCAAATTTCTTTTTAAAATGTTTGCACCCATTCCATCGAATAAAATTGTTACAACATTTTTAGGCTTTTTCTCTTCCAACAATTTATCAATATAATCTATCGTATTGTGTTTATAATCTAATCCATAATATTTTCTAATTGAGCATATTAAATTTGTTAAACATTCATTATAATTATTCTTTACTTGCATAGTTTCACCTATCTAAATTATAACAAAAAAATTAGTTTTAAACTAATTTTTTTAATCAATATAATTTAGCAATTCAGCAAACTCGATATAACCTGATTCACTATTTAAATGTCCACCATTTTTTATCATGATTTGTTTTGTTGCAATCCTAGCAAATTCTTTTTCTACTTCGTATTTAACATATGGAGCATTATCAGAATAATAACATACTATTTCATCTGAATAATTTTTAATTTCTTCTAATTAAAGAAACCCCTGTCATTTCTTCTGGAATTGGTAGACCTAATAACTCTAACATTGTTGGAGCAATATCAGCTAATTTGCCATTATTTATTTCTATTCCTTCTTTTGTAATGATACAAGGAACTGGATTTGTTGTATGGCTTGTAACTGGATTATGATTTTCATCCCACATCATATCACAGTTACCGTGATCAGCTATAATTATCATTACTCCACCTAATTCAGTAACTTTGTTATACATTTTAGTTATACAAATATCCATGTCTTCAACTGCTTTTTTAGCAGCTTCATAAACACCTGTATGTCCTACCATATCACCATTTGCTAAATTGATTATTGTTACATCGTAATTGCCTACTTCTTTTAAGAAGTTATCAGTTACTTCATATACACTCATTTCTGGTTTTAAATCATATGTTGCAACTTTAGGTGATGGAATTAATATTTTTTTCATATCATCATATTCTACTTCTTTTCCACCATCAAAGAAGAATGTAACATGAGGATATTTTTCTGTTTCAGCAATTCTTAACTGACTTAAATGATTATTGTGTAAATAATCAACCAAGATATTTTTTAAGTCTAAATCATTAAATGCATGTTTTGATTTAACTGTTTCCGTAACTGGATACATAGTCAATGTCTTTAGATTAACAAAATGCTTAACTTCTAGTCCTTTTTCATTTGCTTGAGCTTCATAAGCACTTGGATTTGATAACAAAGTAAACATTTCTCTTAAACGATCTTTTCTAAAATTGAAAGATATAACACCATCATTATCACTTAATGGACATTTATTTATAATTCCAGGTATTACAAACTCATCATATATACCTTGATTATAGTTATCATTTATTAATTCTTCATAACTATCATATTCTTTTGCATTACCATATATAATTGCGTCATAGGCTTTTTTCAAACGATCAAAGTTATTATCACGATCCATACCATAATAACGCCCGCTTATAGTTGCAATTTTACCAACGCCTAATTCTTTTAGTTTTTCATCTACGATATTTAAATAAGTCAAAGCACTTTTTTCATAAGTATCTCTACCATCTAAACAAAGATCTAGATAAATATTAGATATCTTATTTTGTTTGCACATTTCAAGGAGTGCTAATAAGTGATTTATATGGGAATGTACTCCACCATCAGATAATAAACCAAATATGTGTAGGTTTGATTTGTTATTTTTAACGTGATTTAATACTTCTAATATTTCTTTATTTTCAAAAAATGACTTATCTTCTATTGATCCACTTATAGCTTCCAAAGGTTGTAATGCAACACGTCCTGATCCAAGATTCATATGTCCTACTTCGCTTGTTCCCATTTGACCTTCTGGAAGTCCTACTGCTTTACCACTTGCTTCTAAAATAGAATGTGGATATTTATTCATTAGCATATCCAATGTTGGCTTATTGGCATTTTTGAAAGCATTTCCATCTGTTTCTTCTCTTACACCACAACCATCAAGTATGCATAAAACTAAAGGTTTATTTTTCATATATTCAACTCTTTTCTACCACATTTAATTATATATTATTTTATTTAAATATTCAATTATATAAAAAAGTCAGAATAGTCTGACTTATTTTTTACCAAATGCTTTTATTAGAATTAATAAAACTAATAGGAAGGCCATTATACCTAATGTAATGTATATTAGCGTATCAATGTTGATGCCAAAGAATTTTTTGGAGCTGTCCCCCAGCCTCTATGTGCATAAAAGAGAGTACTTACTCTTGTCTTTTCAACGCCATTTTTATAATACAAATTTATATAACTTTTCGGTTTCATTTATATCTTTTATATAAATTGCCCCGAATTTTTCATAATAATTATTTAATTCAGTTTTAAGATATATTTCCTTATATCCCATTTTTCTAGCTTCTTTTAAAATTGCATCGTTCAAGATTTTAGAATATCCTTTTCCTCTATATTCTTTTTTTACATACATAGTAGCATACCACGGAGTAAGTTCTAGACACTCTTCTGCATCTTCTGGAAAGATTGAAATGAATCCAATTAACATATTGTTGTCAATTAAAATCAATTTGCAAAAATTCTTGCTATTTAGCAACTTTCTTACTTTTTCGTATTTTAATTCAATTCTTTCACCACGATTATCATATTTATTACTTGCCCATTCATCGTACTCCAAGGTGACAACTTCACGTAAAAATTCAAGTTTTTCTTTTAAGTTACATACTTCCATATTCAATACCCTAATATTATTTTACAATAATATTTAATTTTATGCTATAATTAACATAGGTGTTTTTATGAAAGATAAAAAAGAATTATTAAGAACAATTAAATTTACTTTATTTTCAATATCAGCAGGAATAATTGAAATGCTCGTATTTACTCTTTTAGATGAGTTTACAAACCTTGATTATTGGGCTTGCTATTTACCTGCTTTAGTACTATCGGTTGTTTGGAATTTTACATTAAACCGCGAATATACATTTAAATCTTGTGTTAATATTCCAAAAGCAATGTTTCAAGTATTTATATTTTATTTGATATTTACTCCATCATCAACATTACTCGGGAACTATTTAGCTGAAAACTTGCATTGGAATGATTATCTTGTAACTGGTATTAATATGTTGTTAAACTTTGTTTTAGAATATTTATATGATAAATATGTCGTTTTTAAGGGTCATATTGATGAAAAAGAAAAAAAGTCATAATATGACTTTTTTATATGTCCAAAAATAAACCAATTATTGAAATTATATATATAAATATACTTGTAATCATTGTCCACTTACCAACATTTTTCCAGCCTTCCTTATTTAGACCTTTGAAAGCTGCTCTCCATTCTAACAAACCTATTTTATGGCCTTTATACATATAAAATCCTGTTAATAACACGCATGTTGCAAAAATAAACATTAATATTGAAAATCCATTCATATTTATTTCCTACTTATTACCTAATATTACTTTACCATCCAAATTACATATATAACAATCAGGTAACTTAGATTTAATATATTCTAATGCTTTTTTATCATTTTCAATTTTTCTTCCTACAAATACTCCTTCAATTAAGGATGATGGTAGCCCAAACATAATTGATGACTCTCTATCAGTCGTTGCAGCAGTCCTATTAATTCGATCATTAGTTATAAACTTTTCAACATAACGAGAGTCTAAAAAATTAGTTAATACTTCTTCATCAAATTCAAGGTTCCAAACATCATTATATGATAATTTCTTTGCATAATCTGATTCCATATTAAGAATAAATGCAATTTGTCTTTTGTTTGCAACTAAACTAGGAATAAATGAAACTTCTTTTGTTTTATCTCCCCAGAATGTCCATATATTATCATCATCATTAATTTTTTCAGTTACTTCATCAAACTTGTGATATGGTATTAATTCACTTACCTGCTTAGCTTCTGGGCCTCTACCAACTGAATATGTTATTGTGAAACCACTATAATTATAAATATAATCTTTTAATAAAACATCTTCTTGAATATTCCAAAAACCTACACTATTGTTTATTTTATTTGATCTTGGTTCTGCAGTAAAATCACTAGAAATAAAACCATTTTCAATTGTAAAATCAAAATTATCAAGTAAACCAAATATTCCATGAATAAATGTCCCTTTTTTTAATTTAACTTCATCACCTACATTATATTTAGTTTTAGTTATTTTTCCTCCTTGATAAAATAATTCCAATTGATTAATTAATAACTCTTGAGTTTTACCGGTAAATCTTGTTTTAATATCATTCAAGTATTTTTCTTTCATATATATCAACTCCAATAATAGTATATCATAAGAATTAAAAAAAGCTCATTAGAGCTTTTAATCTTTTTCAACAAGTTCAGTTTCGCATAATTGTTTATAGTATTTGTTACTTTTTAACAATTCTTGATGTGTACCAGAATCTGATATTTTTCCATTTTCTAGAATAAATATTTTATTGCAATTAACAATTGTAGATAAACGATGAGCTATTATGATAATAGTATAGTCCCCAGTTAGATTGTCAATTGCCTTTTGAATTTTTCCTTGTGTTTCATTATCAAGTGCTGATGTTGCTTCGTCAAACAAAATTATTTTTGTATTTTGAACTAAGGCTCGCGCGATCGCAAGTCTTTGTCTTTGACCTCCAGATAAATTAACTCCACCTTCGCCTATAACTGTATCATACTTATCTGGTAATGTTTCAATATAATCGTCCAAACATGCAATTCTACATGCATTTATAATTTCTTCATCAGTTACTTTTTCTTTTACTAATCTCAAGTTTTCTTTAATAGACATATTAAATATATATGGATTTTGATTAATTATAGTAATATTTCCTCTTATTGATTGTTCATCTAAATCATTTATATCTTCACCATCAATTAAAATAGCTCCCGAATTTATATCATACATCTTGCACAACAAATTAAATATTGTCGTTTTTCCAGAACCACTTTTACCTACGATTCCATAAGTATGTCCGCTTTTTATATTTAAATTTAATCCTTTTAAAACAATATTTTCATTATAACCAAATGTGACATTTTTAAATTCAAAATTACCAATAACTTCTTTTGATTTTTCACCAAATTTTTCTTTTTGAAAATCTTTGTTATTCATAAGTGCAAATACTCTATCTGTTGAAATGTTGAAATTCTTACATTCTTCTAGTAGTTCTGAAACTATATCCATAAAATTATTTAAAACTGTATGTCTATAATTGAAAAGTGCCATTGCTATTGCAACACTTAGTATGTTTTTATTGATTAAAGTTATCAATAGCAATACTGAAAGGAATTCTAGAATTATCTTAATATAACCAATAAATAAATTATAATTCATGTCAATATTTCGCATTTCAAAAACTTTGTCATTTTGAACATCTATTTTTTCATCTAAATTGTGCATAAAACTTTCTTTAGCATAAAGCATTTTAATGTCTCTTGCACCTCTAACAAGTTCCCCAGTTAAACCTGCAACTTTGTCGCTTTCTTTACGATATTCTTTGTCTTTTTCTCCAACTTTTTCATTTTTAACATAATTTAAAGCTGACAAAATGAAAGATGCAATAACATAGTATAAAAACATATGCCAATCTATTATTAAAATTGCTATAAATGATCCAATTGCAGACAAAAATTTAATTATAATTACCATTCCATTGGTAAATATTTTAGACATTTTTTCAGTATCATTTGTTAACCTTTGAATAAATGTTCCACTAGAATTTCCATCTAGTGTTTTTTGGTCTAAGGCAAGAATTTCTCGTCCTAAAGACATTTGCATCTTTTTGACCGTTCCTCGCCTGAATAATTGATTGTTTTTTCTTATCAATAAAACTTTTATTAAATCTATTCCGTAAATTACTAATGCTACAAGAGCCATATATATAGCTTGTTCAAAATTCGAATCTGTGAAATTAACAACAAATTGTGCAGATATTAAAGGAATTGCTATATTAGTAATGAGCCCAAATAAGCTGATAACAAATATCTTTATTAATGGCGACTTATATTCTTTCCCATATTTCCTATAAACTCTCTTTAAATTTCTAATTGTTTCAGCCATTTTATCAACTCCATTTAAACTTTTTACACTAGTATTATAACATATTTTATTATCTTTATATATTAACAAAAAAAGACTTTTTCAAGTCTTTTATCTTTGTCTTTTATTTATATAATTTAAATAGGCCTTTATTAAATCAGCATCCATAAGATTTTCTGGAAATTCTTCTACATTGAAAAAACTTAATCTCTTTGTTTCAGAGTCCCCTTTTAATGTTGAAGCGTCTTCAATAGAAACATCAGCTAAGTATAACGATGTATTGTTATAAACAATATCACCATTAGGATAACTATTTTTTCTTGATTCACCAGATAAAGTATCAATTAATTCAATTTCATTTGGATCTAACTTAATACCAGTTTCTTCATAAGCTTCTCTAACAGCTGTAATCCTTAAATCTTCTCCAAGTTCTTGACAACCACCTGGTAATCCCCATTGATTTCTATCAGTTCTTTCTTGTAAAAGAATTTGACCAGCTTGATTTCTGATAATAATTGATGCTCCAGTTTGAATAAAAGGTATATGGCTAATTCTATCATCTAATGCCATTCTAAATAAAACTGGATATCCACCACCAGTAGCACTCAATTTTAACAATTCTTCTTCGCTCAATTTTTTAACTAATTCGACAAACTCTTCATGACTATATTCCCTCATTTTTTTATAATCCATAAATTCATCTCCTATAAGGATTATATCATATTTTAAACTTAAAGTATTAAAAAAGCTCGTAAAATCGAGCTTTTAACTATTTACCACAACATTGTTTGTATTTTTTCCCTGAGCCACATG
>CAMOPK010000007.1 GCA_946622285.1 uncultured Bacillota bacterium
CTACTTCATATTTATATACTTTGATGTCATATTTATCCTTTATTTCGTCTAAAAATTTTATTTCAGCCTTACAGTGAATACAATCACTACTATGAAACAAATAAATACTTATTTGCTTAGCAGAAACAATTTCACAAGTAAATAAAAGAAATAAAACCAATAGTATTCTATTTACATATTTCATTTTAATCCCTCAATTATTTCTTCAATCTCTTTTTGCTTTTTTTCACCACAAATACGTGTTAATTCATTATCATTATCATCATAAATAATAGCAACTGGAAGTTTTTTGCCAATATCTAGTTTACTAACTTCTTCTTCATCAAAATCATAATCTAATTCTGAAGTTTCAAACTCATATTTATTTGCAATTTCTTCATATATTGGTCTCATGATTATACATGCCGGACACCAAATCGCACTTACTCTAAGTATCTTCATATTTACTCCTTTATTACAATTCCAAGCAACTTAGATAAACTAAGTGCTTGAGTTTCATTAACAATTAATCCTTTTAATGAGTATTCATCAATTAAGATATTATCAATTGATGAAGTGCTAAAATCAATCAGTTCTAAACTTGTTTTGAATATTTCAGCACCATCCAAATTACAATTATCAAAAGTAGTTTTACTAAAAATTGTCTCATTAAAACCTACTTTTAACATTTTGTTATCTTTAAATTTTACTTCTTTCAAACTTGCGCTTGCAAAACTATTATAAGTATTATTGCAATCTATAAAGTTTACCTTTTTGAACATCGAAGAATCAAAATTAACACCTACTAATTTACAACTGTTAAAATTAGTTCTTACAAATGAGCAGTTTGAAAATCTAGAATTAGATAAATCGGTATTTTCAAAATTACAATCAAAAAAGTAACAATTGTTAAATATTATATTATTTGAAACAATTTTTTTAAATAAACAATTATTGAATTCAACATTATTAAATTCAGTAATATCATCAAAATTATTGAATTCAAAATAATTCATTGTTTCATCTAATAAAGATGAATCAAATATTTGCATTACAAACTTAACCTTTCTTTGCATTCAGCAATTACTTTAACTGCTTCATCAATTTCTTTTTTAGTAGTTAAATAAGATAAACTTATTCTAACACTTGAAGAAGCTCTTTCTTCTGAATGAGTAAATTCAAGTACTGAAGCAGATATACCAGAACCACTAGCACATGCAGTCTGAGTAGAAATATAAATTTCTTTTTCTTCTAAAGCATGTTGGAATGTCTCTGGTTTAATACCTAATACACTCATATTTAAAATGTGAGGTATTGTATATTCATTTTTATTTATAACGATACCATCAATTTCTTCTATTTTTGAAACTAAATATTCATTCATTTCTTTGACATGATTATATTTCTTATCAAAATCTTCATACATCAATCTTAAAGCTTTTGCAAGTGATGCAATTAATGCTGGTGCTGGTGTCCCACTACGATATTTAGTAGTACTTTTACCACCATGAATCAATGGTTCAATATCAATATTAGACTTTCTTAAAAGAAGGCCAACTCCTTTAATGCCATATATCTTATGAGCAGACATAGATACTAAATCAACATTAGTTAAATCAATATCAATTTTCCCAATTGCTTGTGTTGCATCAACATGAAAAATTGTATTTTTAAAATCTTTCAACATTAAAGCAATTTCTTCAATTGGCTGACGAATTCCAATTTCGCTATTAACAGCACCAATCGAAACTAATATTGTTTCATCAGTAATCATTTCTTTTAATTTTTTTACATCAACTAAGCCATTACTATCAAGTGGAGCAAAATCCACTTTAAATCCTTGCTTTTGCAAATAATTTAATGGAGCAACTATACTTGAATGTTCAAAATTAGTTGTAATTATATGATTGCCTCTATTCTTATAACGCAAAGCAACGCCTTTTAAAGCGGTATTATTAGATTCTGAAGCGCCTGAAGTATATATAACTTCATGATCAATATTTAAAATCTTTTTAATTTGTTCAGTTGATGCATCAATTATTTTTTTTGCATCAACACCTAACTTATGTAATGAATTAGGATTCCCAATAAAATCTTTACTAACTTTAGTAAATGTATCTAAAACTTCTTCCCTAACAGGAGTAGTTGCTGAATAATCTAAATAAATCATAATATCACCTCTCTTAATTATAACTTATTTCATATATAAAATAAAGAAAAAAATCATAAAAAAAGATGTGAATTATCACATCTTTCTATTTTAATTCAGCAATTATTTTATTAACTTCTTCTACATCGTCAAAGTGAATTGTATGATCACCAAGATTTAAGTAATCTTCATGACCTTTTCCTAATATTAATAAAACGTCTCCACTTTCTAGATAACTAATTCCTTTCTCAATTGCTTCTCTTCTATCTAAAATAACTTCATAATCGTCATTTATTACACCTTTAAGTAAATCCCCTACTATTTGATTAATATCTTCTTGATTCAAATGATTAGTTGTTATAATTGTTTTTTTAGCATAACTCATAACAATTCTTGTCATTTCTGGCCTCTTTTCGCGATCACGACTGCCACGAACTCCAAAGACGACATATATATTCCCCTTTGTTATTTCTTTAAATGTACCAATTATTTTATCTAATCCATCTGGTGTATGGGCGTAGTCAACGACAATTAAATTATCTTTATATTTAATCATTTCCATACGACCCTTACCATTATTTAACTTAGGTGTAACACTAGCTATTTTTTCATATGAATAACCCATATCATGTAATATTGCAATTACTGGAAGTATATTGTAAATATTATATAAACCAACTAACTTCATATGAAATTCTTGAGTTTCATTATTATTTTTAAGCGTAAATTTAGTTCCATCAAGCGAGAAGTTATAATCAATTACTTGATAGTCTCCACCATTAACACCATAAGTAAAATTAGTATTTTGATTTAAAGAATAATATGAACAACGTTCATCATCAAAATTGATAAATGCTTTACCAGTGTTTTTAAGATTCTCAAAGACTTTTCTTTTAGTCTCAGCATAATTCTCCATTGTCTTATGAAAATCTAAGTGATCACGCGTTAAATTAGTAAAAACGGCATAATCATAATGAAGCGTATCAAGCCTATGATGAGCTATACCCTGACTTGAAGCTTCAATTGAAAAATATTGGCACCCATTATTATATGCAGAAACCATAGCTTCATATATTTCGCATATATCAGGAGTTGTATTATCTAATTTATACATTTTGCCTTCAGGTTCAAAAAAGCCTAAAGTCCCAAGATAAGCACATCTTTTACCAAGTAAATTTAATGCTTGATAATATAAATATGCCATTGTTGTTTTTCCGTTAGTACCAGTTACAACCATAATATTCATGTTATCAAAAACTTCTTTATAAGTAGTTTCTAGATAATGGTCTAAATATTCACGTGTATCTGGAACATGAACTGTTGGAACAGAATATTCTCCATACTCACATACTACTTTTGCTGCGCCTGCTGCAATGGCATTTTCAATATATTTATGTCCATCATTAGCTATTGTTTTAACAGCGACAAAAGTATCCCCTGGTTTTATCTTTCTTGAGTCTGTTTTTATATCAAATTTCATATTATCACCTATTTAATTATAACACATTTATAAATATGTAAACAAAAAAAGAAGCCTAATTGGCTTCTATTTTCATTTCAATTCTAAATCTTTTTGATGTATTTAAATTGAATGTTACTTTTTTATTATCAAATGTTGATGTTACGTTTTTCAAGTCTTTCATGAATATATCATTCAACTCGCCAAAGTCATCAATATTTCCAACTTTAGTTTGAATATAAATAATATAATCACCAACTGGTAATGATTTAATATCTATCTCATTATTAAACCATCCACGTTCTCTTGTAAATCCGTCACTTACATTTATTGGAATATCAACTCCAACTATTGAACCAATATCAAACGTATATCTTTCATGTGTAGTTTGATTTTCAAAAATCATATTTCTAGTAACATTTTCCTTTGGTGCATATGATACGCCAATGTTATAAGATGTTCCTTTTATCAAAAGTTTACTACCATTTAATTCAAGATTTTTATAGCTATTAATCATATTTGTTGGACTATTAACTTCCATATTTGATATGAGTCCATTTTCAAACACAAATAGTTCAATCGGATAACTATCTAGATAATTATTGTTTCTAAATAAGAACCCTTTTGATCCGGATACTCCTTTAGATGACATTGGTTTTGCAAACATGTTTCTAAATAACATAACTGTTTCTAAATTATCTTTACGAGCCCTTACATATAATGTATATTCTCCATGTCCAAGATTATCTAAAGAAACATTACCCTTAAACCATGTAGCAGAATAATCATATTTAGAATCTTTATAATGTCTTTCTGGTCTTCCATCTAAGAATCTTTCAAGTGGAATAACTACATTCTCATTTGTAGTGTTGTTCCTAGCGATTAAATCATAAGTAATTGTATCACTTTCACGATTATTAGTTCCTTTTATTGCTAAATAACCACTTATATTAAGTTTGTTGTTTTTAAAAGTCAATTCATTGAAATAGAAGTCGCCATCTTTTTCAATATAATCAATTTCTTCAACTTTAATTGTTATTTTTTTTGTTGTAGTTTGATTATCATTATCTTTTACAGTATAAGTTATTTCATATGAGCCAACTTTAGTTGTATCAACAACTCCAGAATAAGTTACTTTATTAGTTAAATCTCCATCCTCAATATCAGAAGCAGAAACTCCAGATAGATAGTTAAATTTATCATTTAATTTGATTGTTCGATTACTTGCATTTAATACTGGAAATTCATTTTTAATAACTTTAACATTAATTTTTTTAGTAATACTAAAGTTTTGATATGTTGCTTTATAAGTTACACTATAAGTACCAATTTGATTAATATTTACAGTATTTTCAACAACTTCAAAATTATTTATTTGGTTTCCATATGTATCATATACTTTGGCATAATTCTTTGGATCAAATGCTTTGAATTGCTTTATTTCAATATCAGTTGCTTCTATTATTGGTGCTTCACTTGGAAGAACTGTTACAATAATTTCTTTTGAAACCGTAAAATTAGAATTATCAGTTACTTTATATGTAATTTTATATTCCCCTATGGTATTAGAATCAACTGTACCTGTAACTGTTATATTATTTGTTAAATCACCATTTTCAGGATCAATCGCAGTTACATTTTTAAGCAAATCTACATTTTCTCCACGATATATTGAAAATGATTCTGCATTTATATTTGTTTCTTGATTTGATACATATAAATATTCAGCTTTAATATAACCATAACTATATTCAAAATTATAGAAATCAGAATTATTAACGTTTTGATTTTTATCCAATGATGTATCAGTATAAACTTTATACCAAGGTGTTCCACTAGCATCAAATACTTTCTCAGTAACAATATAACTCATATTATTTACTAAGTGTCCATATTTATTATTCTTAGTTAAATATATTGTTGCTGAACTATCACTTGGCTGCTTCTTGATTGGAATAGCTTCACTTGTCTCTTTAATACCAAGTGTATATTTTTTATAATCTTGAGAACCAAATGACTTATCATAGTTTAAGGCATTTTTAGCATTTTTTTCACCCCAATATGGATCTGATGCATAGTTTACTCCAAAACCACTACCTTTGTTTCCGAAGAATGCTCCGAAGAAATATGAACCAGTTGGTAGCGAGTAAGAACCACCAGTTAATTTAGCATAAGCAACTATAGAATCATAAATTGTATCATATGATCTTGCTCGTTCAATTGGATTTGAATCAACTGCACCGAGTCCAAATAAATTGTGTTTAAATAATGCTAACGCACTTGTACCATTACCACTTTCAGTCTGAGCAGTACCAAACATAAGTAAAGCATTTACACCAAGTTCAGATTGAACTCTGATAAAGTCATCGCCCGCATCATATAATGCTGAAACACCAACTCTTGAAACGTTTTTATTCCATCCATCTTCAAGTGTATAATAAACAACGTTCGGATCAGGTGCACACGTAAATCCTTTATTTTTAATTGACTGATTAAAATCTTCAGCCGTATAATTTGTTAAATTATGAGTTGGCAAATACATATAGTAGTTAAAATATGGTTTAGTATAGTTAACTGCATGCTCAAATGTCTCATTGTAATAATCATCTAACATTTTATCAAGTTCAGTGTAAAAATAGTTGCCATCAAAACTAAAATATTTTACTCCTTGTACAAAGCCTTCTGGAGTTTCACCAAGGTTGATTTCCTGTTGTTTATATTTGCCACCTTCATAATAACGATATTGGTGAATAAAGCTCCTATTAGAATTAACATAATAGAATGTTGTAAATGAATTATTCTCTTCCTTAGCAAGCACTTCACCTGTTTCTAGATTTTTACCTGCTACATATGCATACCCATCATTAAAGGCTATCTTATACCACAAGTGTCCATCGTTCTCAAGCTTATCAACAAAAGGCCAACTCGAACCAGCTTTAATAGTTGAAATTTGATTTGTATTATTTTCAGTTCTCTCTGGACTTGTTCTAACTCTTAATGAAGTTTTAGTAATTATTGTATTAATATTTAGTTGAGATATTGGAACAATATTAACATATGTTGAACTCGTCCAACCAGATGCACCACTTATTTTAATTTTCGACGTTCCATATGTTGGACTTCCATCAATAAAGGCTCCATCTACACCCCAGTTTCTCGAAAAATATGTATACGCTGTTTTGTTTTTAGTATTTTCATACTTATAAATATAACTTAGACCACTAGTACCTGCGAAATTAGCTACAGCATAACGTGCATTTACAATTTTATCGTCTTTATAAATTGCAGCTACTTTATAAGATGTTGATGGATATTCACGCATTATTTGCTTAGCCTCATTATAATCATCTGTGCAACCTATATATTCGCTAGTGCTATCAGTATTAACTGTTTTTATAGTATATGTCTTATCGCATGTCAAAGCTTTGGTATTAGATACCATTAAAATCAATGTTAAAATTGTAATTAATTTAAACTTTTTCATACAATCATCCCATTCTCTTTTAATTATATCAAAAAAAAAGAGGTTTTGCATTAAACCATGAAAAAAGTTGACGCTATTGTGTCAACTTATTAACTTTAACGTATGACCTTACTGGTTCTGGTTCAAATTCACTATATAAATCTACAATATTTCTACCAGCTAATTCTATATTAGTTTGATTTGGTCTATTAAGATTATTAGCCAAATCTCTACCTATAGTCATATAATAAGAATTTTCATCTTCTTGTTCAACTAACAAGAAATTATTACCATCTCTAATAGGATCTGTTGATGATACAAATGTATCACCTTTAATTTCATACAACCCTTGAACAATTTGAAACATTTCTCCGGCTTCAGAAGTTATTTTTAATGATATACCTTCAAATTCTTTTCTTGCAGGTCCTTCAATAACTTCATCATGATAAAGAGTAAAATTAATTTTGCCTTTTTTACCTCTAGAAATAACTAATTGATTTCCATAGATGTCAATGCAACTCAAATGTGGACGTTTAATATTATTTGCAACATTTGCCATTTTTTCTCCTTCTTTCTTTAGAGGAGAAGTATTATATCACGAACATTTTACATTTGTCAAGTTTTTTTTAATTTTTTTGTTACATCATCAAACGTTCTAATAATGATGTTTTTCTAATATATTCATTTGTATTATTGATGCTGTACTCAAATGCTTCTAATTCGCCAAGTAATATCAATTTACTTCTTGTTCTTGTTACAGCTGTATAAATGAGTTTTCTATATAACATTTTATTGTATTCAACACTAAGTGGCATTATGACAATTTCAAATTCACTACCTTGAGCTTTATGCACACTAATAATGTATGCAAGTTTTATTTTATTAAAGTCTTTTGGCAAATACCTTACATAATTTCCATCATAATTAACTATTATTTCGTTTTTCTTTGATTCGCTTGAAATCGCCGGAATAATCTCATCTATATATCCAATATCCCCATTATAAATTGATTCATCAGGCATATTTATTAATTGAATCACTTTATCTCCAACGCGATATTTAAATTCGCCAATTGTTATTTCATTTTTTTCTTCACTAGCAGGATTAAATATTTCTTGTAAATCACGATTTAAATTATCAATTCCATTAATTCCTCTATACATTGGAGCAAGTAATTGTAAATTTGATAAATCAATATTTTTTTCTAATAACTGATTGCAGATATTTTTAATACTTGTTCTAATAGAACCACGCTTGCATTCAAGAAAAACATAATCGTTTACTTTGGCTAAAATATTATCAGTTATACCATTTTTAATATCATCGGCTAATACAGGAATAAATGATTTTTTACTTTGACGATATAAAAGATCTAAAGAAACAGTATTAATTAAATTTGAATCGATTAAATCCTTTAAAACAGTTCCTGGACCAACACTTGGTAATTGATTATAATCTCCAACCAATATGAGTTGAACATCTTTAATTAACCCCTTAAGTAGCGAATCAAATAAACTTATATCTATCATACTTGCTTCATCAACAATAACAATTCGGCTAAAATCTTTATTATATTCATTTATTTCAAACGAATTTGATTCTTTATGCCATTTCAAAAATCTATGAATTGTCATAGCTGGGAAATTAGTTGCTTCACCTAATCGTTTAGCAGCTCTCCCAGTTGGTGCAAGTAAAGTGAGTTCACTCATTACTTCACTATCAGATAAATCATTTAAGTTTTGGTATAACTCAACAATCGCCTTTACAATTGTTGTTTTACCAGTACCAGGTCCACCAGTAATAATTGTAATACCATTAAGTAAACTAGATTTAATTGCTTCTTTTTGCTTGTCATTATATTTAATATTATTTATAACTTCAATCTGGTCCATATACATATCAAATTTCTTATATTTCATTGGACTACTTTTTATTAGTTCTTTGATTCGACCTGATATATTAACTTCAGATAAAAATATTTCTTTTAAATAATATTTTTCACCATCAATTACAATTTTTCCAAGTTTATTAAGTTCATTTAAATATGAAGCAAAATCAGATTCTGTTATACCAATATCTAAGTATTTTAAAACCTCATTATAAATTTTTTCAAATTCGAGATAAGTATCACCATTTTTATATGTGATTTCGCGCATAATATGTAAAATGCAAGCTTTGATTCTTCTAACATCATCAGTTTTAATGTCTAATTTTTCTCTAAGATTATCAATTCTCATAAATGATATACCATCTAAATCAGTTGCGAATTCATAAATGTTTTCATTTAATTGATCTAGTGTTTTATTACGATAAGTATTATAAATATATAAGGCTTCACTACTATTAAATCCAATATCACATAAATATATAATTGTTTGATGACTATTTTCATAACTAGTCAAAGTATTATATATGATATCTATCTTTTTGCTACTTATTTTGGGTACATTAAGTAAATTGTTTTTATCTTCTAGTATTAAATCAATTGTTTTTTCACCTAGTGTATCAACTATTTTAGTTGCAAGTTTTTCGCCAACACCCGGGAATAAATCGCTTGATAGAAATTCAATTATTCCATCTTTATCAGTTGGTTTCACTTTTTCGCTTTCTTTTACATTAAATTGAATTCCATACTTTGGGTGCTCTACTAATTCTCCATATAAAATATAATTGTCATTTATAGATAAGTCATAAAAATAACCAGTTATGGTTATTGTATGATTAACAAATTCTTGCATTTCTTCAATATTTGTTTCATTTACTTTAAATATTCCAATAACATAACCTTTTTCAGATCTAAATATATCATTTTTATATTTACCCTTTATATATGGATTCATTTTATCACCTATATAATTATATCATACATGTGTTCGCGAGCAAATAAAAAGATTGCAATTTGCAATCTAACTAAATAAATTTGTACGATAATCAATTAACTTTCTAATGCAATCAACAATTGCATCATCTTTTGTTGCAATCTTAACAACCAACTCTATTAAATATGGAAGTAAAAATACAATTACGCCAACAATTATTTTCTTAATTAAAAGTTGTTGTGCTTTCTTAACATCGTCTTCCTTTTTTGCAACAATTGCTTTACCCATATCAAACATACCAACAATTATAAGTAAAATTGGTATTCCAATACGAAACGCAACATATATTAATGAGACAAAATACCCAACAAAATCAGGTAGTTCTGTATTAACACAAGTTATAGTTAAAAACATAATATCACCGAAAACATTATAACATAAATAATAAAAAAATCAATTTACAAATAAAAAAAGAAGTTATAATACTTCTTTTTTGTTTTACATTAACTACCATAAGTAGATGTCGTGCATGTACCAGATAGCATCGCATCAATGCATTGCCATGTCGAATTTGCATTGCTATCAGTATTAACTACACTAAAAATTAATCCAACAAGAGAAACTATTAAGAATACTAAGGCTGCTGCAATTGCCTTTCTTACAAGCAAATTTTGAGCTTTCTTAATCTCATCCTCTTTTTGTTGTGTAATTGCTCTACCCATATCAATCATACCTACGATAATCAAAATTAAAGGTACAGCTATTCTAATTGCATTATAAATCAAATGTACAATAGTTACAATTTGCTTTGGAACCCCGTTAGAAATACCAAAAGCATCATTACATTCAGTGCACATCTGCATACCAGCCAATATAAGGTTATTCATAATATCACCCTCAAATTCTAAATATAATTATAAATATTAATGTGTTGTTGTTGAAGTACTACCTGCTGGTGTTCTTGCATCCCCAGTTTTCAAGATAGTTTCAATGCAATTCCACATATTGCCACTATCTCCACTCTTCATATCAGGAGCTACTACTCCAACTATTAAACTAACTAATGATAACATTAAGAACACAATAACAGCTGCTATTGCTTGCTTAACAAGTGTACTTTGAGCTTTCTTAATTTCATCCTCTTTTTGTTGAGCAATTGCTTTACCCATTCCTACCATACCAACAACGATTAAAATTATTGGCACACCGATTCTAATGGCGTTATAGATAACATGAATAATATTAGCTAAATCGCCAGGAATAGATACGGCACCATCACCACTACCACAAGTTACATCTAATAAATTAATTAAATTCATCATTTTACTCTCCTCCTATAATTAATTCTATTATAAATTAATTATATATCATTTGACATTTCTAGTCAATTATCTTTACGAAATAATTGTATAATAAATCCTATTAACCCAATTATAATTAATAATATTCCATATTTAAAATATGTATTAATTATGCTATATCCATACATTTTTATAAAATAAGATAATGAGTTATTAAAATAATAAAAGTTTTTAAGAACATCTCTTAATATTATAAATATTTTTGGTATTAAGAATACTATACCTGATACTATAAACGAATTATATACATCAATTTCTTTTATATATTTGGCAATCAAAATAATTGCGGCTATTAATGAAATAAAGGCGAGCCCTCTTGAACTGTCTTTAAGAGGCAACAATTTTATTGCTTGATCAAATTTATCAGTTCTAAAAAGGTTATTGTAATATGTATTTGCTAAAACATTTACTAACGATTTAATATTTTCATCATTTTGATTTTTAAAATTCTTAATAGTATTATTATAAAATTCTTTTTTAATATTTGTATTCGATTTTGTGTAATAATTATCTAAAATATTCTTAACATCTTTTCGAATTTGATCTTTGGTCACATATTTATTATATATATAAGCTAAATCTTTATTTGGAAGTTCAACTTCTAGTTTTTCCATAATATCTTTATATACATATTCATAATAGTTCATTTCATCTAATTGCTTTAATATTTCACTTTCTGATAAAACTTTCGAATAAAGCATCAATGTAAATGATACTACTATAAGTATACTTATTAACGAAGTAATTAATATCTTTTTAATCATTTAGACCATGCCTCCTCTACTAAATTAGCATAAAGGACAAATCTTTTATTTGAATAAACTATTTCATCAAATGGATAGCATGTATAAATTATTAATGTTTTATCATTTTTTTCTAAAGATGAATATTCATTAACGTTCATTACTTCAATCTTGCTAAGTATATATTTAAATCTGCCATAATTGGTTTCTATTTCAATATTATCGCCTATCTTAATATTTTTTAAACCATTTAAATATTGTTTAGAATTATGTCCACTCAATATAGTAGTTCCTTTAAAACCAGGAAATGATCCAATAAAACCTATTCCTTTCGTTAACACTACTTTTGAATCACCATAATATATTGGTAAATTAATTTTTAAACTATTAATTTTTAACCTAGCAAACTCACTTTCATGTGATGGATATTTTACTATTTTTTTATTCTTAACTTCCATTTTAACAATATTTGTATTTTCTTTATAACTCATTGATTTCAATAAATTATATATATCATATGATAAAGAACCAAATTTGAAATAAAATATGTTACCAATTAATAATACTGTAAATGCCATTATTAATAGATTGCTTAGTAATTTTTTCTTTTTAAATAGAAATATTGATCCAAATACTGCAATCAAACTTAATGGCAATAAGTATTTTAAATAAACAAACAATTTATGAAATCCTACATAATTAAATGTTGTTCTAGATAAAGTTATTCGATCTAAATATTCGCCATTTTCATAAACTTCTATACTTTTATCGCTATTATATTTAATAGTCGTTTCTGAATTTCCAAGATCAGGAGATTTAATTATTAATTTTGAACTCTCATAGAAATAATTGTATAGTTGCGATTTTTGAGACGACGAAATTCTATCTAGGTCATCAACACTACATAGTTTTTCCTTTTTAACAATGTTTAAAGCTGTGGTTAAATTCTTATATATAGTATCTATTGATGCTTGATCAATATCTTTTGTTTTTAAAAGTCGTGAATAAAGTTTAAAATAACGATTATATAATACCTCAGTTTCAGTATCACACATTTTTTGACTTTCAACTTCAACTAAATTAATTATTTCTTCTTTTGTATGTGCAGATACAAAAAAAGGAAATAATAGAAACAAGAATATAATTATTAACTTCTTTCTCATTCATTCCCTCTTATTCTATCAAAAAATGAAAGTTTTTCTTTAAAATTAATTTCAATATCTTCACCAGTTAAAATCTTTTCGGCATTTGATACAAAAATCTTTTCAGCATATTTCTTATCAGTCATACTAGCTACACGTCTACGTGCATCTTTGACTTTTTTATAATACTTTTGTTCTGATCTATGAATATCACTTGCCATAAAAGTATAACAACGATGTTTTAATATTTTAATAAACATATTTTTAGTAGTTTTACCATATGTTTCATATAGTGACATATAATTGCCTTGGAAATATATTCCTTGTCTACACATATCTAGAAGTTTATTAAAATCATTTCTAAAATAAGCATATCTTTCTGGATGAGCAATGATTATTTTATAACCTTTATCTCTTAACCTAAAAAGATAGTCTTCTAAATCTAAATATTCATTATATACTGGTAATTCAATTAACAAGTATTTTGAATCACCTAATGGTGATATTTCATCATTATCAATATATTCAGATATATTGTGATTTATATATATTTCATTACCCATATATAGTTCAATTTTACCAGCAAAAATGTTTTGTAATTCTTCTAATATTTCTCTTTTTCTACTGTTCGGACATACATATTTAGATTCTTCAATATAATGAGGAGTAACAAATATTTTCCTTACTCCTTTTTTATATGCACTTTCAAGTATTTTTACACTATCTTCTAATGTCTTTGAACCATCATCAATCCCATACAAAATATGAGCATGAATATCAATCATGAATAATATTTTCCATAATATTTGTTAGCATAAACACTACCATCAGTTGCAACACGATTGAATACAACTCCAGCAACATTTGCACCAACATTTATAAGTGATTTTTTAGTATTTTGTAAAAGCTCTAATGGTGTCATTTTAGAAGCAGCAACAATAACTGTTTTATCAACAAGTTTTGACATAATTAATGAATCTGTAAGTCCTGTTACAGGAACACAGTCATAGATAACTATATCAAAATGTTCTTTAAATATTTCCATTAATTTTTCGTTCTTAGAACTTGCTAATAATTCAGCTGGATTAGGTGGCACAGCACCCATTGGTATAATTGAAAGATTTTTAATTTCAGTTTTTTGAATATATGATTCATAATCTCTAATATCAGAGATTAATAAATTTGAAAATCCATCATGGTTTGAAACATTAAATACTTTATGTAAACGTCCACGACGCATATCACAGTCAACAAGTAAAACTTTCTCCCCAGCTTGAGCAAAAGCACATGCAAGATTTGATGAAACAAAACTCTTACCTTCTCCTTGCATTGAACTAACAACTGCAATTGTTTTTAACTCTTCATCAACTGTTGAAAATTGTAAATTCGTTCTTAATGTTCTAAAACCTTCACTTATTAAAGATTTTGGTGAAGAAGCAACAACTAAATCATTTGTCATTTGCGTGCCTCCTTCCTAATTGGAATAATTCCTAAGACTGGTAATCCTACCTTTTCTTCAATTTCTTCTTTTGTCTTTAATGTTGTATCAAAATAGTATATAACAAATACTACAGCACAACCTAGAACAAAACCAATTAGTAAATAAATAATAACTTGTTTTACCAAATTAATATTATATGGTAGATCACTTACTTCAGCCTTATCAATAATATTAACATTCTGAATTTGATAAATTGTGACTATTACATCGCAGAAGGTATTAGCAACTTCATTCGCGATTTTAGATGCCATTTCAGGGTCGGCATTAGTTACAGTAACAGATATTATCTCAGTATTAGATACTGAATCAACTGTAATCATTTTCTTAAGTTCTTCATATTCATATTTAAGTTCTAGTTTCTTAATAACTTGATTTAATACTCTTTTGCTAGTTATTATTTCACGATATGTTGAAACCAATTTTTGATTTAATGTTATATCAGCAGTTAAACCTGTTGATACATTCGTATTTGAATCAAATGTTGTAACATTTGCGAGCAATAACGTCGTTTTAGACTTATACATTGGTGTTTGAATAAA
The DNA here is from genome assembly GCA_946622285.1 of uncultured Bacillota bacterium. Lineage (GTDB taxonomy): Bacteria > Bacillota_I > Bacilli_A > RF39 > UBA660 > RUG11241. The sequence goes on from CAMOPK010000007.1 coordinate 15,156, forward strand.
TAATGAATACATTGAACCAATTAACCCACAAAAAATAGTAATTAGTATGATTATTAAAATTTTGCTAATAAAATATTTTAATAAATCTGTTAAATTAATTTCTTCCATAAAATCCCTCACAAACATTATATACCACGCACTTGTTTTTTTCAACAAAAAAAAGATAAACAAGTGTTTATCTTTTAATTAAATTTGCTTCTTATCGCGCATTGTAATCATGTAAATCGTTTCAGCAAGTGTAACAATTACAAGGGCAATTGCTAAGAACTTCCAGATAGTATCTCCATCTTTGCATTCTTCACATACTTGACACTCTTCACATTCTTTTTGTGCTTCCTTACGATTTACAGTAACACGATATACTTTCTTATTTCCATCTTTATCAGTTACTGTAATTTCATATACGTTCTCGCCATCTTTTAACTCACTTGGTCCAGTCATATTTTTTGTTGAATTAGCATCTTCCAATGTGGAATTAATTTCAACATTTTTAACACTATTTTCAACATTTAATACATATTCTGTTTTATCAGGATTAAAGTTAATATTATAGCCTTTAACTTCTAATGTTTTTAAATTAGTAGCTGTATTTTTTACAACTTCTTTAGTTGGAACAGTAACATTGATTGTATATACTCTCTTTGCTCCTGATTCAGCTGTTACAGTTACTGTAATTTTATTAGTACCTTCAACTAATGTTGGAGAACTAACTTTTACAGTTGCTTTTTCATCTTCAGCAACAGCATTTACCTTTAAAGCTGCTCCTGGTTCATTTACTTTAATTGAATAAGTTGTTGTATCACGATCAAATGCTATAGTATATCCTGTGATTTCTAATGAACTTAAATAATTATTTGTTGATTTTGGTTCACCTACAGTTAAGGTAGTTGTGTAGTTAGCACATGTTTCATCATCAAGTGCATCATTTTGTAAAGTTGAAAGATAAACTTTCTTTAATGTTAATGTTGCTGTATTTCCAGGAGTCGCTGTTGATTTTGCTTTAACATATATTTTAGCAGCTGTTCCTTTGTTTGGAATAAACTTTGAAAGACTACCTGTATAAACTAAGAAGTTATTTGAGCCAGTCTCAAGTTTATATGAAGATGTTGTTTTTTTAATTAAAACTTCAAAATCATCACCATCTACAGTTACTACTGCTTGTGCTCCATTTATTTTATTACTTGAAGAAACTACAACTGGTAATGTAACTGTTTCTCCAGGTGAAATTGTTTTTGTACCGCTTACACTAATAGTTCCAGCTTTAATGCAAAATGGTAAAAGTAAAATTAATAATAAACTTATTTTTTTCATATTTATTCATCCCCTTCTAATGCTCTTATAGCAATCATATTAACGTCTGTTACTGTAACAACATTATTATTATTAATATCAGCTGCCATTTCTTGATATTCACTTAAATTCAATGAATCAAGTGCATAATAAGCAGACATTGCAACATCTGTTACTGTAATAGCACCATTGTTATTAACATCGCCTTTAACAATTACATGATATTCTTTTTGAGTAGCATTATTATCAGTTACACTTACAACAGCTCCATTTGGAACATTTTCATGATTACCAAAATTGTATACTAGTGTTCCTAAATTATTAACTAATTCAATTTGGTTTTTAAAATCATTAATGCTAAATAATTTATTTAATATTAACAATTCTTTTGCATAATTTATGCTTACTTTAGCATCGTGATTAGCAACTAATTCAATATCATAATCGCCAAGTATTAAATGATCTCTTAAGTATTGAATAGCTTTTTCAAACTCAGTAGTTCCGTTTTCTAAAATTGTATTAAGTTTTGTTTTAACTGATTCAATATCTAGCTCACCAATTACTTCGTTTATTGCTGAAACAAACTTATCATTTACACTTGAAACTTGATCAATTTTTTCATAAATAATTTCATTCTTTTCAGCATCAGTTTTATCACTTTCAGTTAAATCAGTTACATAATCTTCTAATTTTGTCCATCTATTTTCAATAAAAGTATTAATTGGATCATTTAAAGCTGTTTCCACATCATTTAATAATTTATTGAAGTCTTCACGGAATTTTTTCTTAATTGTTACATTGAATAGTCCTTCTGAACCGCCTAATGTTTCAAACACTTCTGTATATGCATCTAATGAATTCATATATTTTGTAGATAGTGCGGCCATTAATGAAGCTAATTCTTTATATTCATCAATTAAATTATCAAGCTCACTATTTTTAATATTAGCATTAGCATTCAATTCATTTTTTCCAACTGCTGTAACAACGTTCCCTAGGGATTCAACAGTATTAGATATAGTTGGTTTTATAGTATTAAATGAATTTTTAATTTGAGTTAATAAATCAAACGCACATTCTATTCCTTCATTAGTACCAGTATCCATATTTAATGAAGCTTGGTTTGTTCTAACAAAATTAATCAAATCTTGTTTTAAAGTATAGTATTGATTAATTTTACTAGCCACTCCAATACTAGTTAAATTTGGATCATTTACTGCATTTTCAAGTAATGCAAATGCAGCACTATAATTATCTGCATGTAAATTAGTGCTAATTTGTTTTAGAGTATCAACATCTAAAGCATTAGCCACTCTTGATTGATTGTTGCCTAGATAGTTTTTGAAATTAGTTAAAGCTGCATTTAATTCAGCAGATTCACTATTAACTCTAGCTATCATAGCATCAGTATCAGTTCTTAATGAAGCACTTACTGCTGGTATATAAAGCAGCAAACTTATCATCAAGATTCGGAAAATTTTTCGCATTTTATCATCCTTTCTTTATTCTTTCCTACTGAGGCCATAAATCCATTGACCCAACTTGCCATAAATTACAATTTCCTACGCGATCACAAAGAGAGTTTTCTTTGAGATAAAATAAAGTTGTATTATATACACCGTAAGAACTAATATTTACTGTATATGAATTAGTCTTAGTGCATTTACCATTGTTACATGTTGTTACCGTCTCTGCAACATTATTAACAACACTATTAACATCGATTCTATTTCTATCTCCTGTTTGTTCCATCATATAAAATTTATCTCTAGAAATGCTTGTTGTTTCAAAAATATCTTCATTTCCTTCATAGTATTCATATGTACAATTAAATTTAAAATTAATAGAAATTGGAGGATTGAAATTAGTTGTCGTTATTGTATAACCATTATTACCATATGTTATATATGGTCCACTTATTAATTGTGCACTATTACAAGCATTTATATTATTACATCTTGGGAACTCACAAGTCGGTTTGGCTGTTGAAATAATTACATAAGCTGTTGTTACTAAATCACTTTTATTATCAGAGCGATCACTTGCAGCAAGTTTGATTTCGTATTTGCCATCACCGCTTAATATATTGTCATTAAATATTTGACCATTTACATATATTTCATACCCAGCTACTCCACTACCGTCATCAGTGGCTCCCGATGGTTGACTTATTTTAACAGTGCCACCAGAATAATAATAAGGCATACCATTTTTAGTTGTATCAACAAACGTTCCAGTATCTTCAGATACATAAATTGATCCGCCATTTTTAAATTCTGGTGCTGTTTTGTCAATATTAGTTACTTTATAAATCATGAAATCTTCAGTACCGGTATTTTTACATCTAATGCCTAGTTTATAATTCCCGTTTTCACTTACGATTTTTGTTGTAGTATCATTCCAGAAATTACCACCATCAGTTGTATATAAATATCCACCGCAGTTTTCACTTGAATAAAGTGGAACAATTTCTAAAGTTACATTTTCACTTGTCCAATCAACTTTATCAACGTTAACCCCAACAATTAAATTTTTATTCTTTGCCAAAACTGTAACAGTTACTAGCATTGTTGAAGAGTTGCCTGAAGAATCAGTTGCCGTATATGCAATTTCATAAGTCCCTGGGCTAGTTGTTCCATTATATTCATCTTTTGTTTTAATACAATTTACATTTGTAGAAAAGTTATCACTTGCCGAACAATTAAAACTTGCAGTTTCACCTTCCACTACTCTAACAGAAAAAGGTTTATTATATGTTGTACCTTTATGACTAACATATATTTGTGGTGGTGTTTTATCTTGAACAACAATTGTTCTAGTCATCGTCGATGAAAACTTATCGTCCTTAACAGCATAAGTTTCTTTAAATGTTCCGACTTTTGAATACTTATTACTGCTCAAAGCTGTTGTATAATCTCCTGCTATAGTTAAGTCATAATAGCAATTTGCTGCATTTGAAACAGCGTTTCCAACTCGCTTTGTACAAACTAAATCGTTTCTTTTTACAACGATACCTTGTTCATCAAAATTTTCTCCTAATTTAACATACATTGGTGAATCGCCATTGATAGCAACTGAAATATCTAAATCACAGTAATAATTTTCCATTTTGGATTCACCATCGAACTTAAATTCAAATTCACCATCACTATTTTTACTTATATCAACAATCAAACTATTATCAAATGGTTCTTCAGTTCTTGGATTCTTTAAGTCATCTTCTAATAAACTAGATCTTTTTAAATCACACAGTGTTATTTGATTATTATCTGAAAGTGTATTAGCATTCTCAACTGCATAAGTTCGACTAGCATCAAGAATACTTGTTATTTGTAATTGATATAGTTTTTCGGTTGAGTTTTTGACTATCCCGGTTATTGAAAAAACTGCAATAATACCAAGAGTAACCATGATAATGATGACAGTCATCATCTCAACTAATGTAAATCCGTTTTTTCGCATAAGCCACCCATTCTATTCTATTAATATATTAACATAAAAATATGTAAAAATAAATAAAAAAATATAAGATAAAATTAAAAATTCGTTTTATCTTATATTTCATTTATTTTGATTGTAGTATCATCCAATCAATAGCATCTGTTTTTAAATATACTTCATGTTGAATGTGCAAATGACCTATATCTTTAATTGGAAAATACTTAATATTAACACCATTTGATTTTAAATAAGCAGTATCTGGTTCATTTATTTTATGGTTACCATCACTAGTACCAGTAAATACAGCTATTTTAATATCTTTCATTTTTGTATAATCTTTATTAATCCATGTTGGTGCAAGGGCAACTGCTACCGAAAAAATTCCTGGATATTCAGTAATAAAATCAAATATTGCAGCACCACCAAGTGAAAAACCTGTAATTGATATTCTTTTAGTATCAATATTATAATTTTTAACGGTTTCATCAATTAAACCTTTTAAATCACTGAAGCATGATTTCCATCCGCCATTATTTTCTCCCCTACATTGAGGTGCTATATATATGGCATTTGATCTAAGTCTTCCTGTTCGCATCTGACCTGTAAATATTTTTTTATTTTCACCATGTAAGTCAATAGTATTATTGATATTGCTTCCAAATCCACTTACTTCATGCAAATATACAACAAGTGGATTTTTTTTGCTTAAGTCAAGATTGTCAGGATAATAAATAATATAATTCATTCTCCCTTGATATCTCATATTTTGATTATAATTTTTATGAGAATATGTATTATAGTCCTGGCTAATTGCAACAGGCCATGTATCTTCAATTGTAATACAACTTATTATTTCATAATTTCCCGCTTTATCATAGACTGTTACAGAAGTATTACGAGCAACTTCATCTATAATATAACTATTAACATTCAAATCTTTCTTTTTGTCATTATAGTTATAACTATATTTATTAATTTCATTTTCATCTTTAGCTGTTACAAAAATGGTAGTTTTTCCTGATGCAATTGTTGCTTTACAACTTCCAGTTGGCTTTTTCTTATCAATATTTTTTATTTCTAAACTTTTTTCAATAACCATACCATCTTTTCTTTTAATTGAAAAAATATATTCATCATTAGAAGTAACTTTGTATGTAAGTATATTATTTTTAATGGTATTACCTTCTGGATCAAGAATAAAATCAAAACCTGTTCCCTCTGCTCTTAAAGTAACAATTACATCACTATTAGTTAAATCCTTGGGACTATAATCTATACTTATGTTCAAATCTTTTAAGTCTTCAATTACCGTAACTAATCTTACTTCTTCAATTGATTTACCACTATTATTTGTTACTTTATACTTGATAGTATAATTACCAATTACATTTGAATTAACATTTCCTTCAACTGTTACTCTATCTGTTAAATCTCCTTCTTTTGTATCATAAGCCGTATAACCAGGGTCTTGATATTCTTCTCCTTTTATAACTGATACTTCTTTATTTCCTTTCAATGTCAATGTTAATGTTGATGATATAGTTGATTTAGTTTTTCTTTCTTCATCATTAGTAGGCATTAATAATATAATTACAATTATTACTATTAGTAACATTAATATGAAAACTATATATTTAGAAATAAAATCTTTTAATTTTTTCATATACTCACCTACTATAAAAATTATAACATAAAAAGAGGTCTTTTAAACCTCTATTTTCTTGTTTGAGCAATCATCCACTCAATTAAATTATATTCATTAAATGCCGGTGGCTGTGCTGCATGTCCTTTGCCTTCAAGTGGATAGAATTTTGCTTCAATACCTGCTTGTTGTAATTTTGTAACCGTATTTTTACTTGAACTATAAAGTCCATCATTAGTTCCAGTAAATACAGCAATTTTAACACCCTTCATCGCAGCATAATTGCTAGAACCACCTGCTGGTGCTAATGGTGCTGCAGCAGAGAAGAAACCTGGCCATTTTGCAAGAGCATCATATACCGCTCCTCCACCTAGAGAATGTCCTGTTATAGATATTCTATTAGGATCAATATTATACTGTGCAACAACTCGATCAATCAATGTTTTTAAATCTCCAAAACAATCATTTTTCCAACTTTTGCTACTAGAATTACATTGTGGGCACAAGAATACTGCTCTTTGTTGAAATTTTCCATCTCTCATATTATTTGCAAATGTGGTATTAGAATTAAATGAACCTCCAATATTAGAACCAAACTCTCCTGATCCATGTAAAAATATTACTAGAGCATTTTTATCTTTTAAATTTAAATCATTTGGATAATAGAATAAATAATTAAGTCTTCCAAGATGACCAGTTTTATCATAATACTTAGCTGACGTTTGAACATAATTTTGATTTTGTTTAATTGGCCATGTATTATCAACAGTAATACAACTTACTATTTCATAATTACCAGCTTTATCATATATTGTTACTGAAGCATTTCTAGCTACTCCTGAAACTGTGTAAGTATTCGATGTTGATTCATACTTTTGATTGTTTAAATTATAATTATACTTACCAATTCCATTTTCATCTTTAGCAGTTACTACAACAACTGATTTTTCAAGAGTTACAGTATCTTTACAACTACCTGTTGGTTTTTTCTTATCAATATTTTTAATCTCTATGCTTTTTTCGATTACGTCTCCATCTTTTCTTCTAATTGAAAATAAATATTCGTCATTAGAAGTAACTTTATATGAAAATTCGTTTTCTTTAACAATATTTCCTTCTGGATCAAGTATAAAATCAAATCCGTCCCCCGTTGCAATTATAGTAATCTCAACATCATTATTTGTTAGTTCTTTGGGATTATAATCTATTTCAACATTTAAATCTTTATAATCTGGAATTACTTTTATAATTCTTGTAGCTGTTGCAATTTTACCTGTGCTATTAGTTACACGATAATTAATAGTATAACTACCAATCACATTTGAATTAACATTGCCTTCAACAGATACTCTACTTGTTAAATCTCCTTCTTTTGTATCATAAGCTGTATATCCAGGATCTTGATATTGTTCTCCTTTCACAACCGATACTTCTTTATTTCCTTTTAAAGTTAAACTTAAAATAGAATCATGATTTACAGGTTGATTATCATTTTTACCTTGTGGTAATAGAAGTATAATTATTACAACAACTATTAAAAAAACAAGAATAAAAACAATATATCTTGAAATAAAGTCTTTTATTGTTTCCAAAATACTTTCATCTTCCATATATTCACCTACTATATAGATTATAACATAAAAAGAGGTTTTAAAAACTCTTAATTTCTTGATTGTGCAATTAACCACTCTATTACATTATATTGTTCATATGCAACTTGTGGAATTTGAGTATGTGTTATTCCTTGAACAGTATATAATTTTAAATTAACACCTTTATTTATAAGTGATTTTGATGCTGCTGTTCCATTACTATAATTATGGTCTTTTGTGCCATAAAAAACTACAAATTTATTCTTTTTTAAATTGTCAATGGAAACAGATCCTGGAGAACCAGCAACAATAGCTGCTGCTGAGAACTTTTCTGGATATAAAGAAACAACTATAAATGTTCCGGCCCCACCATCAGAGTGTCCCGTTATAGATATTTTTTTAGTATCTACATTATATCTACTCGATATAATATCAATTAAAGCTATTAAGTCCTTAGAGCAACTTCTCCAATTAGGAGAAGGTTCATTACCACATTTTGGTGCTAAAAATATTGCATCTTGAAATCTTCCTTCTTTCATATTTTTACCAAAATTGGTACTCTCAATAGCACTTATATTTCTACCAATTCCATATCCATGTAAAAATACAACTAAAGCATTTTTCTTACTTAAATCCAAGTTATCTGGATAATATAATAAGTATTCTAAATTGGAATCTTTCAAATTGTTATAGTAGTGTTTAGGTGTTGATGCTGTAGGCCAATTAGGACTAGTTTCAGTTGGCCAACTGTTATCTTTCACAATGCAATTAATCATATCGTAGTTTCCAGCTTTATCATAGACTGTTACAACTACATTACGTGCAATTTCATTAATTGAATAAGTATTTAAAGTTGATTCTTTAGTTTTGGAATTAAATGTATAAGTATAACCTTTAATACCATTTTCATCATTAGCAGTAACAACTATTTCGGTTTTTTGATCATTAACAACATTTTTGCAACTGCCAGTTGGTTTTTTCTTATCAATGTTGTTAATTTCTATATTTTTTTCAATAATAGTTCCATCTTTTCTTTTAATTGAAAATAAATACTCATTATTAAAATCAACTTTATAATTTAATTCATTTTCCTTAACAATATTACCATCTGGATCAAGAATGAAGTCAAATCCATCTCCAGAAGCTTTAAGACTTATTGTAACATTCCCATTTGTCAATTCTTTAGGACTATAATCAACTAATACTTCTAAGTCACTTAAATCTGCAATTACTTTTACTATTCTTGTAACTTCTGCAGTATTTCCATTACTATTTGAAACCTTATATTTAATAGTATAATCACCAACTACATTTGAATTGACACTCCCCTCAACAGATACTCTACTTGTTAAATCTCCTTCTTTTGTATCATAAGCTGTATAACCAGGGTCGTGATAAACATCACCTTTCACAATTGAAACTTCAGTATTTCCTTTTAATGTTAAAGTAAGTAATGGTTGAACAGGTATAGGATTCTTTTTACCTTCTTTTGGTATAAAAAGAATAAGTGACACAATTATTATTAAAAAAACAAGTATAAAAATAATATACCTAGAAATAAAATTTTTCACCTTTTCCATATACTCACCTACTATAAAAATTATAACATAAAAAGAGGTTTAAAACACCTCTTTTTAATATTATCTTGACTGTCTTATCATCCAATCAATAGCATCTGTACCATTATATACATCAGAAGTTATTGCATGATACTTTCCTTGTAATGGAATAAACTCTATATTACCACCTGCAGCTTTAATTTCATTTGCACTTGCAAGTCCTTTACTATATGCAACGGATGAATCATTAGTACCATGATAATGTCTGATTGGTGTAGATGTTAAATTACTTACATTCCCATCTTTATTTCGACCAGATACTACTACTGCAGCAGAGAACATCGTTGGATTTTGACCAACCATCGTATAAACACCTATTCCACCAGAACTATGACCAGTTATAGAAATTCTTCTAGTGTCAATATTATATGTGCTAACAATCATATTGATTAATCCTTTAAGAGTTGTCAAATATGAGTTCCAATAGCTACCACCAGATCTTTGTGGAGCTAAATAAACTGCATTTTTAAATACTCCAGACTTCATATTTTTAACAAATACTAATCCAGAAAGTCTACTTATGCTTGTTCCAGTTTCACCATCACCATGTAAGAATATAACTAATGGATTTTTATTACTCAAGTTTAAATTATCTGGATAATAGATAATATAATTCATACCATTATATCTTAATTCTTGATAGTGTATAGCTGTTGATGGTGGGTCCGTCGGTGTTGGTGTTGGAGTCGGCGTTGGGGTTGGAGTTGGAGTTGGAGTCGGCTTTGGTGGAGTTGTTTTATCTTCAACAACACAACTGATAAGTTGATAATTATTAGCATTATCATAAATAGTTACAGACGGAGTCGTCTTGATTGCTGAATTAACAGTATAACTATTAGATGTTGATTCATTCTTATTAGAACCAAGCACATAACTATACTTTTTAATTCCTGAAGCATCATTTGCTGTTACTGAAATAACAGTTTTTGTATCATAAACTGTACTCTTACAACTACCAGTAGGTTTAGTCTTATCAATATTTTTAACTTCGACACTTTTTTCAATAACTGTTCCATCTTTTTTCTTCAAACTAAAATCATATGTTCCATTTGTAGTGACCTTATAATTTGATGTAGGTAAAGTTATAATATTGCCATCTGGATCTAATATAAAGTCAAATCCATCCCCTATTACATCAATTGCTAGATTTACATCACTATTTGTAATTTCAGTTGGTGATTGAGTTATATTAAAATCTGCAGGAGATGTATTATTAACAACAGTAATATAACGATGAACTTCTGTTATTCTATTGCTAGTATTAGTAACAGTATATTTTAAATCATATTTCCCAATGCGTTCTGTGTTAACATATCCTTCAATACGAACGTTTCTAGTTATTACACCATCATTAGAATCATAAGCTCTATACCCAGGTTCTTCATATCTTGTACCTTTAACAAGCGCTATTCTTTGATCTCCAATTAATTCGATTGTTGGAGATGAAACAAATGGTTTCTGAGTTATAATTACAATTCTATTGCTCTTTAAATATTTACCATTTCCAATTGCTTCATATTTTAGTAAATACATGCCAATTGTATTTACTACAAGCCCAGATGTTTTAACAATAACATCATCGTCATTTATATAATGTCCAGGTTCTTGATATGCAGTACCATATCTAACATAATATGGATTTGTGCCACTTAAAGGTATTTGATTAGTTCTAAGTAGTTCAAGCATATCTTTACTTGGAGCATTATCACATACATAAAATACTTTATACCCATTAGTAGATGCTAATACTAACCCACTTTCAATACAATTATCTTCCATTTCCATACCAATTTGTTTAAATGAAATTTCACGTTCAACATTAGTTAACGAAATATTATTGGACTTAATATACTTTTTAGCAAGGCTAACAGCTTTTTCATCAATTGTTTTAGTTGGAATGAGCAACATTATTAAAATAATAGCAATAAATACTATCAAAATATAAAGTAAATATCTTGACATAAAATTCTTAACTTTATCTAAAATTTGTTCTCTATCTATTCCTTCCATGATTAACCTCCTTATTCATTTCCATAAAAATAACTTGAAATCGAATTAAACATATTTAAAGCTTTTTGTTTATCACTTTGATTTTTATACTTGATCGTTATTACATAACCGTTTGAAGTCTTTGGATTATATGTAATATATGAAGCATAGTTTTTATACATGTCTGATAATTTATATTTATCAAAATAACTCAAGTTAGAAAAATTACCATATTTGATATATTTTCCATTAATATAATCAAAAGCAATTGTTTGATTATTCAAATTACTATATACTTTCTCAATATTATCAATCGTCTCTTTTCTAAAGATGACATTATTTTCATAAACTCCATCGTTAGCAACAGCAGCAACAATTTTTGCAACATCAGTTGCACTAGATAAGTAACCAGCTGCAAAATATATTGAATTACCATTTTTAAACATCGGTTTACTGGATGCATTAACTTTATTTAGTATTGTTTTTTGCATATATTCGTTTACTGATTCTTTCATTGCAATTTGCATTGTAAATCCAGCCATTGAATGCTCTCTAGTTAAATCATCACTTTGATAATTATAGTTTGTTTTGGTACCAGGTATACCACCTTCTTCAAATAATTGATGAGAACTATGATGTAACATAAATGCTGCTCTACCATAATTTGAAGATAAAGATCCTCCAAAATACTCACTAGTTTCATCTCCTGGTATCATATGAACCATATTCATATTTTTAATCGTGCTAGAATGCGTAAGTGCATGCGCAAGTGTTGCAGGATTTTCAACCATTTTTCGGCTAGAACTAGTATGATCTCTTATAGTATTTTCGTTTCCCATCATACTCTTCCAATCGTCTGTACAACTATTAAAATTATAACTATTTAAATTGTACCAATATTTGCTTATGAGAGAATTCAAATTAATTATATTATCTTCATGCATCTTTGCTGCAACAATTCCAAGAATTGCTTTACTCCCTGATGATAAATAAAATGTTGTATTATCATTGCAACCATCGGCATATTTTTCAATTATCTTACCATTTGAAAAAGTAGCAATTTGAAGCATGTCATAACTAGAACTATCAATGTATTTTTTTAATTCACTTATTTTAATATCAAATGTAACTATTTCTTCTTTTTCAATATTACTAATAGTGATACTTTTTTCAATAACTGTTCCATCTTTTTTCTTTATTGAAAAAGCATATTCATCATTCTCTTTTACCTTATAATTAAGTTCATTTTCATGAATAACATTGCCATCTGGATCAAGGATAAAATCAAGCCCTTCACCAGATATTTTTAAAGTAATAGTTACATTATCTTTAGTTTCTTTTTTAGGATTATAATCAAGACTTATATTGAAATTATCTAGTTTTTCAATAACACTTATATAACGTACTTCTTCAGCTATTTTATTATTACTATTTATGACGCTATACTTTATAGTATATTCACCTGATTTGTTGATGTCTAAATTATTATCAATTACCACTCTATTAGTGATATCACCATCTTTAGTATCATATGCGTAATATCCTTTTTCTATATAGTTATCACCTTTAAATAAAGTTATTCTTTTATCACCATTCAAAACTAATGTTAATTTTGAATCTACAACTACTTCATTATTTTTTTTGTTATTTGGTAAAAATAAAAGAACCAAGACAATAAATATTAAAAGTAGGAATACGTATATTAAATTTTTAGAAATAAATTCTTTGATTGTTTCTAAAATATTCTCATCTTCCATATACTCACCTACTATAAAAATTATAACACAAAAAAAAGAGATTTTATCTCCTTTTTTTCATCTCGTTATAACTAACTAAAACGTTTTCCATTAAGCTTATTGTAGTCATTGGTCCAACTCCCCCTGGAACAGGAGTTATAAGTTTTGCTTTCTTTGAAACTGATTCAAAATCAACATCACCATATAATTTTCCATCAACTCGATTAATACCAACATCAACAACAACTGCACCTTTACGTACATAATCAGCTGTTATTAATTTAGCTTTACCAACTGCTACAATTAAAATATCTGCTTTCTTAGTTACCTTAGCCAAATCTTTTGTCTTAGAATGACAAACAGTAACTGTCGCATTTTCATTCAAACATAAACCTATTAATGGTTTTCCAACTAAATTACTACGTCCTACTATTACAACATGCTTTCCTTCAAATGGAACATTATATTCTTTTAGTAATGTAATAATTCCTTTTGGTGTACAAGAAACAAGCGACGCTTTACTTGTTAATAATTTACCAGCATTTAATTCAGTAAGTCCATCAATATCCTTAGTTGGATTTATTTTATTAATAATTTTATTTGCATCTAAATGTTTAGGAATTGGAAGTTGAACAATAACACCATTTATGCTATCTGAAGAATTTATGTACTCTATTTTTTGGATTAATTCTTCTTCAGATACATTTTCATCAAATTTAGCATGTTCAAATTCATAACCAATTTCACGTGCTAATTTAGCCTTTGAATTAACATATATGCTACTTGCAGGATCTTCTCCAACTTGAATAACAACTAAACTTGGTTTAGGATCTAATTTTTCTACCTCTTTTTTTAAATTCTCTTTGATTTTAAGTGATAATTCTTTACCATTCATTATCATAATAATATTCCTCTCATTTCTTTAAATATTCAATTGCTTCATCAAATGTTTTGATGCAAACAAGATCTAAATCATATTTTTTTTCTTTTTTTAGCTTAGTTGCTTCTTCACAATTGTCTTGTGGAACAAAGAATACTGAAGCTTTAGCTTTAGAAGCCGCTTTAAACTTATATTTTAAGCCTCCTATTTCACCAATATTTCCATCAATATCAATTGTTCCTGTACCAATTATCTTACGTCCTTTAATGACATCTTCATCAACTAAAGATGAGTATATATAAAGTGCATTAGCAAAGCCTCCAGATGAACCCATTTCAGAACTGTTTTTCTTATATTTTACATCTTGAGAAAGTTTGTATTCATAAATTGGTGTTGAATAAATACCAATTCTTTTTACACCTTTATCATCAACTATAATAGCTTTTCTTGTTCTTTCTTTTTCGTTATTAATTACTTTAAAAGTGACTTCGTCTCCAACTTCAAGATTATTAATATATTCAGATAACTCTCTTCCATCTTCAACTTTAACGTCACCTATTTGAATTATTTGATCTCCTACTTTGAAATCTGTTTTTGCATATTCTGCTATATACATAACATATATTTTAGTAGATAAAATTTCAAACTCTTTATTTGCTTTTTTAAAGGCTAAAAGTATAGCATTATTAACTCCTTGTTCTAAAGTAAGCTTTCCTCTTGCTTCAGCCTCTTCTTCAGTTTCATTATCAAGAACAACCGTATCTTTTTTTATAATATCCCAGTCTTTCATAACAAGTGACAAAAGAAGTGATGGAATAGTTGCAGGTCTTTCTGCAACATATACTAATGAAATATCTCCATTTATTTTTTTGCCATTTTCGATTGCAAACCGATCATTCAAAGACATTGTTCCACCGGGAGAATCAATGTAATATGGAAATTTTATACTAAAGATTAATAAAAGTGCTAGAAAAATAATTATATCTTTTTTGTTTTCTTTAATTATTACGCATATTTTTTTTAACATAATACTCCCTTCAATTTAAGCCTAATAAAAGAAGATTTGATAGTGAATATAATCCACTCTGTTTCAAATCCCCTTTTAATTATTATCTATTTTGTTATAGTGTATAAGGTATATGGATTTTCTGCAGTACCACTACCCATTATATATAAATCTGCATCTAAATATAAAGTTGCACGTGCTCGATATGATTGACCGACATCATCGGTACTTAAATAGTTTTGTTCAGTTAAAATCCAAGTACCAGTTAGGTTGATTCTTGTCATCATACGATATAGTTCACGATCAGCTTCATTGCTTTTTTGCTTCCAAATCCAATTGTTTTGGACACATTTAACACCATTCTTTACAACAATGTTATCTAAACATCCAGAATCTCCACCAGCAAAGATAACATCTGTTAAAGAAAGAATTCCAGCGTTAGGTTCACATACATCATCAAGACAATTACCATTCCATTTTCCAGGTTCAACTACATCAGCACCTATTCCCCAGTCAAAATATGAGTAATCTGCTCCTTCAGCATCATAAATATCTTTAGCTCGATAACTAACTTCATCTGGGAAGTCAGCATATTTAAGGCTCAAATGATATTGATCCCAGTCAACAATTCCGGTATTAAATGTACCATTTTTAATTTGAAGTTTACCAGCACCAGTATTTAATAACCCTTGAAGATAAATGTCATTTACAACTGTATTTATGTACTGCTTATCTATATTACAATTTGATCCAGAACAAACTTTCTTTGCCCACATAGATGTGTTAAATAAACTATCCCCAAAGTGAGCTGTACTAAATGGTAAACTCTCAACATCTTCTTCATTTTTTACAAAATCACTACTTACTACTTTAAGTAAATATTTTGTTTCCTTTTGTTTTTCACCATCAACAACAAGGACTTTACCATTCTCATCTAAAGCATATTGTGATTGAATATCTAATGAAATAATTCTAAATACTTTACTACCAATAGTTAAATAATTATTTGGGTTACTTCCTTTATAAACGTATCTTCCCATACCATCATAATAGTAAATACCTTCTGTTGGTGATTTATCATATAAATTTAATATACGTGTCTTAGCTGTTTCATAATTCTTAATTGTACGTGTTTTTTCAACGCCTGCAACTTCATCTACACCACGATATCGAATAAAACCATTACCATCATGATCAAATTCAATTTTTGATGGCACAACATCAGAACTATTAATAGTTATTCTTCCATCAGGATAATAAACTATCCAACCAGGTTCAATAAATAAGTCTTCTGAGAATTTATAACTTACAGCAGGACCTAATAAGAATATTTCTGGTTTAGTACTTGTAGATGCACTATATACAGTTTCTGCATTACTAAATTGATAAAATGCTTTAATTATATATTTTCCATTATCAAAAACAGAATTTTTAATGTTTAAGTTAATTGTTAATATTGCTTGATTATAAGTCCTATCATTAGTAACAGTTACAGTTAACCCGTCAACAAAACCAAGTCCATTAAAGTTATAGATATTCTCACCAAAAACAAAGTTGTTTTTTTCTTTATCTATTTGCATTTTTTCAAACGTATTATCTTTATAGAAAAAAGTCAAACAATCTTTGCCACAACTTTTAATTAAAGTTGTTTTTTTGCCTAAAAATTTGTTGTTCATCTCTTCACTTATGATTGATTGTTTACTTAAAAGTTCTGTTTTAATACCTAAATTAAGATATAATTCTTCAACTGATGAAACAACTTGAATAATGAAAACAAAAACTAAAATACAAAGAACAAATGAAACTATCAATTCAACTACTGATAATCCTTTATTATTAATCTTCATTTTGCACCTCACTTGCTCTATAGATATTGAGAGATGCTAGTGTATCATCATCAAATTCTGCAATCAACATATATTTATCTTTTACTTCGTTTGAACTCAAAGATAAAATATAATCGACAAAAGTACTTCTTAAAAATCCTGAATCATTTTTAAAATCACAAGATTTTAATTCAGAAATATTTGAACTTGTAAATATAATTTGACGTGGGCGCGCATTATTAGTAGTAATACCCATCGTATTTAATAAAGTGTCACAATAATTAATACTTGGTCCACTAAAAATGCTGCAAGATACATAAACATAATATTTACCACAATTAGATGTGTTATTTTTTTTGTTGTCAAAATATGATTGGAGTAACTTATCATAGTTATCACCATCTAGAAGAAATGTTCTGAAATTAGAAAGTGCATATAAACTAGTTACATTGTCATAATTATAGCTTTTTGCATAAGTTCTTGAGACTGCCTTAACTTGTGTATATAAAAGAATTATAACGGTTAAAACCACTACTGATGCAATTATACATTCGACTACCATGAATCCGTTTTTTTTCATAAACATTCCCCTTTATTCTTGTATTTTGCATAATTCTATTATATAATACTTTTAGAATAATTACCAGTGGTAATGAATAAAGAGGGTAAAAAATGTTAAGGAAATATAATTTTGCGGATACGCCAATTGTAGAAATTGTTAACGATATATTATATGACTCTTCTATTCGTAAAGCTAGCGATATACATTTTGATCCAATGGACAGTTTTGTAAAGATTAGAATACGTATAGATGGGTCATTAATTGACTATGCAACTGTACCAAATGAGTATAAGCAAAATCTTATTACTCGTATTAAGATACTAAGTGGTATGAATATAACTGAAACAAGACTTCCACAAGATGGTGCAATTAAAATTACAATTGAATCAACTGAATTAGATATGCGTGTTTCAAGTTTACCTACTAATATGGGTGAAAAAGTCGTTATTCGTATCATGGATTATAAATCTAATATGAACGGTATTGAAAACTTAGATTTTAATAAACAAAATTATAACAAAGTATTAGAAATGATCAATAAACCAAATGGAATCATTCTAGTAACTGGTGCTACTGGTACTGGTAAATCAACTACTGTTTATTCCATTCTTCAAAGAATTAATCGTGAAGAAGTTAACTTGATAACTGTTGAAGATCCAATCGAAATGGATTTGCCTGGAGTTAATCAAGTCCAAGTTAATAGTGAAATAGGTCTTACATTTGCTAGCACATTACGTTCTATCTTACGTCAAGACCCAGACATTATAATGATTGGAGAAATTCGTGACTCCGAAACTGCAAAAATTGCTGTCCGTGCTTCTATTACAGGTCATTTAGTACTTTCAACAATCCATACCAATAACTCACTTACAACAATTGAGCGTTTACTTGATATGGATGTAGAAAGATACTTACTTGCTTCTGCACTATCTGGTATAATCTCACAGCGTTTAGCTCGTAGATTATGTCCACATTGTATGAAAAAGCGCGAAGCAAAACCATATGAAAAAGAAGTATTTAAAAAATATCTTGGTCGTGATATCAATGAAATGTTTTATTCTGAAGGATGCGACAAATGTAATCATGGGTATTTAGGTCGTATTGCAATTCAAGAAGTTTTATTAATTAATGAAACAATAAGAGATGCAATTAATAATTCAATGCCGAAAGAAGAATTAAGAGATTTAGTATATAATCAAGAAAATGCTATTACCCTATTCCAAGATGGATTACTTAAAGTTGAGCAAGGATTAACATCTTTAGAAGAAGTTATGCGTTTAATTGAAGTTGATGACGTTCAAATGGATGAGATTGTAACTGAAGAAAAATCTCCAGTTCAAACTACTGAAGAACCAGTCGAATATCAAACTGATGCTCCAGATTTAATTGATATAAAACCTGAAGTAATTGAAGAAAACAATCAAGAATTTGAAACATTAGAATTTTAAGCGAGTTTGTCTCGCTTTTTTTATACAAAAAAATAAGTATTATTCATACTTATTTCCATACATTTCAAAGAAATCATCCATCAAAACAAAATCTGCAAAACTATGCTGACTATTAGTTGATGCACCATTTGATTTCTTAATATAAGTTATTTTTATGCCTCCAACCATATTAGCTACTTTGAGCATTGTATCAGATGTTCCAATAACAATCCCAACATGACCTGGATCATGAACGATATCTCCAGGTTTTATTTTAGCTGCTAACGAAGCATTGGCACTATTAAATTTATATGTGTGTTTAGCAGCATTAAAGTTACCCCACATACCTTCAGATTGACCACTTGTACGAATTATACTTGGATCAAAACCTGCATTTATATAAGCCCATGCAGTATATCCTGCGCAATCCATTCCATAAATACAACTTTCTGCTCCAGTTTCTTTTGTACAAACTAATCTACCATCATGTAAAGAAACATGTTTTGAACAACCCCATTCATAATTAATTCCTGGTGTTTTACTCTTGCCTCCCCATGAATATGCAACTTTATATGGGAATCTTGCTAAATAATCTGCTGATGCTGCAACTGCATCGCGCGTCTTTGAACCATATTCTAATACTAAATTTGCTAGTTCAGAATTATATTTTGACCAATCACTATGACATGGTGTAAGAGTACTTGAAAGTTTAATTTCATCCATATTGTTGTCAAACGTTCTTCTTGTTTTACATTCAACATCTATATAGTTATCACCATTATCATAAATACGAATTAAAAACTTTGTTAACTTTTGATTAATAGTAAATTTGTTACTAGTAAATATTTGAGTCCCATATGTATACTTACTAATTCCACCTTCATCGTTTGCTGTGATTTCAACCTCAGTATTATTGCCATTAATTTTAGCTTTACAACTGCCAGTTGGTTTAGTTTTATCTAAAACATTTACTTCAAATGATTTGCTATATCCTTTTTTAGTATAAACTGTAAATTTATGTATTCCACTTTTTGTATATTTAAAAGTGAAATCTTCTTTAGTAGTCTTATTTCCATCTGGTAATAAAACATAATCAAAATCATAACTAACGACATTAACATCAATTATCTTATTACTATAATTAATATCACTTTCAAATATCATATCAAATACACGAACAAACCTACTTATAGTCTTTTCACGACCGTCCATTTTAATTGTATATTTGATCTCATAATTACCAACTGTACTAGTATCTACACTACCTGTTTTAATAACTTGTTGAGATATGTCACTGCCATTATAAATAGCTTTAGCTCCAGTATCGTTATAAATATTATTAAGTAAAACATATTCAGATTTTTCTCCATTTAAGGTGAGTGTCACATTTTTTAAAGCATCTTCAACAACTACTACTCTTCGAACTTTTTCAAGTTTAAATTTACCATTCTTAGTAAGGCGATACTTAACCATATAAGTCCCTACTCGATTAGTATCAACATTAGAAATTACATCAACACTATATTCTTTATCACTTAAATAATAACCATATTCATAATATTCGCCACCAAGATATATATTTACTTGACTAGCTCCATAAAGTTCAAATTTTATATCGTCTTCGGGTTGCAAAAGAAAAAATAGTGCAACAATTATCAAAATAACTACACCTAATACTAATATAAGGTGCTTTTTTAGCCATATTAATAATTTGTTATCACTATTTTCATAAGATTCCATTGAATCCACCCCATTTATCTTTTTAGATTAGCACTAGCTTCTCTTATTTCTTCTTTAAAAGTTCTACTTTCTACTTGTTCAATTCTTATTCCTGCATAAAATCTATATGCAAGAGGATAATCACGATACAACTTCAAAAGCTTCTCTTGAAATTTTTCACCATAATAATGTAATCCACCTATTTGTGAAATGTAATATGTCGAAGGTGAATGTGTTTCATCATAATTATTAGTAAACGTTAACGCATCATGTGAAGTGTAACTAGATAATAATCTTTTCAAATATAATACTTTTAAGAAACTTATAACTTTTGATTTTTCACCTTCGCTTAACTTGAGTGCATCAATTATTTGATCATAAGAATGTACATTAGCCATTCTCTCATAAGGAATTAAATCATGAACACTTCGAAAAATAGCTGCAGAAATTTGATTTTCTTCACTCATTTTACTTTTTCTAATTGAGCCAAAGACATTTTTAACATTCTCTTCATCAAAATGACCATGTGCTAATTCTAATAATAAGTAATCTGGATTATTAATATCTTTAGTATCCATAACTATTTTTTGAGTTCTATGATCAAATTCATGTATTAATATCATCATACTTAACGCTTTTATTAGTATCTCATATTCATATTTACTTAAATTGACCAAATATTTCTGGGTGTTTTTTAGATTCAAAAATCGATACATATCTTTTCGATATTTATTAATGTAAAAAATTATCTTTTTTTCTTCAGAACGATGCTCAGCTACAACTGGATTCTCTTTATTTGTTTTTTCTTCAATCTTAAATGAAGAAAGGCTTGCTCCTAGCATTTCATTAAGTGCAGTAGCAATCTTTTCAATATCTTCCTCACAAATGCAAAGACCTGTCGCATCTAACCTACTATTAAGTAATAAATCAATTATTTTTTCACTCATAAAAATCACTTTGCCATTATCATCATTAAATCATCAAATCCAAGTCCTAAGAAAAATATAATAAGACCTGATATGCATAGAAATGGACCTAATGGTAATAAATGTTCATCTTTACTGAAATATATATAAATTGCATAAGGAAAAGCGATAAAGGCTGATAAACAAAGTACTATAATTGACATCTTATATGTTACTAATGCTCCAATTAAAGTCATCAATTTAACATCGCCGCCACCCATAGCTTCTTTTTTAAATGAATAATCAGCTGCTATTTTAATTATTAAAATCATAGCAAAACTTATTCCTGCATTTAATAGTAAATCACCTACTTTAGGTAATCCACCATCAATATAACCTAAAACAAGAATAATTAAGCCACCAATTATTAAAACCCAATCATCAATTACCATATATCTAATATCTGATGCAATTGTAATTGCTACAACTGATGAGAATGTAATTGAAATTAGGAAGTTTATTGTTGGTCCATATAAATAATATGAAAGAACATATAGAAAAGCCGTTAACAACTCAATTATTGGGTAAATAACAGATATTTTCTTCTTACAATAACGGCACTTCCCGCCTAAAAACAAATAAGAGAACACTGGAATTAAATCCAGTGTTTTCAGTTTATGTTTACATTTAGGACAATGTGAAGCAGGAAAAACTATCGATTCATGTTTTGGTACGCGATAGCCTATTACGTTAAAAAACGATCCCAACACAAGTCCGAATGCAAATATCATAATATAAATAAATATTTGCATTTCAAATCCCCCTAACTAGCCAAGTGATGAATAAATACCAAACATTGGCACAATTACAGCTAAGATGATTACACCTACTACTCCAGTAAGCATAATAATCAAAACTGGTTCAATTATTACTTTCATACGATTAACAATATTTGAATGTAAATCTTGATAATACTCAGATACTTTTTGAAGCATCTCAGCTAATTTACCAGTTCTTTCACCTGTTACTATCATTTCGTAAGCAGGAACAGGAAAAGCCCAGTGGCCTTTGAACGCTACAGAAATATTTTCACCTTTACGTAGATGTTTAATACAGTTAGCAATAATCCTACGATATATCTCATTATTTGTTACTTGAAGTAATATATTCATTGTGTCTGTAATATATACTCCGTGTTTTAATAATGATGAAAATGTTTTTGTAAAATTAGTTACTTCATTATAAATAATTACGTCCTTTAATACTGGTATTTTCATAGCCATTCGTTGCATGGTAGCACGAGCAGCAGTAATATTAGTATATAAATACTTAATAAGTAATAACAATAATATAAAAGCTCCAATAATATAGTAATAACTACTCTTTATAAAGTCTGATGCAGCAATTATAACTAAAGTAATTTTTGGTATAGATGATGCATCCATTGATTGATAAATAGATGTAAATTTTGGAATTACATATATTAGTACAAATGCGATTACTGCAACTGCTAATATAAGTACCATTGTTGGATAAGTAAGAGCTGACTTCATTTGCTTTTTAGTCTTATCCATCTGTGTATAATATTCAGCCATATCATCAAGTGTTTCTGGTAAATCTCCAGTTAACTCTGATGTTTTAACCATATTAACTAACAATTTTGGAAATACTCCATCAGTCTTAGCTAATGCTTCACTGAAGTTATCTCCAGACTTTAGATTATTAGCAATACCTCTAAAGACTTTTTGATAACTAATATTTTTAAATTGTCTTGATAAAATCTCTACTGATTCAGTTAATGTAATACCAGCTTTTAAATAAGTTGATAATTGAGTTAAGAAGAAAACCATATCACTCGTCTTCATTTTCTTCTTAGCTGACGCAGTACGATGGAACAAATTAATTGTTTGATTTGTTCTTATTTTATAAATATCATAACCTTCACTTAACAAATAAGATTGAACTTCAACCAATGAATATGCTTCATAATAGTTTTTAACAAATTTACCATTTTTATCTTTTGCTGTATATTCATAAACCGTCTTGGGACCAAGTGCATTTTCTTCATCTTTTGGAACAACTACAGGTTCACTTTCAGCATACATCTTAGCAGCTTCTTTTGCTTCTTCACGTTCTCTTCTACGTTCATCTGAACTTTCAAACAATGTTGGGAAAGCAACTGCCAAACGATCACGGAATGATTGCTTTTCATCAATTTCCTTAAATACTTTTTCTTCCGATTTAGCTGTTTTAGTAAATTTTCCTTCTTTAATAATCTGTTTTTCTTCATTTGGAACAGTTACTAAATCTTCACTCTTATGTTCAGAAATATTATTGTTCTCAACAAAAACATGATAACCAAGGTTACCTTGATTATTAGGATCAAATGCCTCAGCTTTAAAATTAGCATTTTTAACTTCTAATGCTGACTCCTGAGGTTCATTTTCTTGAGCAGGTCCAGTTTGTTCAGTATTTGCAACTTGTTCAGTGTTCGCAGTTGGTTCATTATTTTGAACTACTTGAGCTTGATCTGGAATCTCAGCATAAGCATTAACATCTTCTACTACTGTAGCAGGTGCTTCATTAGCTTCACCTATTGCTTCCATATTATCAACAATCTCTTTC
Source organism: uncultured Bacillota bacterium (assembly GCA_946622285.1). Classification (GTDB taxonomy): domain Bacteria; phylum Bacillota_I; class Bacilli_A; order RF39; family UBA660; genus RUG11241. The sequence goes on from CAMOPK010000007.1 coordinate 39,415, forward strand.
GGACTGATAATCTTATTTTTACCTTTTTTTGCACTTCTTATATGTTTTAAAGTTAAAACTGAGTATAAGAAATAAAAAATTGATGATAGTAAAAGTCCTATATAAAAGAATATATATTTAACTAATAAAAATAATAGATAACAAATATACCCAATTCCTAGAAAATACCATCTAAATAATTTGCCGATAAACTTTAAAATTTTCATAAATAAGCTTATCCTCCCTTTTATACTCTTAGACTAAAATAATTATAACATAAAAAGATGTTTTTTGAAAACTTTTTTGACTAAATTATAATTAAAAAAACACTTTATTATAAGTGTTTTATTTTTGAATTAATGATAGTAGTATATCTACCCTATTTTGTATGATTTTTTTCTTTGAATCTTCATTAGGTATTCCTAATAACATCTTGTTATATTTTTTTAATAAAAATTCAAAATAATCTTTATTGTCACTGTTTTTTATAATTGGTCCAAGCCATAAATCAACATCTTCATATTTAATACTTCCTTTTTTAAAGTAAATAAATACATAATATCTATCATCATATATGACTTCTTCTTTTTCTATTTTAAATCCATTTTTAAACATAAATTCACGTAATAATTCAATATCACGATTAGATTGAATAACAATGTCAGTTATTTTTTCAAGATATGGTTTAACAATTTTAATAATTGTATTAGTTCCCATTCCACTTATTACAATTGCATCATCTAATTCTAAATCTATTCCATCTAATCCATTAGTAATAAATGTATTAATTCGCGATTCAAAATTATTTTCATGTATATTTCTTATTGCACTTTTAATAGCATTAGCACTTATATCAGTTGCTAAAAATAAAATTTTATCATTCTTTTTTGCCATATAAATATCAAGAAGTGCATGATCACATCCAACATCAATAATTCTTTTTTTTAAAGGAACTAACTTTGCTAGTTCCTTAATTCTTTTTGATATCATTAATCACCCATATAATCTTTTAGCTTACGAGATCTAGATGGATGACGTAATTTTCTTAATGCTTTAGCTTCAATTTGACGAATACGTTCACGAGTTACACCAAACATTTGACCAACTTCTTCTAATGTACGTGATTTACCATCTTCAAGACCAAAACGCAAACGAATTACTTTTTCTTCTCTTTCAGTTAAAGTCAAGAGAACTTCAGCAATTTCATCTTTTAACATTTCGTTTGTTGCATATTCTTCTGGACTAACATTGCGTTCATCTTTAATGAAATCTCCAAGATGTGAATCATCTTCTTCGCCAATAGGAGTTTCTAATGATACTGGTTCTTGACTAATTTTATAAATTTCACGAACTTTTTCAACAGACATTCCCATTTTCTTAGCAAGTTCATCTTCACTTGGTTCACGATTAAGTTCAAGTGTTAATTGACGTTGAATACGTGATAGTTTATTGATTGTTTCAACCATATGTACTGGAACACGTATGGTTCTAGCTTGATCGGCTATGGCACGAGTGATAGCCTGACGAATCCACCATGTTGCATATGTAGAGAATTTATATCCTTTAGTAACATCGAATTTTTCAACAGCCTTCATAAGGCCAATATTACCTTCTTGGATAAGATCTAAGAATTGCATTCCACGTCCAACATATCTTTTTGCAATTGAAACAACAAGACGTAAGTTAGCCTCTGCTAAAGTCGTCTTAGCCATTTCATCACCTGCACTAATACGATCAGCTAATTCAAGTTCTTCATCCATTGTTAAAAGTTTTATTTGACCAATTTCTTTTAAATACATACGAACTGGATCATTGATAGTTAAATCCTTAGTTAATGTATTATCATCAAGTAAAATTTTATCAACATGTGATTCTCCACCACCATTAGCTTCATCCTCTGAAACAACAGCAATATTATTTTCATTGAAAAGATTGTAAAGTTCATCTAAGGCATCACCATCAAGTTCCAAACCCTTAAGTTCTACTACTAACTCTTCATAAGTAATAAATCCTTTTTCTTTACCTTTTTTTACAAGTTCTTCTTTTCTTTGATCAAAAGTTTTAATTTCGTTAATCATTTTTCTCTCCCCTTGACTTTAATTCAGTTAATTTTCTTAATTTTTCTTTTTTAGTGGCTAAATCAGTATCTTTTTCTATTTCTTTTTCTATTCGATTGCGTTCTCTTTCTAAGCTAAAGCCACTAATAGCTTCTAAAGAGGCATCAATCTTTTCGTCAGTAACTGTATCTTTCATATTTAAAACAGAATCAAGTATTTTTACTAATTCTTCATTATCGATTCTTGATATATATGTATAAAAATCTGCAACATCAAACGTATTATTATGTTCTTCATAGAAATAACGAATTTTATTTGCAAGAGCACGATAATTATCATCAGGTAAAATGATAACTTTCTTCATGTATTTTTTAATCGCCATCACTGAATTTAACATATAAAATATTAAATTACGTTCTTCTTTTTCATATTTATCATAATGAGGTTCCTCACGTAAAACACGTTTTGGTTTTTCTTCTTTTTTAACCAGTTTACTTCTAAGTAAATCCTCATCTATGCCTGATTCATTAACAAGTTTTTTTAATGTTACTTCACGTAATATATCATCATCTATACGATTCAATTCTTTTAAGCATTCATTAATATACTTAGCAAGTTCCGTTGGATCATCTAAATTATTAGTTGCTCGCATATGCTGCATCTTAAATTCCATTACATTGAGTGGATTTTCTAACTTCTCCATGAACTTATCTTTGCCATATTTTCTAATGTAATCATCTGGATCTAAATTTTCTTCTAAACGTACAACCTTTGGAGTAACTCCAACATTAGCAAGTTCCTCAATACAACTTATAGTTGCTTTTTCACCAGCAGCATCACCATCAAATAAAAGAATTATGTTTGGAGCTAATTTTTTTAATAAATTAGCATGATTTCTTGTAATCGCCGTACCCATTGAAGCAACAACATTAGTAACTCCAATTGTATAAGCACGAATTACATCCATAAATCCTTCCATGATAATGACTGTTTTGCTTAAACGACATGCATCTTTAGCGCGATGATAATTATATAGAATTTCACCCTTTTTAAAGATTTCAGTTTCTCTTGTATTTATATATTTACTAGTATCACTAGTATCATAAATACGACCACTAAAACCTACTGTCTTGCCTTCTAAATTATCAAGTGGAAACATAATACGATTACTATATATATCATGCATTCCTCGCCCGTTTTGAACAATTAATCCACTTTTAAGAATATCGGCATTTTTAAATTCTTTTTTTATAAAAATATTTGTTAAAACATCATTTTTAATTAAAGAAAGGCCTATCCCAAATTCTTTAATAATATCTTCATTTATGTCACGTTTTGCTAAATATTCTTTAGCTTTAGTTCCATACTCGCTATTTAAATTATTTTGGTATGTTTTTTTAGCTATATCGTACATCTCATATAAATCACTATTAACAACTTTTTTAGATTTAATAGAACTTAGATTTACATCTATACCACCTTTATCAGCAACTTTTTTAACTGCATCCATAAATGATAGATTCTCATAGTCCATAATAAACTTAAATACATTTCCTGTTGCTCCACAAGAAAAGCAAGTATAAATTTGCAAATCAGGAGTAACACTCATACTAGGAGAATGATCATCATGAAATGGACAAACACCAAAGTAATTTCTTCCTCTTTGAGTTAAAGGAACATATTCGGAGATGATATCTACAATATTAACACTTTTTCTAATTTCTTCAATTTTAGAATTATCAAGCGTTGGCATTAAAAAATCACACTCCTAATAATAATATACGATAAAAGTTTTTAATTTCCTTTTTTTTGATGAAAATTTTTTGATTTTTTTTAAAATTTCTCGTTTATGCTATCACAAGTACCAATATAAGTCAAATAAAAAATGGCTTTCACCCTATTTTAATTATTTTAGTTTCATACAAATTGATTTAACATCTAAAAACTTAATAAT
>CAMOPK010000008.1 GCA_946622285.1 uncultured Bacillota bacterium
AAAAAAAATACTATCATTCGATAGTACTTTTTTGTTAGTTATTGTTCATTTGTTTAGCAACTTCTTCAGCAAAGTTTTCTTCACGTTTTTGCATTCCTTCGCCTACTTCATAACGAATCATTTTTACAAGTTCGCCACCGTTATTTTTAACGTATGTTCCAACGTTAATATCAGAATTCATAACAAATTCTTGTTCTTCTAAACAAATTTCTTTATAAAATTTATTTAAACGACCTTCAACCATTTTTTCAGCAATTTCAGGATTTTTTCCTTCATTGATTGCTTGTTCTTTTAATACTTCTCTTTCTCGTTCAACATCTTCAGCAGGAACTTCTGCTCTTCTTAAACAAGTTGGTCGCATAGCTGCAACATGCATTGCAACATTATGACATACTTCATCGTTAGTTCCATTGATAACTAAAAGTACACCAATTTTACTACCCATATGAATATAACTTCCAAATAATTGATTGTCATTCTTTTCTACAATTTCAAATCTTCTGAAAGATAATTTTTCACCAATTTTAGCAGTCTTAGCAACGATTAAATCATTAATTGTTCCTTCACTACTTGGTAATTCTAAAGCTTCTTCAACAGTTTTTACATTGTTTTTAATTAAAACATTTAAAATTTCTTTTACTAATTCCTTAAATTCAGGATTCTTAGCAACGAAATCTGTTTCAGAGTTAACTTCAACAATTACAGCTTTATTACCTTCAATTAAGATATCTGTCATACCTTCTGCAGCAATACGACTTGCTTTTTTATTTGCAGTAGATATTCCTTTTTCACGTAGCCAATCTACAGCTGCGTTGAAATCTCCATTTGTAGCTTCTAATGCTTTTTTACAATCAAGCATTCCAGCTCCAGTTTTTTCTCTTAAATCTTTTACTAAACTAGCAGTAATCATATTTATCCTCCTATTTTAAAGCTTCTAATAATTCAGCTTTTTTCATTGTAGAATAACCTTTAACTTCTTTAGTTCTAGCTAATTCACGAAGTTCTGCAACTGTTTTTTCAGATAAATCTACGGCTTTTTCTTTTGGTTGCTTTTTCTCAGTTTTAGTTTCCTTAACTTCTTCAGTTTTATTAGCTACTTTCTTAGCTGATTTTTCAACTTCTTCAGTTTTTTCTTCTTTAGTTTCTTCAGCTACTTTTTCTTCTTTAACAGGTTCTTCTTTCTTTACATCTTTTTTGAAATTCTTATTTGCTTTCTTTTCTACTTGTTCTTTACGATGATCTTCACGTTTTTTAACTGATTCAACAGCTTTTTCCATGATATCTTTTTCATTTTTATCATCTTCATTTACATAGTTAACAAGTTCGCCACCATTTGCCTCAACAATAGCATTAGCCATTACGCCAATTACTAATTTTACAGCACGAATAGCATCATCATTTCCTGGAATTACATAATCAACAACATCTGGATCACAGTTAGTGTCTACGATTCCAAATACTGGAATGTGTAAACGATGTGCTTCTCTAATTGCGATTGCTTCTTTTGTTGGGTCAACGATAAACATAGCTCCTGGTAATTCTTCCATTTCACGAATACCAATTAATAATTTATTTAACTTATCGTATTCTTTTCTTAATCCAACAACTTCTTTTTTAGGTAACATATCAAATGTACCATTTTCTTCCATTTTTTCGATTTCTTCTAAACGTTTTACTCTTCTTCTAATTGTTTTAAAGTTAGTTAAAGTTCCACCTAACCATCTTTCTGTTACATAGTAAGAATTAGAACGAATTGCTTCTTCACGTGTAGCATCTTGTGCTTGTTTTCTTGTTCCTACAAATAAAACTTTCTTTCCAGATTCTGCAATTGCTTTAAGTGCTGCATAAGCATCTTCAATCATCTTTGCAGTTTTTTGTAAGTCGATGATATAAATATCATCTCTTGATGTAAAAATATACTCTTTCATTTTTGGGTTCCATCTACGAGTTTGATGTCCAAAGTGTACACCAGCTTCAAGTAGATAACTCATTGATACAACTGTCATTTTATTCCTCCTTTGTTATTATCCTCCATTACTTCATCCCTACATTATCACCAATTCTGGCACTAGATAAGTAAGTCCATAATGTGTGTATTTGAAAAAGCCAAATTAATTATAACATAAAAAGAACTAAAATCAAGCATTTTTTCATCAAAAAAAGTCTTATAAATAAGACTATTTTGTTGTTCTAACTGAAAGTTCATCTAACAATGCCTTAGGTGCAACTAACTTCTTTATTTTTGCTCTTCTTACATCTTCGCTTATAGAATGACTATTACTATCAAATATATCGATTAGTTGCTCATAATCACATCTCATTCCTGCCATAGACGCAGCAGCCATTTGTTCTCTTGGTACTCTAGTAAAATCTAAACTAATTCCTGCTACAGTAGCTAACCATTCAATAAATATTCGTTGCGTTCTACCATTTCCTTCACGGAAAGGATGCAAAGCGTTAATATCAGCAAATAACATAGCAAGTTTCATAATTTTTTCTTCACGGCTAAGTGATATATAATAACCATCAGACTTTATACTACCAAATATTGTTTCAGCATATGGAACTATGCAAGTTGGAAGGCAGAACTCTGTTTGATCCTTTGTAAGAATACAAGTTCTTGTTTTACCAGCCCACTTATATATATCTTGGAAAAGATGCAAATGAATCTTAGACAAATGTTTTAAATCAAATGAACCTTTAATTGGTTTATCACTAAGTTCAACAATTCTTAAACTAACTAAGGCTCTTTCTTTACGTTGAAGTTCTTCAGAATCATGAATATCTAAGTTATTAATCAGAACTTTTGTTCCGGGATAACAGTACTTACTTTCCACCTAAACCACCCTTATTATTCTTTTTGTCAATAAAAAATAAACGTGCATCTTCAAATGACATATGTCCACGCAAACATTCGGATATAACTCCAATAATTTCATCATCCAACGGCATACCTTCTTGCGACATAGCATCAGATACACGACGGACTTTTTCTTTAACTATTGCTTCTGTTTTTGCATCATCCATAATAACTCCCCTTAATTGCCGCCTATTATAGCATTTTTATAAAAAAAAGCAAATTCTTATTTGCTTTTCTTGATATTAATTATTACGTATTCAGATATAGCTCCAGTTTTAAAGCTTGCTGCCCAAGTTGATATTCCAGAACTTACTATAAAATTTGTATTTTTTCTTGTTTCTAAACCATATATTTTATCATTCGCATGTATCATTAAACCTATATATCCAACTGGTAACATTTGACCTCCATGAGTATGTCCTGATAAAACTAAATCTGCATCTGTTTTTGATAACGCATCAAAATCATTTGGCTGATGGTCCAAAACAACAATATATTTGTCTTTATTTAAATTACTTATTAAACTATATGCTGGTGCTCTATTTGATACACTTCTATCTTGCCTTCCAACAATAATAATATCATCTAATTCAATTGTTGTATCTTCAAGAATTCTGATATTGTTTTTTTCCATTTCATTTCTTAATTCTTTTTCATCAAAATCTCTAGTTCCCATCAATCCCTTATCATGATTACCAAATACATAATAAACACCATACTTTGTTTTAACATTTTTAAGTGCTTCAAGTGCAATTTTCAAATCTTTTTTAATACTATCATCATCTACAAAATCACCTGTTATTACAATTAAATCTGGTTTTTGTTTTTCAATTTCGATGACATAGTTTTTAAAACCTTTTCCATCAAATGTTGTTCCAAGATGAACATCAGATATTTGGGCTATTTTAATGTCACTCACATTTTTATTAGTTGTTAAATTATATGTTGTTTTCTTTACGTCATAAGCAGCAAAAAAACCATAACTTAAATAAACAATTGTTAAAACGATTGCAACTAATGTTTTAATGTCATAAGTAAATTTTTTAAATAATTTAAGTATTAGATCAACAAATAACGATATTAAAACAAAATGCAATAATATAATAATTGTATTTATAAAATCTATAAAAAGTGCTAATGCTAATGCAATACAAAAAACTGAAATAGTCATTCTATAAGTACTATTATTGCTTTCTTTCATGTTTTTTAGATATGAAAGATTTTTAAATCTATGTATTATATATATAACAGTTAATGCAATCGCAAATACAATAAAAAATAAAATTAGATATAACACTTAACTCCTCCTTTTTAGTCTTTTTTATCATAATCATCTAAAAAACTTTTATACTGACCATCTTTTTTTGTACCTAAGATACAATTTAAATTTACATTGTCTAATGCTTTATAAATATTGTAATCTATTTCATCGTATTCTTTTTTTAATTCTTCAATCAATTTCTTCATAGCTTTTCTTTTGCTAGTAGATGCATCAATTGAGACTTTTTCAGTAAATTTACACGCGCAGTTTAAAAATGTTAATTCATTATGTTTAGCCCATGCAATTATTGATTTTTCTTTAACAAAATATAATGGCCTTATTAGTTCCAAACCTTCGTAATTATCAGAATGTAACTTTGGCATCATTGTTTTTATTTCAGCTCCGTAGAACATCGAAAGCAAAGTTGTTTCAATAACATCGTCAAAGTGATGACCTAGTGCAATTTTATTACACCCAAGCTCTTTTGCTTTATTATAAAGATATCCTCTTCTCATTTTGGCACACATATAACATGGACTTTCAGCAGATATTTTATTTACAACATCAAAAATATCACTTTCAAATATCTCAATTGGAATATTTAATTCTTTAGCATTTGCAATGATTAAATCTTGATTTTTTTGATTATATCCTGGATTCATAACGACATATTTAGCCTTAAATGGTACTTTACCATGTCTTTCTAACTCTTGAATACATTTTGCAAGTAAAAATGAATCTTTACCACCTGAAATGCATACCATAATATGATCGTTTTCTTTTATCAGTTCATAATCTTGAACTGCTTTAACAAATCTTGACCATATATCTTTTCTAAACTTTTTAATAATTGTACGTTCAATTTCTTGATATCTTTCCATATTTTTCCCTCGTTTGTATTATAACATTAAAAAAATAGTTTTCAAATATTTTAAAAAATAAAAACATATTCAAAAAATATGTTTTATTTAATATTTATTAATTTTTTTGTTTCTTGAGGATATATATCTTCAAAAATATACTTTCGTCCCCATGAAGATACTATTACGTCACCATCACTTTTAATTTCTGTTATATACTAGCATAATAATATTCTTTTATAATAAAAAAAGTTCTTAAATTAAGAACTTTAATTACTTTGGTAACCCGTATGGGTTTCGAACCCATGAATACCACCTTGAGAGGGTGGCGTGTTAAACCACTTCACCAACGGGTCATTGCACAATAATAATAACACAATCAAAAAAAGAAAGCAATTATTTATTGCTTTCTTTATTATTAAATATCACTAGATTTATAAACTAAAACTTTTAAAGATTGCTCTTTATTAGATGAATATTTGCTCTTAATTATATAGTAATCATCCTCAAATGTAGTCAAACTGACATTTTGATTTTTTTCAATTACTTTTTCTTCTAGTAAATTCCCATTTATATCATAATGATTAACAGTTATTTGTTGAACACGATTTGGTCTATATAATGATACATCGACTAAAGAAATTGTATCATCAACTAATAAATAGTATTCGTTATAATTTTTATTATAGAATATTTCGTAATTCTTAGATTCTAATAATCTAGTATCTATTCCCATTGTAAACAAGAAATATAACCCAATACCTAGAACGATCAATAAACTTATAATTTTAAAAGCAATATGGCCGGTTATTTTTTCTAGAGTAATTATAGCTTTTAGATTTTCAAGTGTTTCAATTTTACCAAATATTGTCTTCTTATAGGCCTTTTTTCTTTCTTCTTCTTTAAATTTTTCTCCACATTTATTACAATATGAAGCTCTTACGATATTTTCAAAACCACATTTACTACACTTCATAACTATCCTCCTAGCTCCAATATTTACAAGCTAAATCAGTAACAACCAATTCAAGATTATCATTTATTGGTGTACTTCTATCATATTTTCTCTTGTTATCACTTCTTAAAACTTCCCAAGCTAAATCTTCTATTTCATGATTACGTCTAGCATATTCTTTGTCATCATTTGTGCCATTTTTCTTAACCCAAGCGGCATAATCTAATACTTTTTCACGGTAAGTTTGTCCTGCTTTTTCAACTGATTTATTATAGTAGAACAAGTCTTCTGCACAAATCATTTTTATTTCATTTTCTTTACACCAATCAGCTAAAGTTGTTCCTTTTTTTATCTTTATTTCTTCTGTTTTCATTCTATTTCCGCTTATAATAGCTCCTGCTGCCTCAAATGGAGTGTTTGCTAATTCAGGATCAAAATCACCATAACAACTATCATCATATGTATAAAGTTTAACAGTTACTTCACTAGAATTATTTGGCTTTTTAATTTCATTAAGACTAGAAATTGTCTTATATGGAGATTTAAAAGAACCAATTATTGCAGCTGCTGTAAAAACAACTGCGATTGTCATTAAAGTGCCATAAAGATGACTAATAATAAAATTCTTTAAATAAGAAAAAATACTATCAGTTAATTTGCCTTTTAGGTCACTTCTTATATGATTATATAAAAATTCTTTAAATAATTGATTTTTAGGATGTAATGTTTTATTACATTTCTTACATTTTTCTATCTTGACATCATTTTCTGTTCCACAGTATACGCAATAAATAGAGTCTTTTTTCATTAGAATCACCATTTAAATGGTAACATATTAAAAAAAAGAAAGCAATTATTTGTTGCTTTCTTTATTAATTATTTTTCTATAAAATATAGCATATCTGGCAATTGACGATCACCACCAAAGCGTCTTGTAAGTGACCCACCATTTTTGTAATAAAGTTTTCTAGATCCACCACCATCTAGATTAAATGCATCTGTGCATCCAGTTAAATTCATAAGTTGATTCCCACAACCTTTTACTGTTCCACTACCTGATAAAATTGCAAAATTATTATTATCTAATTGACATATTTGAGTTCTATTTGCAATTTCTCCTGAATTATCTATTCTTGTTTGACTTGAAATAACAAAAGTGTTACGAATACCTTTACTTTGAAGACTGGTTGCTGTCTCTTTATTATATATTTTTAATTTTCCACTACTATCAATACCAATTACTCCTGCACTTACTCCTTCATTTTTAACTATTTTTCCTTTATTTAAAACTACTCCTCCCCAAGGTGATCCACTTGAGAAGAAACTTGCATTAACAGCGACTAATCCTTTGTTTGATCCAACTGAAGTCAAAACGCTATTAAGCATTGATTCTGCAGATGCTGTTCCTTTTGCGTTTGGTGAAGCAAGAGCACCATTCATTTGATTTATTGGATCACTTGCCCATATTAATACTACATCTTGACCATTTGCATTTATTATTTTATATTTCAATGTACTGCTATTATAATTGGCAACAGTAGAATAACTATTATATTTACTATCTTCAGTTATTATATATAAATGTTCTATTTTTATAGTACACGTTGCTTTTTTTCCATTGTTACTACTCGCAGTAATTGTCGTCGTACCTGAAGAAATACCTCTTACTATTCCACCACTTACAGTTGCAACAGCCGGATTAGAGCTTGTCCATATTATACTTTTGTTTGCAGCATCGCTTGGGGTTACAGTTGCAATCAAGTTAAATGTTTCTCCAACTTTAATTGTTTTTGATGACGCATTTAAACTTACACTTGATACTGCTACAGTTTTTGCTTTTACTTCAACATCACATATAGCAACTTTGCCTGAAGAAGTCTTAACTGTAATCAATGTAGTCCCAACCTTATTTGCTGTTATTTTTCCGTTGGAAACAGTTGCAACAGTTGGATTAGAACTTGTCCATGTAAAATTATGCTCTGTAGCATTACTCGGATTTGTTTTTACTGTTAAAGTTGTACTTTCACCTTCAACTAATACTATGTCATCTTTACTAAGTTTTATTGAAGTTATTGGAGTGCTTTTTTTGCTAACACTTATTGTGCATATTGCTTCTTTTCCATTGTTACTTCTAACTATTATAGTTGTATCTCCAATACCATTTGCTTTAACCAATCCATTGTCATCAACACTTGCGACACTTGGATTGTTACTAACGTAAGTTACTGCTTTATTAATAGCGGTTGATGGAGATACAATTACATTAATATTATAAGTGTCACCTACCAAAAGCGCTACATTAGTTTTAGGAATTACAATGTTTTCAACTTCAGTTCCATTTGTAGAAATTGAATTATCACTATTGCCACTTGGCCATAGTAAAAGCACAATTAGTATTAGAACTAAAATACTTACTACAAATATTAATAAAGTATTGGGTTGCTCATTCCTATTCATCTAAACACTTCCTATTATTAATTATAGTATATCATAAACAAAAAAAAGTAGAAACAATAAATAGTTTCTACTTTTGATTTTCTTCAAAAAATTCAATTCTTTTAATTACTCTTTCTTTTCCAAGATTTTTAAGGATTTCATAAAGATCAGGTGTCATTGTTAAACTTGTAACAGCAACTCTTATAGCTTCACAAACATCACCAATTGAACCTTTATACTTTTCAGGTTCAGCTTTATATGCCTTTGTTTCAGATGCATATCCATATTTTGGAGCTAATTCTTTTATTTTATTAAACCAATCTTCTTTTGAATCATTTTGATCAAAATAGTTATTTACATAATCTTTTAATAGTTCAATATTATATTCTTTTTCTAAATTAAATTTAGCTTCTTTATAATATAATTCATCAAACATATACCAAGTATATGTTCTTACATCTTCATATGCAGAGATATCTCTTCTTGGACGTGGAATTTCTCTTTCAATATTTAAAATATTAATTGCATAGTCTTTATATTTAACCAAAAGTTCATTAAATTCTTGATCATATTCCTTTGTATAATTTAATACTCCATCATATACTTCTGTTGCTTTTAAAGAACTAAAATATACTTTTGAAATACTTATAAGTTTTTGAATATCAAATAATGATCCACCTATTGGGCATTTATCAAATTCAAATTTAAAATCATCAATTCCTTTACCTGGATTTTGTAAATACCAAGCTTCAAATGTAGAGTTATTAATAGTTGCTAAATAAAGTCTAATAACTTCAGTTGGAATACCTTTTTGATGATAATAACTTACAGCAGCCCATGGATCTTTTCTTTTTGATATTTTTCTAATTGTATTTCCTTCTTTAACAGTTAATGGAGAAATATGAGCATAGTTTGGTAAATCAAAACCTAAAACTTTAAATAATTGTTCGTGAACATTCCAAGATGAAACCCATTCATCACCTCTTATTACATGAGTTGTATGCATTAAATGGTCATCAACTGCATGAGCAAAGTGATATGTTGGTAAATTGTCAGATTTTAAAATAACAATATCCATATCATTTTCTGGCATTTCAATATTGCCTTTAATTAAATCATGAAGAATTACTTTGTTATTAAAGTTTCCTGGCGATTTAAGACGAATTACATATTTTTCTCCGTTTTTTACTTTTTCTAGTGCTTCATCCATTGTCAAAGTTCTACATTTAGCCCATACACCATAGTATCCAATTCTTTCTTTTTCAAGTTCTTGAATATTTCTTTGTTCATCTAATTCTTCTGCTGAGCAAAAACATGGGTATGCCTTATCCTCTTCGATTAGTTTTCTAACGTAAGCGCGATAAATATCACCGCGTTCACTTTGAATATAAGGACCATAATTGCCACCAAATGAAGGGCCTTCGTCAAAATTAATATTTAAATTTTTAAAATCTTTTACAATTCCTTCTATACCATTTTCAACTTCACGTTTTTGATCAGTATCTTCAATACGAAGATATGCAATTCCATTTGATTGTTTTGCCATTACTAAATCAATAAATGAAGCATATAAACTTCCCATATGAACAAATCCAGTTGGACTTGGTGCGAATCTTGTTACCATTTCGCCATTGCTTAAATTTCTTGATGGATATTTTTCTTCATAATACTTATAATCATGTTCAACATTAGGTACAAGTATTTCACTATATTCTTTTCTTGTCATAAAATCATTCCTTTCCAATATAAAAACTCATCCTTATTTAAGGACGAGTTTGTTCGTGGTACCACCTTAATTTATAGTATTTCTACTATCTTAAAGTCATTAACGCTGACTTGCGATTAAGCTCCAAAGTTTCTTCTGATTTTCTATTTATTAATTCACATCAACCATTAACTTTCTTTAAAATAGGTTTAATCGTACTCTTCTTTTTCTTTGCTTATAAATTTTCTAAATTCTTTTTAATAATACTATTTACTAAACTCATATCAGCTTTACCTTTTACTAAAGGTGCTATTTCTTTCATAACTTTGCCAATATCATTTGTTCCGGTTGGATTTACTTTAGCAAAAACTTCTTTAACTAGTTTTTCAATTTCTGCTTCGTCCATCATTTTTGGCATATATACGTTTAGTATCTCAATTTCTTTATTATTTTGATCAACTAAATCAGCTCTTCCTGCTTTTTCAAACTCAACATTAGCTTCTTTTCTTGTTTTAATTTGCTTAGATAAAATAGATACTAATTCAGCTTCTTCTAAAGCTCTTCCTTTAGCTATTTCATCCATTTGAATAGCAGCTTTAACCATTCTTATTACAGCCAATTTTGTCTTATCTTGACTTTTCATTGCTGCTTTTAAGTCTTCCATTAATCTTTCTTTCATAACCATTCTCCTAAAATTAAAGAGCTTATGCAGCTCTGTTATATGAGCGTTCCTTACGACGACTATTTTTGATTGCTTCTTTTTTAGCGTTTCGTCTTCTTTCGCCCGGTTTTATATATGATTCTCTTTTCTTAACTTCTTTAAGGAGGCCATCTTTAATATTTTTTTGTTTGAATGTACGTAAAGCACCTTCAACATTTCCGTTTCGTACAACTACTTTTGTCATTAAAATCCCTCCCTTCCCGGCTATGAAAATTATATCACTACCTGCTTTTTTTGACAATATTTTTTTGAAAAATAAGCAAAAAAACGCATTTTTCTAGTTGTGAATGTTAACACTAGTACCTACTGGACAGTTATTATATACATATTCTGCATCTTCGATGTCTTCTCTGATACATCCGTGACTTACTTTTTTTCCTTTTTTTCCAGAATATGAATGTAATCCATAACCACCAGCAAGACCAAAATCTTCAGTATCTAGATCCATCCAGAACTCAACGTCACATACATATCCTGGTCCTGTTAAAGTTTTATAACGATTTTTACTTTTAACAGAAAATGCACCTTCTGGAGTTGGTGATGAATCTTTACCTATACTAACAGTTGTTGTGAAAATTAATTCACAACCTTTATAAAGTCTTAATTTAAATTCTGATTTATCTAAATCAATACAAGTGTTAGTTGATTTTTTCACGCTTGACTTACTAATATATCCAATAAATTTACCGTATTTTGCAAGGTAATATCCATTATATTCACCTAATATTTCAACAGTATGGTAAGCATCTAAATTTTTTACAACTCTACTTGTATTATCCGGATTTTCTCTTAAACTATCATATTGTTTTAAAGATCCTAGTCTTTGGATACGTAATTCTTTTATTTCTGGATGATTTGCTTGAATTTGTTGTTTCAATGAAGTCGTATATTCTGCACTAACATATCCAATTTTACCATTATATTTTGCTAAGTACCAACCATTACTTGTACGACCAAAGACAACGATTTCAGCTCCCTTTGGAATAAGTTCAATTTTATTATTATCCGCTACTTCTGGTGAAAGTCTAAAATTCAATCTTGAAGTTGAATAAACAAAATCATAATCTTCTTCATAAGTATATGGAGATTCATATGCATACTCTGTAACTAAATATTTTGACTTAATAAAACATAATTGTCCACAGAAATTTACTAATGACCAATCTTTATATTCAGCAACACATGTGACAATGTCACCTGAATTTACTTGACCTAAATTTAAAGAGTCTGCACTTGGACTAAAACGCATATTAACATTATTTCCGTTAACTCTTTTTGTTGCATAACACGCTCTTAAATCACCTACTTGTGGTATTGGTGTTGGTGCTACTGTTACCTCTGGCGTTGGTGTTGGTGTGAGAACATATTGTGTTACTGCTGGAACAGCAGTTGGTGTAAATATATATGGTACTGGTGCTTCTGTTGCAGATACTACTTGTGGTGTAACTTCTACCTGATCAGTTGAATCAGCACTATTAGGAGTACATCCTGTTGTTATTCCACTAAGCATTGTGAGCACTAACAAAAGTGCTCCTTTTTCTTTTAATCCTTCAAATATTTTGGCGTTATTCATAAAAATCCCCCTTTTTTTCAAACGAACATATTATAGTCTTTATTTCGATTTTGTCAAATTAAAACAAGAGCTAAATGCTCTTGTTATTAATAATTCATTGCTTTTACTTCAAAGTATGATTTTGGATGAGAACATACAGGACATACTTCAGGTGCTTTCTTTCCTATTACTACATGTCCACAGTTACGGCAAATCCAAATAGTGTCTTCATCTTTTGAGAAAACTACTTCATCATTGATATTTGCAAGTAATTTGCGATATCTTTCTTCATGAGACTTTTCAATAGCCCCTACCATTCTAAATTTAGCAGCAATTTCTTTGAAGCCTTCTTCGTCTGCTTCTTTTGCCATTCTTTCATACATATCTGTCCACTCATGATTTTCACCATTTGCAGCTGCTTCTAAATTTTCTTTAGTATCTTTAATTGCTCCGCCTTCTAAGTATTTAAACCACATTTTTGCATGCTCTTTTTCATTGTTTGCAGTTTCTTCAAAAATAGCAGCAATTTGTTCATATCCATCCTTTTTTGCCTTGCTTGCCCAATAAGTATATTTATTTCTTGCTTGAGATTCACCAGCAAATGCTTCCATTAAGTTTTGTTCAGTTTTTGATCCTTTTAATTCCATAATTACATCCTTCCTTTAACAACTCAATTTTATCATTTTTTATCTATGTACGCAACTAATATATTTCAGTATCAACATAATAGTTTTTAGAATTGTTTGGATCATATAGTAAATCAAATGTGCCGTCACTCGTTAGTTGAGCTTCACTATATGGTATTTGGCTTTTAAATATTTTTTCATTGCCATTAATAGTATATTTTATATACACATATTTATAAATTCCGGCCTCATTAGTAAAATAAGGTAAATTTTTAACTAAAATTCCTTTTTGAGCTAGATTTTTATTTATCTTTATTTTATTTCGTATATGTTTTCCTCTCTTCAGTGATCTTATAATGTTTCCAATCCCAACAATTGTAAAAAGAATTACACAAAATGTAAGTGAAATATTAAAAGATGATGGCAATTTACCAAGTTCCTTAAAATATGGATAGTCAAAAATAAAGAACTTAATAGGAATCAGTAATGCTAAAATGCCAACTCCCAGATAAAACCAATTAATGTAATGGTCAAAGTTTTCATTTTTCAAAAGGCCACTACAATATCCACCTAGTGGTGAATCTTTGACTTCAAATGTTCCATGCAAATCAGCATATACAACTTCAGAACTACCACAACCAGGACAGTTCATATGTTGATGTTTTAATAGTCTACCACAATAACAACACTTAAACATTTGCTACCTCACTTCCTCAATTTCATAATCAATATAGTGAATCTTAGGATGCTTAGGATCAATTAATAAATCAACTGTTCCTTTTTTGTGATACATACCAGTAAGTTCACCTTTTATAATTAAACTTTTTTTATCATCAAGTTTATATAGTACTTCAACATAATTAACCATAGGCCTATAATTTAACTTTTTGGTTTCAACTTGTAAATATGGTAAATTTTTAACTAGAATTCCATGTTTAGATAATTTTTTAATATAAACGATATTACGAATTGATTCATAAATTGTCATAACTGAAACTATTAAAAAATATAAACCAATTATTGCAAGAATGCATTCGGTAAAAGAATGCATCATACATTGAACAGCTTTTGTTTCTATTTCAAAGTCTCTCATTTCACTTAGTTTTTGTAGTGATGCGTTAGTATTAGTTTGTAGGGTAATTGCTATATAAATCATAAAAACACCAAGAGCTAATACCAAAATGCAAGCACATATTGCTGAAATATATCCACCAATTTTTACATTGTAACCTTTTTCTGCTACTTTATCATTCTTGATTATTTTTGCTCTAGATATTGGTGTAAAATCAACAGCTCCACAGTTTGGACAATTGTCATAAATATCTTCGACTTTTATTCCACAATAATTACATTTATACATTTATTATCACCTAATATAATGATACACTAAAATAATTATTTAAAGCAACATAGAATTACAAATAAAAAAGAGAAAATATTCTCTTTTTTATTTTATCTAAGTACGCAACTACTCTTTGAAGTAAGTCTTCTAATTGCTGAGCCACATGCACGTCCTATATCTAAAATGGAATTTATTGCTTTTGTAACTGCTGAAAGTAAATTTCCAGATATTGATCCGGCTTTTACTTTCTTGCATTCAACTTCACTTAACACCATTATCGACACCTAGATGGATTTGTATAGCCATCTATTACTCCTACTATAAAAGTTATGATTCCACCAATTATACCGACAAGTCCCCAACGTATTGCACCAGCTTTAATGCTTTTTAATTCAGTATTACTAATCTCGTTCATCAAATAACTCCTTTCATATATTTTTCATATAAATAGCCCCATATATTTGTCTCTTCACCAAAACCCAAATAGAGTTCCAATATATAATCATATTCGTCATAATTAAAATCTAATTTTAGTTTTCTTTTAAATTCATTATTATGAATTATATATTCATCCCCTATTTCCACTATTTTATAGTCTATAATCTTATCTTTATATTTCAATTTGTTATTTAGTTTGCTTATCTCCTTATCGGTTAAAAAGACATCAACGTATTCATCAACTCTTTCGCCGTATACAACAATATAAGGTTGATAATTAAAATAGAAAAGCATTAGCATTATAATCAATATAACAATTAATACAATTATAAAAGCATTCATAATCTTAGCTTCAATATAAGACATCTTCTATTACTTCTCCTTTCTCAAACTTAATTAAATGATCAAATAAATCCATATTATTCATGCGATGTGAAACAACAATTATTGTCTTATCTTCATATTTAGCAAATATGCTTTTTAAAATTATTCGTTCTAAAGAAACATCTAATTGATTGGTACCTTCATCAATTAAAATTATTTTACTTTTACTTAATAATGTTCTTGCTAATACAATTCTTTGTTTTTCACCACCACTTAGATTAAATCCATTTTCCTCAATCAATGCATTTATTCCTAAGTCATTTTTTACTATCTTATCTGCTTTTGTAAGCGACAATTCATTTAAAATTTCTTTAGGATTTATTTCTCTATATAAATTAATATTTTGATATAAACTATCTGTAAATAGCATTTCGTTTTGGCTTATATAAGAGATCTGGGAAAATACACCATTATTGTAATTATTAATATCAACATCGCCTATTGAAATCATATTATTTTTTACTTTCAAATAATTTTTGATTATCTTAAGCAATGTTGACTTACCACTACCACTTTCACCTACTAATAAAACTTTCTCTCCTTCTTCAATTCTTAGATTAACATTTTTTAAAGTCAAATCATCATAACTATAAGATAAATTGTTTGTTCTAATATCAAACTTATCTAATTCTTTTACCTTACCACCATCTTCATATTTATAGTTTAATTCTAAAACTCGTTTTAATGTACTTAGGCTTTCTTCAAATTCATAGTTACTATCTAATATTTCTTTAATTGGATCCGTAAAATTAGAAAGTAAAAAAGAAAAAGTAATTAAAGCTCCTACATTAAATACCCCACTACTGATAGTATTAATTCCAATAAAGATTATCATAATTGATGATAATTCATTAATTGCATCTTTTAATGTCAAAGATAGATTTATTGTTTTTGATAGTGATAAGAGTTTACTTAAATACTGATAATTTAAATTTTTGAATTTTGCAATCATTTCTTTTTCTAAGTTTATACCTTTTACGCATTCATAAGCATTTATTGATTCAACCATAAAAGATATATTTTTTTCTCTACTTAATTGATATTCCTTAATTTTATATTTGAAACTTTTTTTAAATATAACAACTATCATTCCATATAATAACAAGAATAATAAAGTATACATTGTTAAATTTATACTTACACTGAACATAGCAATTAAAGAAATAATAATTAAAGGTATACTTGAAAATAAAATGACTACAATTTTACTTAGAAATGACTTAACCTGTTCCAAATCAGTTACTCTTGAAATAATTTCTCCAGTGGTCCTATTACAATAATAAATGTAAGGGAAGCGAATTATTTTTTTATATATCTCATTTGTTAACTCATAAGAAACTTTATTATTCAAATAAATAGTCAACAAATTGCGTAAGTATGTACTTACTACTTTAAATATTGCAAGCGATGCAAAAATTATTAAAAATATATATTTTAATCGATAGTCATAAGAAATACTTGTAAGTAAAGTATTAAATGAAAATGAAAGAATTACTATTAGTATATTTATAAAAAATGATAGGAAAGATATTTTTATAATTAAGCTTTTATTATTTTTTAGAAATTCAGAGAAAAACTCAAATATTGAATTTTCTTTAAAGTATGGAATGTTTTTAACCTTATAAAAAAGAATATATATATTATTTGATATTTTATTAAATTCTTCCATCGTCATTCTTTTTAGGCTTGTTGCTGGATCTGCAACTAAAACTGTTTTATTTTTAACATTAATGTCATATATAACAACAAAGTGATTAATTTTTGAATCAATTGTTACATATGCAATACACGGTAATTTTAATTCATATATATTATCTGTTTTAATTGCTTTTGACTGAAATCCAATATATTCCGCAACTTTTATTATATTAAATGCTGAAGTGCCTTCTTTATTTGTTTTAAGCATGTCATATAATTGATCATTACTAATATTGCCTTTATAATACTTTATTATCATAGCAAGTGATGCTACCGCACAATCTTTTACGCCTTCTTGTTTAACAAATGGATATTTCACTTTCTCACCTCCCTACTATAATGATACGAGATTTGTTTTTGATATCCTTTTTTTATTCAAAAAAATTTTAAAAAAAATTTCATAGAATATTCTATGAAACTTTTTTATATATATTTATATATTTATCGCCGTATTTTTTTTCTTTTAATAATTCATAATTACAAATAGGTTTTTCTTCTTCAAATTCAGCTATTAATAATCCGTTTTTATTTAAAATATCTAATTCTTCAATTTTACTAATTGCTTTATTTAAAATATTTTCATGATATGGTGGATCAAGAAAAATAATATCTACTTTTTCAATTTCTTTTAATGCGTTTTGATAATCACTATTGATGAGCTTAATTTCTTCTTCAATACCTAGTTTAATTATTGTTTCTTTTATATTATTGATGCATATTTTATTTTTATCAACAAATATTGCCTTTTTTGCACCATTACTTATTGCTTCAAGTCCAAGTGAACCAGTTCCTGCAAATAAGTCTAAGACTATTTTATCTTTTAGATATGGATTAATTGTTGCTAATAATGATTCTCTTACACGATCCATAGTTGGTCTTGTTCCAACTGTATCGAATCCTTTGATAATTCTTCCTTTATACTTTCCACTTATTATTTTCATATCATCACCTACTTATTATTCAAGGCGAAAGTTGTCTAAATAATCATCTAAAGAAATTATTCTTTTATCAATTTCTTCAATTGAAACTTGTTCTTTTACTTCTTCTTTCTTTTCTTCGACTTCTTTTAATAATTCTTGTTTTTCAAATATAGTTAGAAGTTTATTTTTGCTTACAACTGAACCTGTTGAATAACGATCCATAATACTAGCTTCAGTTACTTTCATAAACTCAATTGAATTATTATACTTGAGTCCGATTTCATGTCTATTAGAAATTATTAATGTTTTTGCTATTTTATATGGATTTGTTTTGACGTCTCTTACAATTTGAACACCTTTTCTTGCTCTCGATGTTTTTTCAAATTCTAAAATTCTTACACGTTTTAGTGTCGATTTTTCGGTTGCAACAGTTACAAATTCCATATCTGATCCAAATATATGACCACTAACAACATAATCGTTTTTAAGGTTAATAGATTTAACTCCACTACTCTTAACTCCGGTTACAGGAATTTCTTCAGTATCATACCAAAGTGCTAATCCGTTATGAGTTGTAATAAATGTATGCTCGCCTGAATTAGATGTAACGTCAATAACACTATCATCTTCTTTTAGTTTGATTGCTGTCATTGGTTTTGAATATCTTTGAACTTCAAATTCAGCAAGAGGACTACGTTTTACCATTCCATTTTTAGTAAATATTGTAATATTTAAATTTTTCTTAAAGTCATATACAGGAATACTTGCTATTATTTCTTCACCTGTTGTAAGTTGAATAATATTGCTTACGTGTTTTCCTAGTTCTCTCCACTTTAATTCTGGAATTTCATGAACTGGTACATATAAATAATTACCAATATTAGTAAATAATAAAACTGTATCTAAAGTATTCATTTGATATAGTCCAATTACATAGTCAAGTTCCTTAACAAGTGTATCTTCTTCACTAGCTTGATAACTTTTAACTGGAACTCTCTTAACATAACCATCTTTTGTTACAACAACTATACAATCTTCCTTAGGAATCATTTCTTTATTATCAAATTTAATTTCTTCTAATGTATCAGATATTTCTGACTTTCTTGGAGTTGCATACTCGTCTTTTACTTTTTTAAGTTCAGCTTTGATAACAGCTTTTAGTTTTTCCGGATTTTCTAAAATGCTATTAAGCATTTCAATACTTTTTCTTAGGTTTTCAGCCTCTGCTTGAAGTTCTGTAATATCGGTATTTGTCAAACGATAAAGTTGTAATTCAACTATTGCCTTAGCCTGAGCTTCAGTAAATTCATACTTTTGAACCAAATTTTCAATAGCGTCTGCTTTATTCTTACTTGCTCTGATTGTTGCAATTACTTTATCCAAAATTGAAATTGCCTTTATTAAACCAACAACTATATGTTCTCTTCTACTTGCAAATTCTAAATCATATTTTGTTCTTCTTGTAATTACTTCTTTTTGATGAGCTATATATGCATCAAGAATTTCAACTAATCCAAGTGTCATTGGTCTTCTATTGACAATAGCTACCATATTATAGTTATAACTTATTTGAAGCTCTGTATTTTTAAATAAATATCCAAGTATATTTTCCTTGTTTGCATCTTTTTTAACATCAATAGCAATTCTTTCTGGATCATTACGATCAGATTCATCACGTACGTCAGTAATACCATCTATTTTTTTATCTAGGCGAATTTCATTGATTTTTTTAACAAGCATTGCTTTATTAACGTCAAACGGAATTTCACTTATGATAATTTGTTCTTTTCCTTTTTCTGACACAAAACTATATTTTGCTCTTATTATTACTTTACCACGACCAGTTTTTAATGCTTCATAAATACCTGCTTTATCAGATACTACTCCACCAGTTGGAAAATCAGGTCCCTTAACAATTTCAAGCAAATCTTCCAAAGTACAGTTTGGTTTTTCAATCCTTTTTATTGTTGCATCAACTATTTCACCTAAATTGTGTGGTGGAATATTTGTAGCATATCCTGCACTAATTCCGTTCGAACCATTTACAAGCAAATTAGGAAACTTCGTTGGTAATACTGTTGGTTCTTTCAATGAATCATCATAGTTTGGAGCAAAATTAACAGT
Organism: uncultured Bacillota bacterium; assembly: GCA_946622285.1. Classification (GTDB taxonomy): domain Bacteria; phylum Bacillota_I; class Bacilli_A; order RF39; family UBA660; genus RUG11241. The sequence continues at coordinate 19,883 of CAMOPK010000008.1, forward strand.
ATCTCTTTCAATGTCTTTTAGAAGTTCATTACTTATTTTAGCAAGTCTTGCCTCAGTATAACGCATGGCTGCAGCGCCATCACCATCCATAGAGCCATTGTTTCCTTGCATATCAATATATGGAGTTGATTGCTTCCACCATTGACTCATACGAACCATTGCTTCATAGATTGAAGAATCTCCATGAGGATGGTATGAACCCATAACATTTCCTACTGTTTTAGCACATTTTCTATATGGTTTATCATATGTGTAACCATCTTTAAACATACAATAAAGTATTCTTCTTTGAACCGGTTTTAAACCATCTCTTACATCAGGTATTGCACGATCTTGAATAATAGATTTTGAATAACGACCAAAACAACTACCCATTATTTCTTCTAATGTGTAGTCGTGAATCCTTTTTAATACTTCTTCTGTGTCAGTTACCTTTTTCATAACATCACCTTTTTAATTATAACAAATAAAGGATTTTTTTTCAAACAAAAGAAAAAGCACTTTTTAGTGCTTTTCGTTTTTAACATGTACATCCACTTGTGGGAATGGAATTGAAATTTTATTTTTATCTAAAGTCTTTTTAATATTTTCTTTTAGATCAAAACTAACTGGCCAATAGTCTTCTGATTTTACCCATACACGAACAACAAAGTTAAGTGATGAATCTGCCATTTCATTTAAACGAACAAAAATATCTTTTTCTTTTATTATTCTTTCATCTTTTAAAGCAGTTTCAGTAATTACTTGTTTTACTTTATCAATATCAGTTGCATAGTCTACAGATATAGTTAAATCTAATCTTCTTTCTTTTAATTTAGAATAATTAATAAGTGGATTATTAACTAAACTACCATTTGGTAACATAACTACACGATTATCAACTGTTTGAAGTGTCGTATAAAATAATGAAATATCAGTTACTGTTCCACTATCGGCATGAGTATCTACATAATCTCCAATTTGAAATGGTTTAAAGAATAGAATCATTACTCCACCTGCCAAATTAGAAAGTCCACCTTGAAGTGCAAGTCCAATAGCAACAGCTGCTGAACCTAAAACAGTTATTAATGATGTCATTGGGACACCTAAAAATGAAGCAACTGAAATATATAGTATTATTTTTAATGAAGCAGAAACAAAGCTAATCAAAAATGATTGCAAGCTTTTTTCAATTCTATTAAATAATCTACCTTTTCTTAATCCTTTTAATAATAATTTTATGATTTTTGAACCAATCCATAATATTAAAAATGCTTCTAATATTTTTATTCCTGAATTAACTCCAATATCTATTAATTTTTTTACTGTTTCTTCCATATATATCCTCCTTAGATTAATTATATCACGAAAAGATATTTGCTGAACTTGAATTTATGTTTTCTTTAAACTTTTAATTATACAAATAATTATTAACATTACACCAACTGTTATTAGCACTATTGGTAATATTGATGGTTTAACAACAGTTCTTTCAACTTGTTTCTTACTAATAACTTCATCTTTATTTCTTATACTACTTTCAAGTCTTTCAATTATTTCGTTCTTGTTTTCGATGACATCTTTTATTTCACCATTTTTCTTTTCAATGCTATCTTCTAGTGATTCAATATATTCTTTGTTAGTATTTACTTTTACATCTTGCTCAATTGTTTTATTTGGAAATATGTATTTTATTTTATATGTACCATTTTTGGAAATGTCAATATTGGATGCTACTTCAAATGGTAACGAAGTTTTTATATAATCCGTTAAATCATAGTTTTCATTATTTATAACTATTTTATCTTTTATTATTGCAGTTTCCAAATAATAATACTTTTTTTCAATAATAAAGTCATTTTCATCTTTAATATATCCTTCTAAGGTAGACTCATATGTTGGATAATATTCCTTTAATAGATATTCATATAAATAAAGTTTATCACGGTATGAGTATTCTTTATATGAGTCAATTAAATACATATTATTATCTATATCATATTTTACAAATTCATCTTCATATGCATCTTTTGCTTCAAAATCAGCAATTGTATATTCATGTAATAATAAATCACTTGTGAAATTACCTTCATATATTTTTTCATCTAAATTCTCGCCATAAATAATAATTTTATATTTTATATTTTCTTTATTTAACTTAACTTTTATTGATAATTCACTTGGTAAAAAATATTCTTGATAAGTTAAAGATAGCTTATTTAATCTAACTGGATAATCGTAGTTATTATCCGCAATATGCATATAATAAAAATCACTACAATCGGAACAAAATCCACTGTTAGAAGCGCTTAGCCCGTTAAATAAAATTGCAAATTCAAGAGTGCTTTCATCTGGATCTTCAACTTCAATATAAAAATGTTTGATTTTTTTTAATTTAGCATATTTATAAACATTTCTTTCTTTGATTTCACGGTTTTTCTTAGTTTCAGGTTTTACTTTGAACCATTCACTATAATCCGTGTATTTGAAGCTATTTTGCTTTTTGAATCCGGTTGGATTTTCATTTTCAATAAAATATGCTTGTATTTTATTTTCTTTATAAAAACGATATTTTTTTGTTTCCTCTACTTTTAAATCTAAAGTTTCAATTGGTTTATATTCAATTCCATATGTTTTAGCATTTGCCCCACTATTTATAAATGTTAATAGAACTAAAAAAAATATTTTAAGTGTTTTTTTCACTCGTTCACCTCCTATCAATAACATACTTTGTAAGGTGAACATTTTCCTTTAAAAAAAGATAAAGAATTTAAATTTCTTTATCTTTCAATTTAATTATTAATTTTTCCTTATCATTTAATACTGTATTAGCTTTTATGTTTTGTTCGTATGAATAACCATACCCATCAAATTCGACTTCAATGCCGGCTTTTATTGCAAATGCTTGAATATCTTTTTTAGGCCATCCTTTAAAATCAGGTATTGTTATTTTGCTATCATTTGTTACTATAATAACATTATCATTATCAAGAACCGTGATTTTTGGAGCAGGATATTGATCTACTATATATTTACCATTTCCTATTAAAATTGGATTTAATTCGTGTTTCTTTAATTCTCCTATTATATCCAATGTTTCTTTTCCACGATAGTCTTCTAGCACATATGAAGTCGATGTATTTAAAGTTTTTTCATTATTAAATGTATTTCTATATGTTGCTATATCTTTCATTAAAGTAGTTACTCCATTTGGCAACGAATTAAAATTATTTGGTTTTTTAGCTGTTGCAAATATTATTACATCAGGATTATCTTTAGGAAACATTCCTGAAAATGAATATATATAGTCTAATGTTTTAAATGAATATTTTCCAGTTTCTTTATTAAAATACTGAGCAGTTCCAGTTTTACCAATAACATCATATCCTTTGATTTTATATTTGCTACCAGTTACTCCTGATCTTGTCGAGTTAACTACATTGTACATAAGTTCTCGAATGTATTTAACATTTTTCTCTGCGGCAACATTTTCTACTTTTTCAATTTCACTTTTATAGATTATTTCACCTGTTTTAGAATCAACGATCTTATCAACTATTTGTGGTTTCATCATTGTTCCATTATTTGCTATTATTGATAATGCTTGCAACTGCTGAATTGGTGTAGTTGTTATTCCTTGACCAAATGATGCTGCAGCAGTCTCAACTGCATATTTAAAGTTTAGACTACCTGATAATTCACGTGGTAATTTTATTCCTGTTTTAGAACCGAATCCAAATGTTGTAAGACATTTTTTTAGTTGATCGCGGCTTAATAATGTTTGCATCATTGTAGCAACTGCAACATTACTAGAACGTTCTAAACCTAAATCATAAGTAATTGTTCCCCATCCATATTTGTTATGATCAAATATTGGTGTACCATCAATTACAATTGATCCTGATTTATATGTTGCTTTACCATTATAAACTCCATTTTCCATTGCACAAAGATAAGTAAATATCTTCATAACTGATCCTGGTTCATATGCAAATGACACAAGTGGATTTTCATAATTTGTTATATTTAGCTTGTTTGGATCAAATGATGGAGCTGATGCCGAACCTAAAATTCGGCCTGTTTTAGCTTCCATAACCGAAATAGTAACCCATTCTGGTTTACCAGTTTCTACAATTTTATCAACGACATTTTCAACAAATCTTTGAATATTTGCATCGATTGTTAGATAAATATCATTACCATTTTCTGCAGGTATATTTGTTTCTGGAGTATCTGGTATTTTATAGCCATAACGGTCTTGCTGTTGAACTATTGCACCGTCTTTACCGTTTAATTCATCATTATATAAGGCTTCTATTCCAAGTTCACCAGTAATATCATTGTCATATTTTTTGGCATATCCAACGATATAAGAAGCAAAATCCCCATTTGGATAATACCTCTTGGTATCTTCAATAAATCCAATACCAGGCAATTCTAATGCTTCTATTTCTTCTTTCTTTAATTCTGTTATATCACGACCACCTGGACCAAGTTCAACTTGATATAAGTCAAGTGACAATAATTCTAGAATTCTTTCTTTTGTCATATTTAAAACTGGAGCTAGAGTTTCAGCTGTTTTAACTTTATCGACAACATGAAGAGGTTTTTTCGAATTTCCTGTTCTTGATGGTGATAGATAAGCTATTACTGTATATGATGACACAGTTTGTGCTAACACCGTTTCATCGGATGTATATACATTTCCTCTCAATGCTTTAATAGTAGCTTTATAGGTATTTCGATTTTTTGCAAATGCCTGCATATCAATACCATATACTTTAGTGAAAAGTGATAAATAGCAAAGTTGAATAAATAAGATCACAATAAAAACAAGAAATATTTTAAAAATTCCCTGGGGTTTCTTCCACTTTTTAAAATTTCTTGTTTTCACATTTTCACATCCTTACTTATCTATAATTATAATATTTTCATAATTATATGACAAGCCCATTTCACTTACTACACCTTTAATATTATCATAAGCTGTAAGTTCACTTATTTTCATATTCAAGCTTTCATTCTTTTTTTCTTGACTAGATACTTGATAATTTAACTTCTCAATGTTCATTTTCAAGTTACCAAGACTAGCAGCAGAATAGATTTGAATAAACATAACTAAAAATAGCATTATGGCAATACTTGAATATAAAAATCTTTCTCCTTTTGTTATACGTCTATTTTTAGCCTTTTTCATGTCTATCTACCTATTCTTTCTATTATGCGCAATTTAGCGCTTCGTGAGCGATTATTACTACTTACTTCTTCTTTACTTGGTTCAATAACATCAACAACTCTAAATTTTGGTTTAAATTCATCTGGTATTATTGGTAAAGATGCAAGTTCCTTTTTAACTGTGCTATTTTCTTTAAATATCTCTTTACAAATTTTATCTTCCAATGAATGAAATGTGATAACACAGACTCTACCATTTATGTCAATCAAATCTAGTGCATAATTTAATGACTTGGCAAACACATTTAATTCATCATTGACTTCAATTCTGATTGCTTGGAATACTTTCCTTGATGGATGATGATCTCTTTTATATTTAGCTGGAACTGCCGAAGAAATAATATTTGCTAATTCTAAAGTTGTCTCAATCTTTTTGTCTTTTCTTGCTTCAACTATTTTTTTAGCTATATTTCTTGCATATTTTTCTTCTCCATATTTGAAAAATATTTCAACTAATTTTTCATAAGAATAATCATTAACCACTTCATATGCTGATAATTTATTTCTTTTATCCATTCGCATATCAAGTTTAGCATCAGAGTGAAAACTAAATCCTCTTTCGCCTTCATCTAATTGAGGGCTTGAAACTCCTAAATCAAATAAGATTCCATCAATATGTTTAACATTTCTGTTTTCAAGTTCAGATTTCATATTAACAAAATTGCTATAAATTATTTCATAGTTTTTTGCTATTTTGCTAAGTCTTTCTTTACTACTCTTAATTGCTTCTTCATCTTGATCAAAAGCATAAAGGAATCCGTTAGGTATTCTTTTTAAGATTTCACTACTATGACCACCATATCCTAAAGTGGCATCAATAATTATACTATCATCTTTTAAATTTAAGTTTTGAATGCATTCATTTAATAAAACGCTTATATGCATTAAACCGGATTTGAGAATAAGTGATCAGCTATATCTGAGAAGTTTTCAGAGTTCTCATTAATAAAGCCATCCCACATCTCTTTACTCCATATTTCAATTCGATCGTTAACGCCAATAATGACACATTCACGACTTAAAGATGCATAGCTAACAAGTGGACTGGAAATATTTATACGACCCTGTTTATCAAATTCACATTCACTAGCTCCAGATAAAAAGAATCTCATAAAGTTTCGTGCATCTTTCGTATTAGGAAGTTCACGATACTTCTTTATAATGTTTTCCCATTCATTTAATGGATAAACAAATAAGCACTTATCTAACCCTCTTGTGATTATAAATTTTTCACCAAGTTCATATCTAATTTTTGATGGTATTATTAAACGACCTTTTTCATCAATATTATGATGAAATTCCCCCATTAGCACGTTTACTCACCACTTTCTTCCACTTTGTTCCACTTACTACCACTATTATATACAATTTAAGGTACCTTGTAAAGTAATTTTTGGTAAATTTTACATAAAAAAGCAGTTCATTTTAACTGTTTTAAAAATGTAGATAATTACTTATCTGATATTATTGTTTTTTTTCTAAAAATTTGTTATTATATAGGAGTACAACTTAAGGAGGTTAATATGAAAAACAAAAAAATTGTAAGTGTTTTTCTAATTGGTGTTTTATTTTTAGTTGCTGGTTGTGCTAAGACTCCAAAATTAGAAAATGGAAAAGAAGTATTTGCTTCTATCGATGGTTACAAAATAACTGCAGACGACTTATATGCTGAATTAAAAAGTCGAGGCGGATTATCAGTAATGTTAGATATGATTGATAAAAAAATCATTGATAAAGAAATAACTGATCAAACAGGTGCTGATAGTTATGCTGATGGTCAAGTAAAAATGTACAAAGAATATTATGGTGATCAATTTGAAGAAACTATAAAGTACTATGGTTATAATGATGAAGCTACATTCAGAGAAATGATTAAAAGTGATTACTTAAAGCAAAAAGTAGCTATTAAATATTTAAAAACTACTGTTACTGATGAAGAAGTAAAAAGTTATTATGATCAAAAAGTATTTGGTGATCAAACTGTAAAATACATTTTAGTAAGACCTGCTGAAGCTGATAGTGATGCTACTGATGAAGAAAAATTAAAAATCGAAACTGAAGCATTAAATGAAGCTAAAGAAATCATTAAAAAAATCAATAATGGTGAAAAGTTTGAAGACTTAGCTAAAGAATATTCTGATGATAAATTAACTGGTGCTAATGGTGGATTAATGTCAGATTTCAATACTGATCAAGTAAATGAAACATTCTTCAATGCAGCTGCTGCACTAAAGAATGGAGAAATGACTAAAGAACCAGTTAAAGATGAAAATGGATATAATATTATTTTGAAAGTCAGTGCAAAAGAAAAACCAGCATTAAAAGATGTAAAAGATAATATCTTAGAAACTCTTGCTGAAGAAAAAGCAAATGAAGAAGATGCTATTACAAAAGCTTGGGTTCAAGTTAGAAAAAATTACAAATTAAATATAGTTGATACTGATGTAAAAACTTTATATCAAGCAAATTATGAATAATATGTAGAAATACATATTATTTTTTTGTATAAAAAAAAGCAGATTTATTCTGCTTTTTTATTTTCTTCATTTTGGTTATCTACAGTTTTATTTTCTTCCTCTAATGGTAAAAGGTAATCATAGTTATTGAAAATTATTTGCATGTTGTAATCAAAATAATATTGATTTTTTTCCGATCTCCATGATATACGAAGCCATATCTTACCATTATTAGCAGCCCATGAAGTTTCAGTTTTATCTATTAGATCTTTTTCTTCTTTAGGTACACATTCTTTTACAAATTCATAATGAAAACCTAATTTTTCTAATTTCATTATGTATTCATAAAATTGCTTATAAGAATACTTTCCTACAAACATTATGTATTCAGTTTTACCTTCACCTTTTTCATTTTTATCTACATGATCAACATTTTCTGGTAATGGCAATTCATTATAATATGCATTTTTGAATTCCTTTGCACTTCCTGATTCCATTTCTTCAACTTCTGTATTAGTATTATTATCATTACTATTTTCTTGCTTTTTTGGTTCTTTTGGTTTTTCTTTTTTGTCTCCACCACAAGCAGTCATAGAAATTACAATCATGATTAGAAATAATACTTTCAATGTTTTTTTCATATAACCACCTTTATCCATTTTAACATAAAAATGATATATTGTAAATTAAAAAACTATTTTGCTTTCAATATATTCTTTTACTTCATCAAGTTTTAATGTTATTTGTTCCATCGTATCTCGATCACGAACTGTAACAGTACCTTCATTTAACGTGTTATCATCAACTGTTATACAAAAAGGCGTACCAATTGCATCTTGTCTACGATAACGTTTACCAATGTTTCCTGTTTCATCGTATGTTGCCATAAAGTGTTTAGAAAGATCATTATAAATTTCTAAAGCTTTTTCAGAATGATTTTTTTTCATTAGTGGGAAAACTGCTACTTTATATGGAGCTAAATATGGAGAGAATTTCATTACTTCTCTTTCAGTTCCATCTGCTAGTTGTTCTTTATTATAACTTTCAAACAAAATTGCCAACACTGTACGATCAAGTCCATATGTTGATTCAATAATATATGGAATATATTTTTCGTTTGTAACTGGATCAAGATACATCATTGATTCCCCACTATACTCTTGATGACGTGTTAAATCATAGTTAGTACGATTGTGAGTACCATTTATTTCACCCCAACCAAATGGGAATAAATATTCAATATCACAAGCCGCTTTAGCATAGAATGCAAGTTTTTCATGATCGTGATATCTTAATTTATCTGCTGGTAACCCTAAATCCATATAGAATTTTTTACCATATTCCTTGAAGTATTCATATAGTTCTTGATCACTACCCTCTTTACAGAAAGTTTGATATTCCATTTGTTCAAATTCAATTGTTCTAAAAGTAAAGTTTCCTGGAGTTATTTCATTTCTAAATGCTTTACCTATCTGACCAATACTAAAAGGTAATTTAGCACGCATACTTCTTTGAACATTTAAGAAATTTACATATTCTCCTTGTGCATTTTCTGGTCTTAAATAAACAACACTCTTTGAATCTTTTGTAACACCACGATATGTTTCAAACATAAGTTTAAATTGACGAATATCAGTAAAGTCACATTTGCCACATTTCGGGCATGGAACATTATTTTCACGAATATAATTTATAAGTTCTTCGTTACTCATTTTGTCTCCAATACTTGAATTAGTATAATCATTAACTAGATTGTCAGCGCGATGGCGTGTCTTACAATGACGACAGTCTGTTAATGGATCAGCAAATGAATCAACATGTCCAGATGCTTCCCATACTCTTGGATGCATTAAAATATCAGCATCTAATTCATAAGCATTTTGTCTTTCTTGAATAAATCTTTTTCTCCATGCATCTTTAACTGCATTTTTAAGACGACTTCCTAAAGGACCGTAATCCCAAGTATTTGCTAAACCTCCATATATTTCACTTCCTTGAAAAATGAAACCATATTGTTTGCAATAACTTACTAAGTTTTCCATTGTAATTTTTTCCATAATTTTTCCTCCTTAAAATAAAAAAACTTCTAGACATTATAGGGACGAATTATTTCGTGGTTCCACCCTACTTATTCATAGAAGAATCTTAATTACTTACATAGCTCGAAAGTTCCAAATTAAATAATATCTATTAGGTTTTCACTAGCCCTAATTCACTTTAAAGAATCTTATTTAATTCCTCTTTGTCATCACTTCATACTTATATGTTAGTACTAATTGTTTTTTTTGTCAATTACAATATATTTACTTTATTTAAAATTTAGACTATAATTATTAGTGAAGGAACACATTTGTGTTACCTTGGTTGTGTTAGATATTTAGTTATTTACTAAATATCTTTTTTTATTACAATAAGGATAATGAGAATTAAGAATAGAATTATAATAATATGACCAATTAGGCATAGTATATAATATCTTTTGCTCATATAATCACCTTCTTCTTTTTGCAATAAAAAGTCCAAGGCAACTATGTGCTCCCAATAATAATATACGTTTTTACTTTTATATTTCCTTTTTAAAAATCAAAAAAACTACTATCAAGTAGTTTTTAAAGTTTCTTTAATGTTTTTATGAATTCTTTAGATTTTAAATAAAGTCCTGTATAACGATCATAATAATCATCTAAAAATGCGTTTATCTCATTTTTTACTTTATCACTTATGTCAATTTTTTCTAAAGAAGATATATCTACATAATAATATGCTCTTATCAATTTTAACGCCTTTTCGCTTACAATTCTATCATTATGATAACAATTCTTGCAAACAAATCCTCCAGATGAAGCTGAAAGCGTTAATATATTTGTTTTAGAACCACATATAGCACATCCATCAATAACTGGCATTACGCCTAAAAAATCAAGATATTTAAGTTCTAATATGTTCATTATTGATAGCGGATCATAGCCATCTTCAATTTTTAAGATTGCAGCGATCATCAAGTCATATAATTTATCATTATAGTGTTCTTTACTTACTTGCTCACTCAATTCTAATATATAACTAACATAACTTATTTTAGTTATATCTTTTTTTGTTTCTTTAAGTGGATTTACAATTGTTGCACTTATAAGAGTAGATATTTTATCTTTTTTATATTGAATGTTAAATTTTGCATATGTTAATTTTAATGTTGAAGTTCGAAGAGAACTACTAAGTTTTTTAGCTCCTTTAGCCATTACATTAATAAGACCATATTCGCGAGTTAAAATTGTTAATAATTTGCTAGTTTCAGAATATGATCTTTCAACTATTATAATTCCTTCTACTTCTTTTAACATATGTCCTACTTTCTTTTATTCATCCATAAAATCATCATAACCAAATTCATGTAAATATTGCTCTTTATCACGCCATTTTGGTATTACTTTAACAAATAAGCTCAAATAAACTTTAGTATTCAATAAAGCTTCTATATCTTTTCTTGCTTGAATACCAATTTCTTTTATCATTGTTCCATGTGAACCAACAATTATCTTTTTAACTGAATTTCGATCAACTATAATTGCAACATCTATTACATAGCTATTATTTGATTTTTCAAATCCTTCAACAACACAAGAAGCAGAATGTGGTATTTCTTGATCAGTTAAATTAAATACTTTTTCACGAACCATTTCAGCAATTAAGAATTTAACACTCTTATTTGTATATTCATCCTTATCATAGAATGCTGGTCCTTCTTTTAATAATTCTTTAATAACTCTTATTAATCTTTTAGTATTATTATCTCTTAAAGCTGATACTGGAACAATTGCTTCAAAGTCATATTTATTTCTAACATCATCAATTTTTAAATATAGTTCTTCTTTTGTTAATAAATCAATTTTGTTAATAACCAATATTATTGGCTTTCCAGTTGCTTTTAAACGCTCTAAAACAAAATCGTCGCCTCTTCCCCATTCCTCATTAGCAGAAATAAGAAAAAGTAAAACATCATTATCTTCAATCGTGTAATAAGCTTGTTTATTTAGATATGTTCCAAGTTTATGATTTGGTTTATGAATACCCGGAGTATCCACAAATACAATTTGGGAATCATCATCATTATAAATTCCTTGAATAATATTTCTTGTTGTTTGTGGTTTTTTTGATACAATAGCTACTTTTTCACCAACAATTGTATTTATCAAGGTTGATTTTCCTACATTTGGTCTTCCTATTAATCCTACAAATCCACTTTTCATTTTAAATCCTCTTCACTAAATGGATATGGACACATTTCTTCAACTGTGTGTGATTCCATATTACCATTACTATCAACAGATGTTATTAATTTATCCTTCTCGAAAAATTCTAATATTACTTGTCTACATGCCATACATGGCCATCCAATCTCACCATTTTCTAGCATGATATAGATGTGTTCAAAGTCACCTTTCTTATATCCATTGGCAACTGCTGCAGCTATTGCATTGCGTTCTGCACATATACTTGTATAGTTGGCATTCTCAACGTTAACACCACCAAAGAATTTACCATCCTTTGTTTCAACTATAGCAGCTACCTTAAATTTAGAATAAGGTGCATATGAATTTTGCATCAATTTTTTTAAACTTTCGTACATATTAAACTTCCCTCTTTATTCCGTAACTATCTAGTATTTTATCTTGTAAATCGAACATCACTTTTTCATCTTCTGGCTTCATATGATCATATCCAAGTAAATGTAAAAGTCCATGAATTGCAAGAAATGATATTTCACGTTTTAAACTATGTCCATATTCAACCGCTTGACTTCTAGCCTTATCAATTGAAATATATACATCCCCAAGTATTCTAACGTCTTCAAATTCAATATCTTTATGATCTTCTAAAGCAAATGTTATGACGTCTGTTTCACGGTCTACTCCACGATATTTTTTATTCATTTCGTGAATTCTTGGATTATCAATAATTATAATATTGAATTCAACATTATCAAGTTTCAAATACTCCAAAGCATAATTAAGTAGTCCTTTTAATCCTGATAATTCTTTTATTTTTTCATTTGTTTCATTAAATATTTCAAAATTATTCATTTTATACCCCCATATATAGTATAAATGCAATTGCTGCAAGTATTGTTACAATATTACAAAGTGGTTCTTTTATTTTACTTATTTTTGTATTATTTAAGATATATGATCCTAGACGATATAAATAATATCCTAGAACCCCACCTGCTATATTTAATATTATGTCATCTATATCAAATACACGACCTATACGATATTGGATTATTTCAACAGCAACTGATACGAATAGTGAAAATGCTAATACGTATTTTACTTTTCTTAGTTTCATGAAATAACTTAAGTAAAAACCATATGGCATAAATAACAACATATTACCTAAGACATTTCTTATAAATGCTTTTGATCCGACTTCAAATCTAAACATTTCTTTGAATGGTATTAAATTAGCTGTTGACCAGTCAACATCTTCAAATGTTAGTATATAGAAGAAACACATTAGATACACAACAAAAATAAGACTTAGAATTTCATGGTATAAAACTATACGTCTCTTATTAGAAATAAAACTAAAAAATCTTATTGTGAAAAGAATAGTAATTAAAATAAGTAATGATGGCCATATACTACTAATTACTGCTTCTATTGTATCTCTGTACATCTAATACCTCATTTTCTTATTATTATTTTACTATTTTTTTCAAGAAGTTTCAATTGATTTTCCAAAATAATTGATAAAGAAAAAAAAGTGAATGAAATTCACTTTTTAACCACATGCTCCTTCGCCTTCATATTTACAATCGGCGATTTTTTCTAAATTGGCTTTGTCATTGCTAAATGTTATTTTATATTCTGCAATTGGATCATCATTACAACTCCATAAGTCCTCAACATAATACATGAAATCTTCTCCTGCATAATAAAGTGCTGTATTATCTTGGGCATTTGTAATATTATTATCTTTATTGTATTGAACAACAAATTTTTCATAGTTCGGGCAAGTTTTATCTAGCATTACTCCTCTTTCCCAACTTTCAATTTGTTTATCAAATAATATAGTACCAGCATCATTAAATACTAATAGATTACCACCTGCTGTTTTTTGATATAGATATTCTTTGTCACCTTTAACAATGTTAATTTCTTTTGTTTTATCTATAAATTTATTATAAGTTGAGCGTGATGTTAAATTTGATATAACATATGTTTCTTCTAAATTAATACTATCTGAAACATCATAATAACCTACTGATTTAACAAATGTGCCATTAACATAAAGATCAGCGTGGGCAATATAACCTGCAGTATCATTAAAATAGTCATTTATTGGTTCACCATTTTCATCAATTGTTATTTCAAGTTTTTCCATCCAATACTTAAGTTCAATTTTAGTTTCTTTACCATTTACAGTTTTATTAACTGTTTCAGTTGTGTAATAATTGTGTGCATCTTTTGTTTCTTCAACTTTTTCTTCTTGTTCAGGTCCTTTTACTGGTTCTTTTTCTTCTTTCCTAATTAGTTTATCCCAGATAATATAACCTGCTAAAGCAAATATAATTAAAAGCAAGAATGTAATTAATAAAACATTACTTTTTGGTTGCTCAACAATTATTTCTCTTGGTTCTTGATTGTTATTCATCATATTGTTTTGTTCATTATTTAAATTATTGTTTTCCATAGTCGTCTCCTATTCTATAAAAATTATATCATAGATTAACAAAAAAACTAATACATTTTTTGTATTAGTTATATTTTACCAAATCTACTAAATGGAAATAGTGAAAATTTAATCTTTCCTTTTATTTCTTTTTTAGGAATAAGACCTAATATACGACTATCAGAAGAGTCTCCACGATTATCACCTACTACAAAATAATAATCTTTTGGGATTTCTAAATAGCCTAATTTTGCTAATGACCAGTCTTCAGTTTCGACATCGATGAATGATTCTTTTACTTCTTTTTTATTTATGTATAATTTTGAATCTTTGTATTCGACATACTCACCTGGAAGTCCTATTACTCTTTTTACAAGTTTTTCTTCTTCACCATGCACTTTATGCTCAACTACAACAATATCAAAGCGACGATAATCTTTATTTAATTTATATAATATTAATATTTGATTATCAACTAGTGTTGGTATCATTGATGTTCCATCAACCATAACTGGTGTTGCTATAAATGTTCTAAATAAAACAACCGCAACAATTATAACAACATATGAAAGTATTTCTTTTAATTTCTCCATAAACAGAAAAATAAGGCGAATGCCTTATTAATTTCCTTCCTTAATTTTTGCTTCACTATCTAAATTTCTTAAGTAATTTAATTTGGCTCTTCTTACATGTCCTTTACGAACTACTTTAACTGAATCAATTAAAGGTGAATTAACTGGGAATGTTCTTTCAACACCAACGCTACCGCTTTGATGTCTTACAACAAATGTTTTTGAAACCCCTGAGCCTTTGATAGCAACGACAATTCCTTCATATGCTTGAACTCTTTCACGTTTACCTTCTTTGATTTTGTAACCAACAGAAACAGTATCGCCTACTCTGAATTCAGGAATGTCTGTTCTAATTTGACTTTTAGTTATTTTTTCAACTAAATTCACAATGTCACTCTCCTAACTCTAAATCTATGATCATGAAATATATGTCAGCGGATCACGACAACAACAATATTAACAAATTTCTTTTAATTTGTCAATAAAAAGCACGGTATATTATTCTTCAATTGTAATTTTTGTTTATTATTAAATAAAAAAGAAGAAGTTTTATCTACTTCTTCTTGATTTTTCTTCAACTTCTTCATGTTTTTTAGATTCTTCTAATTGACGTTGATATTCTCTCTTACTAATTTCAAATTGTTTTACTTTTAATTCATGTTCAAGTAAAGCGAATTTTTGCATCAACAATTCTAAATATTTGTCATCTAAGTAAGCACGATAATTATTAATTATAATACTTTTATAACGACTAATATCATTTAAAGCAGAACCTAAATGTGAAGCTGATTCTGACTCATCATCTTCTTCAAGAAGTTTAATCATATATTGTAAATACAAATCCAATTTCTTTTTAATTTTTTTCTTTAGTACTTTCTCAACAAAAGTTGGCTTAACAAGTACTAATTTATTTACCTTAATTCCTTCATATCTAACATGATTTTTGGGTGTGAAACCATATCCATTATTTTTAGTATAATCGATATAAACAAGTTCATCTGTTTCTTTATTTTTAATTAAAAGATAATTGTTTTGTTTCATGTTATCAATCCTTCTTGATTAAATCTGGCCTACGCTCTAAAGTGCGCTTTTCACTTTGTTCAAGTCTCCATTTTCTAATATTTTCATGATGACCTGATAAAAGTACTTCTGGTACTTCCATTCCTCTAAAAACTTGAGGTTTTGTATAAACTGGATAATCTAGTAGATTATTATTAAATGAATCATTTAAATGTGACTCTGAGTCTATTACTCCATCGATTAATCTAACTATAGTATCAGTAATTACCATACTTGGAAGTTCTCCACCTGTTAGTACATAATCACCAATACTTATTTCTTCATCAGCTAGAGTTCTAATTCTTTCATCAAATCCTTCATAATGACCACATATTATTATAATATGACTCTCATTAACCAAATCATAAGCATGAGCTTGATTAAATTTTTTACCTTGTGGTGTCATTAGCAATATTTTACTATTTTCTTTTTTTAAATCATCAACAGCACGAAATATTGGTTCTGGCATCAAAACCATTCCTGCACCACCACCAAATTGATAATCATCAACTCTTTTATGTGGATCAAGTGAGTAATCCCTGATATTATGTATTTCAATTGTTACTTTTTTATCAGTAATTGCTCTTTTAATAATTGATGTATTTAAGAATCCTTCAAACATTTCAGGAAAAAGTGTCAAAATATCAATTTTCATTTATTAACCCTTCTATTGCTTTTATATCCATTCTTTGATTTTCCAAATTTATATCAGAAATAAACTCAGGAATATAAGGAATCATATTTTTTTTATTTCCATCAGTTACAACTAATATGTTATGAGCTTTATTTTTCATAATAAATTCAACTTGACCAATGCATCTATCATTATTATAGACATAAAGTCCAATTAAATCTTCATCAAAATAACCTTTTATTTTCAAATCATCGCGATTTATATATGCTTTATCACCTTTATAAATAATAACATCATCAATTGAAGTTAATCCTTCAAATGTTAACATGTCATATTCTTTATGAACACGATAAGTATTAATTATTAGTTCATCTTTATCTCTTCCAATATAAAGTTTAAAACCTTTTTTAAATACTTTTTTCTTGTGCTCGAAATTAGATATAAGACGAACTTCACCTTTTAAACCATGAGTATTAACAACGTCTCCAATATATATATATTTCATAAGACACCTACTTATCTAGTTCATATAAAATAATGCTTGTTGCAACACCAACATTTAGGCTTTCACAGTTTTTATTCATATCTATATAAAGATATTCATCACATGCATTAAATAATGAAGGTCTTACTCCGTTTCCTTCGTTACCCATTATTATAGCAAATTTTTTCAAATCTTCAATATTTTTTAAACTTTTTCCGCCATTTACTTTTGTGGCATAGATTTTATAATCTTTTTTCTTTAAGTTTCCAACAATTTCTTCAATATTTCCGCGTACAACATTGATATAAAATATCAATCCTTGAGTTGCTCTTACGACTTTTTCATTGTATAAGTCAACAGAATCATTGCTTAAGATAATAGTATCAACATTAAAAGCAACACTACTCCTAACAATAGTCCCAAGATTTCCTGGATCTTGAATGTTATCTAGAATTAATATACGATTACCTTTTATTTCATCATTTTTTTGTTTAGCAACACCAATTACAGTTGGAGTTTCTAAACTAGATAGATATTTTAGTACTTTTTCAGATACATTAATTGTCTCAACATCTAAATTCATATCATTTGATTCAAGCTTTATTAATTTTTTTAGGTAGCCATTTTTATAAGCTTCTAATATTAAATGTTCACCCTCGATTAAAAAAAGGCTTGAACCTTTTCTAAATTTCTTATCTTTTAATTTGGCAATTTCTTTAATTTTTTCGTTATCAATTGAAGTATAAAGCATATTAGCACCCGCTTCTTAAAATATTTGTAATGGCATAAGCGCCATTTGATTTATAAACCACGCGAAAATCATTATTAGAATTTAGTAATGTTTCTAATGATGATTTTTGTGTGAAATCTTTATTGTAGTACTCGATTGTTGCTGAACCGGAATCAATTTCATAATCGTTTAGTTTTTGAGTTAATTCAGCTGGTACTTCTGATACTGTATCACAATAATATATTATTGGCTTTACCTTTAATTTCGGAGTATTTGAAGAAAAATATGTTTTATCAGACTTAGTACCAGTTGTTTCTAACACTTCATAAGCATAACTTTTCTCACGCTTTTCAATACGTAAAAGCATATCTTCTGGAAGTAATTTTTCTGTTCTTGGATCTTTCATATCCATTGAAACATAACCAGCTATTTTTAGTTGATATAAGCTTAAATAAACATCATTACCTGAATTTTTAATTTGTGAATTAATTTCTTCAATCGCGTATTTCTTTAATGATGCTTTAACAGAATCTATTTGTGAAATATATAAGTCATCTTTACCACTATTAATTGAATTTTCAACAATTGGAATAACAATCATTCCCATTACTGCTAAAAGAAAAATAACCGATATTAATTCTATTAATGTAAATCCATTTTTCTTCATATTATCACCAATTATATAATAGCATAAATAATTATCAGTTTCAAACAAAAAAAAGAGATTATTAATCTCTTTCCAATTTTAAAAATCCTAAAATTGTTTTTACTATTATTTTTACGTCTGTTTTAAATGATAAATTATCATAATAGACTACATCATATTCAAGTTTTGCCTTGTGAGTAAGCAATCTACATCCACTTGCTTGAGCAAGTCCTGTCATACCTGGACGAACCATATATCTTTTAGGACTTATCTCACCAGGTGGAAGTTTATCTCCTGGAATAAATGGACGTGGTCCTACTAATGACATATCACCTTTTAAAACGTTAAATAACTGTGGCAACTCATTTAGTCTATAGCGGTCGATCATATGTGAAATTTTAGTATATTGATCATCATGTTTTAAATTGCTTGAGTTTAACTTTTTTGTTCTAAATTTATACATTATAAAGGTTTTCTTATTTAAACCTTCTCTTTCTCTAATCTCGTTATGCAATGGGAATCCTAAATCAAATAATGTTATGATTGCAACTATCAACATTAAAGGCCACAATAACAGAATTAATATGATTGAGAAAATAATATCTAACAATCGCTTAATATATTTTCTATACATTATCTCCACCCAAGGTTATTATAACATAATTTTTTAAACTGTAAAGTTAATTATTTTAGCCTTGAAATTACTTCGTTTACAGTTTCCATACTGGTCGATGTACCGGAGATTATACCTACTTTTGAATGGTTTTTAATTTTTTCTAAATTTAGCTCATTTGAATTTTCTATCCAGACTGCTTCTTTTATATCAGAAACTATATCATATAGCTTGGCAGTGTTTGAACTATCTTTTCCACCAACAACAATTACAAGGTCAACACTATTAGCTATATTTATTGCTTCTTTTTGACGTTCTTCTGTAACTGGACATATACAAGGAATTATTTCTACATATGAATGTGTAATTCTTTTTATTTTGTTAACCAAAGAAGCAAATTTTAAACTTGAAAAAGTTGTTTGGGAAAAAATAGATATTTTCTTTTTATTGTTTGCTAATACTTTAGTTAATTCATCTAAATCAGATTCATCTTCAATAACGATATATTCATTAGCATATCCAATTGTTCCAATTACTTCTGGGTGAGTCTTTTTACCAATTATAATAATAAAATTGTTTTTTCTTTCTGAAACCAATTTATGTACTTTTGCAACTTTTGGGCATGTTAAATCAACAACATTAAGTTTTTTTTCACTTGCTCTTTTTAATACTTCCTTAGATACTCCATGCGCTCTTATGATTACTTTAGATTTGTCAGGAATTTCTTCAATATTTTCTACTACTTTTCCATTAATCTTACCCATGGTTTCTTTATTATGAACAAGTTCACCCAAAAGATATGTATTTTCATCAACTTCTTTTAAAGTTTCATTAACTGCTCTTGTTACGCCAAAACAAAAGCCAATATTTTTTGCTACTACTACTTCCATAATTCACCTACACTATTTGAAATATAAAAAATTTTAAATATTTTGTTTCCGGAACCCCAATCAATTCAGGATGATCTGGAGCAGGACCAGAAATATATAATTGTTTTAATGATACATTTGCTTTTAAAGCTGCCTTATAAATTGCATCTTTGAATAATTCTTCTGAAGCAAAATGTGAGCACGATGCTGTTATTAAGTATCCTCCTCTTGGTAATGCTTTCATAGCTAAATAATTTAGTTCTTGATATCCTTTTAAAGCTTGGTTTATTGTTTTTCTAGATTTAGTAAATGCTGGAGGATCTAGAATAACAAAATCATATAGTTTTTTTCCTTCAATACTTTTTAAATAATCAAAGACATCACTACATATTGTTTCTATTTGCATATTATTTAATTTAAAATTATTTTTGGAATCTTTCAAAGCTTTTTCTGAAACATCTAAAGCAACTACCTTTTTTGCTCCACCTAGATATGCATTCATTGCAAAAGAACCTGTATGTGTACAACAATCTAAAACCGTTTTATTATGAGCAAATTCACGAACTTTTAAACGGTTATATTTTTGATCTAAAAAGTATCCTGTTTTCTGACCATTTTCAAAGTCAACAGTATATTTTATACCATTTTCTACTATTTCAGTTTTTGTGTCATAACTTCCTTGGTACCAACCTTTATATTCAGTTAATCCTTCTAGAGTTCTAACATCAACATCATTTCTTTCATAAATTCCTTTTATTTCAATATTGTCATCTTTAAAAACATCTATTAATGCTTTAAATATTAGATCTTTTTTTAATTCAATACCTAGTGATAATACTTGTGCAACTAAAACATCATTAAATTTATCAACGGTAAGACCTGGAAATCCATCAGCTTCACCATAGACTAAACGAAATGAATTTAAATCAGTCATTGTTTGTTTACGCATATCATATGCATATTTTATTCTTCGCTTAAAAAAATCATAATCAAATATATCATTTGCATTTCTACTTAATAAACGAATAGTTATCTTAGAATTACTATTATAAAATCCTGTTCCAAGATACTTCTCTTTATTATTTAATACATCAACTAATTCTCCATTAGTTATATCGTCTTTTTTTATGATTTCAGTTCCATATATCCATGGATGCCCAAGTAAAACAGTTTTTTCTGCTTTAGGTGTTATTATTACTTTTTTATATAAACGATTTTTCATATTATCACCTTTTTTATTATATAAAAATTTAAATAAAGTAGCAAGTATTGTTTTGACGTATTTAAAAACTATAAGATTACTTCTTATAGTTTAGTAATTCCATGGATAAATTATATAATTTTTCCATTGCTCTTGGAGCATCTTTATTTTTGCTTAAATTATTTTTCAATTTATCAATAGTTTTTTTGTTTGAATAAATTGCTGCCATTGATTTTTTAAATTTTCTTATGCTTGAACCATTTAAGGCATAACCATTCCTAGTTAAGTATTTAAAATTGCCTTTTTCATGTCCTGCTGTCTTATTTATTAAAACCATAGGTTTTTTAAGCGTTAAGCACTCTGTAACGGTAATTCCACCAGGTTTAGTGATAACAGCATCACTTATACTAGTTAACTCAGGAACGTTCGTTACAAAGCCAAATACACGCACATTATCAGCATCATATTCTTGAACAATTTTTTGAGCTTTTCTTTTTACTTCATTATTATGGCCAGATACAAATATAATATCTGCATCTAGATTTAATTTAATTAGTTCTTTTAAGTATGGAAGTGATGTTTTAGAGCCTAATCCACCACCGCCAAAGAATAAATATACTGGTCTTTTACCTGAAAGAGATAAGTTTTTTAATATTTTATTATGATCAAATTTTGCATTAAACTTGCTTGAAATTGGAATGCCATAAATTCTTATTTTTGAAGAATCGACTCCTTTTTTAACAATTTCACGTTTTTCTTCTTTTGATGCAACTATAATTGCATCTTCTGTTTTGGCATTTTGAAGCCAAAGTTCATGT
Organism: uncultured Bacillota bacterium; assembly: GCA_946622285.1. Taxonomy (GTDB): domain Bacteria; phylum Bacillota_I; class Bacilli_A; order RF39; family UBA660; genus RUG11241. The sequence continues at coordinate 41,851 of CAMOPK010000008.1, forward strand.
GATTGATAATCAGGTATAATTGTTATTAATTTAGCATCAATTAATCCTTTTTTCTTATATCTAGATATTGATGTACTAGCAAAAAAATGTGTTGAGATTACTAAATCAGGATTAAAATCAACTACTTCTTTTTTTAGTTTTTCTGAATCAAAAAATTTAGATACTAATCTATAAGTACCAAATGTAGTAATTTTACTATCAAAAAACTTATAAATCATTCCCCATAAAATAGGATTACCAGATAAAATAATTTTATTAGATATGTTTGCTGTTTTTCCCATCATAGGCATTACATAATCAAGTAAATCAATATTCATGATTTTTAAGTCTTCGTTTTTGCTTTTAAAATAATCTTCTACATATTTTGCAATAGCTTTATGGCCAGTTCCATATGTAGCATACATTAATAAAACTTTTTTCATCTCAGCCCTCTTTTTAATTTAATCTATATGTTAGTATACCACGAAATATAATAAAATTCCAATTGACACCTTTTAATTTATAATATATAATTATTTCTATGTAGGGGTATAGTTTAATGGTAGAGCGGCGGTCTCCAAAACCGTTAATGTGGGTTCAACTCCTGCTACCCCTGCCATTTAGATTATTAAAACACTAACTATTTAGTTAGTGTTTTTAAGTTATATTGTAATATCTAAT
>CAMOPK010000009.1 GCA_946622285.1 uncultured Bacillota bacterium
CAGCTATATTTGCTGTATAACTTGTTTGATTACCTGAAAATCTTAAATTACTATTACTTAAAGTAATTGTATAATTAACTGCAAAATTACTCGTATTTGATATACTTACAGGTATTGTTACTACTTGACTTGAATTTGCCGTAAAACTTGTTCCCGTTATCGATGCCGTAAAATCAAGTGGTGCTGTACTTACATCTACTGTTTGACTTGGATTACATTTATAATAAGCTTTTATATTAGGCATGCTAAAAATCGTAATAAGTAATTCTATTACGATTAATATTAATATTTTTTTCAAACAAAAAGACCATTCCCTCTTTACAATCATATACTTAACTCCGCTATTATATATTCGCCACTACTATATTCATTATAATTATATCATTACAGTAAATGAGCGTCAAATAAATATCGCTTTTATAATAAAAAAGATTACAACTAAGTAACCTTTTTCTATTTTTTTCTTCTTATATAAATTGCAACTAATATATCAAAAGTGAAAAGCGATAATGATAAACCTAATATAAAACCTCTAGGTATAAAATATAACTCGATATTTGATTCACCTTTTGGCAGTTCAAAAGCTAAAAGAGAATCGAGATTTTTAAATGTTTTAATTTCATTACCATTTATTCTTACATGCCAACCTCTATCATATGGAATTGATGTAAAAATAATTTGATCATCAAGTTCATTATTTATATTACCATTTATCTTGCTTTGATTATGATAAGTTATATTAACTCCATTTTTATTTAAAATGTTTCCCAATTCATTTAGTTTGGATTCATCCATTTCATATGTATTGATATAGTCAATTTTTACTTTAGGACTCGTAATATAAATTCTTGATTTGTTACTAAGATCAAATAACATATGATAGCCATAATTCTCAGTAGTTTTAAGTGTATCATATACAGGTACTATTTGAAAAGATTCACTATCTATTTCAAGATATGTCTTATTGTCTTTGTTAATCGGATAAAAGGTACAATATCCAACATCATCACTTGCTAAATAGCCTTTATCCATTTTGCAATCTTCTATTTTATAATTATTAACTAATTTAAATAAATCATCATCACTATTAGTTAAGTATTTATATATATTGTTTTGATTTTCAATTATTATATTACTCTCTTTAAACTTGTCATTTTTTGTAATCTTAAACATAATTGGAAAAACATTTTTATTTTCAATTACTTCAAATGTCTCATCATACTTATATTTATATTTTATATTTAGTAATGAATCAGTAAAATCTGTACTTACTAAATACTCAATTGCATATGATGGATTTAAAGGCTCGCCAAAATAATCTTTTAATAATCTATTAGCATTAACCGAATTCGTTGGTGAAAACGAAGTAACACCATAATAACCATATGTCAAAGCATCATTTAAAGTTGATCTACTAAGACCAGATATACGATAAAATTCATTTTGTTTTGGTTTAAGAGTTGAAATTTCATTAGCATATTTATAATTATTTGAATATTCTTCAAATGTTACCCTGTCAAACTCATTAAAAGATGCTGATACATTTATAAATAGTTCACCTATTATAAATGGAATAATTAGTAATCCAAGTATTCTTTTATTTTTAATAAAGATTGTTGCAAAAAAATATATTAGTAACAAAATTGAACTAGCTAATGTTTTAAAACCAATATATAACTTTAAATAACTAAACACTATAAATCCAATCAATAAATACATTAAAACATTTTTTTTATTAACATTAAATTCGTCAAAATTTTTACTTGCCATTAAAATCAAAAAGAAACTTATAATAAATGCATATCGATATGTAAATTGATTTGGTATCCTAAAACAATGCATTATTGTATCAGTACAAGCAAACATAGTTATACCAATTAGTAAAGAAAGTGTCAAAATTGTATATATTTTTTCTTTAATAGTAAGATTTTTGTTAAATAAAAATGTGATTACAAACACTAAAACTATTAGAGATGAGGTTATAAACGGATTATCTTTCATCAAATCTCTATTATCACCCACAAAAAATCTATATATTAAATATAATGGATTATACATTAGCTTGAATGAAAAGTCAGAAGCCGTTGTTTCAAATTTACCATCTAACATATTAAAAATAGTAGGTATCAAAATAACTGAACTTAGTAAAACAGCAACTAATGAATATTTAATAAATTGCCATAGATGTTTTTTAAAGTTTTCTTTGTTTAGCAAATGATAATAAATAAAATATATTGCTAAAAATATGCAAACAGGAAAAGCTATATAATAGTTTGAACACATTGCCAGTGTTAAAGCTAGAACATATATTAATGGTTTTTCCTTAAACATTCGCTCTAACCCAAATACTATTAAAGGAAGTAAATACATTGGATCTAACCACATTATATTTACTGAATAAGTTAAATTGTAACTCATGAGTCCATAAAGAATTGAAAATATAAATATTGAAAGATTATTCTTTAATTTTGTTCTCAATAGAATAGCCATATTCATTGATGCAAGTGATAACTTTAATAAAACTAAAATAAAAATAAATATCGGAATTGTACTTTTAGTACTAAGTAAAAATATTATATTCAAAGGACTTGAACAAAAATAAGTAAATATTCCATAAAAATTCTGACCTAACGTAAACGAGAAAGAACTAAATAAATTATTTCCAGAAATTAAAACATCTTTTAAATATCCAAAATAAATTGCATATTGTTCAGACATATCTGAATAAATAAATGTTTCATTTCCAAAGGGATATATTTTATTAATAATAGCATTTAATAGATACAAAAAAAGGGTTGTGAAAAAAGGAATTATAATAATGTAATTATTTTTTACAAATTTTTTAATTCTTTTCATACAAACCCCTAGTAAAATTTCTTTACTATTTTTAATATTCCTTGTTTCCAAGGTACACGATGATTAACACCAGTTTTACCTTCATATTTTTTGTAATTTTCTAAATACCATTTATAGTTTCTCAAAAGTGCATCTTTGTTTGAATATTTAGGTTTAAAACCTAGCATCTTTTCAGCTTTTTCAATTGAAACAAATGAATCTTCACAAGCAGTTTCATAAACCCATTTATAAAGTGGGGATAAGTGCATTGCTTCTAATATCCTTAATGCCCATATTGCAGGTTTAGCAGGAAATCCTTTGATCTTCTTACCATGACCAGCATAATCTAAAACTGCTTGATAGTCTTCCTTCATTGTTGTAAATTCTTTAGCACCTATATTAAATACATCATTTACTTTTTCTTTATCTAATGTCATGCAAAGTATAATTGCATCACATAAATCATCTACATCTAAAAATTGATATTGGTTTTTTCCACTACCAATCATTGGAAAACCATGTCCATCTTTTGCCCATTCATAGAACATGGCAAATACTCCAAGACGTTCTGGTCCAATAAATGATTTTGGTCTGATAATAGATGTTACTAATCCTTTTTCACGATATAGTGCACACACTTTTTCAGCTTCAATCTTAGCAACACCATAAGGACCTACTCCATCCAATTTATCAGTTTCATAAAGTGGATGATGATCAGGAATACCATAAACAGCAGTTGTGGAAATCTGAATAAATCTCTTTACTTTATGCTCATATGCACTTTCTACAACATTACGACTTCCATCTATATCCGTTGAAAAAATATCTTCTTTTTTATAAAGAGGAAGAGCTGCTGCACAATGGATAACGTAATCCGCACCGTCAGTACACTTATCCACCATTGCTTTATCGCGAATGTCACCTACTATCCACTCGATTTTATCTTTGCAATCTTCATAATCAAATGGAAGCAAATCTAAAGAAATTATTTTATAGTTTTCTTCTAATAAACGTCTAATTAGATTAATACCTAAAAATCCACTACCACCAGTTATGAAAACTTTACCTTTACTCATAATATCTACCTCTTAATAATTATAGCATAAATATACTTTTAAAGTTTAAAAAAAAGACCAATATGGTCTATTTTTGATTACATGTGATTGAATATGTAAATGATGGTACTGCATTACTATATGTTTCAGCTGCAGTTCCATATGGCCAGTAATAATATATAACTTTACTTGCAGTTCCACCTGCTGATATTGAACCTGTAAGGTTAGTATTTGTAGCAATTACAGTTGAGTGTGCTGAATCAGTATATAACTTCAAAGCAGCATGTGTTCCTGAATTCATATTAGTGAATCCTGTAATATGTATTGTATAATCTGCTGCAATACTAGAAGTAATATTAAATGTGATACTTCCAGAAGATCCAGGATACATATTTGCAAATGTACTTTTTACAACTCCACTACTACCTAATTTACAATCCCATGCAAGTACAGTAGCCCCTACACTACCAGTTACAGTAGTTTGATAGTAAGCATATGTTCCTACTGCTATTCCAATTCCTAAAACTAATACTATTATTCCTACCGTAAGAATATTATCTTTTAATTTGTTTAACATAATCTACACTCCCTACCTTATCAAGTATATCACTTTATAATACTTTATTCAATAATTTGATAAAAAAAAGACCATTAAGGTCTATTTTTGAGTACATACTACAGTTGCTGTTACCGATGGAGCTGATGCATTATAAGTTTCACTTGCAGTTCCATATGGCCAGTAATAGTAGAAAGTTGCTGTTGAAGTACCACCTGCAGCTACTGTTCCAGCTAATGTACCACCACTATTTATAATAGATGAGTGTGCTGAATCTTTATAAAGATTTAGATTTGGATGATTACTTCCAGAACCCATATTTGTAAATGAACTAAATGTAATTACATAATCTGCTGCGATTGTTGAACCTACTGTAATAGTTTTTGATCCAGAAGATCCTGGATATAAAGAACCTAATGAAATAGTGAATGTCGCAGTTTGATTATTTGCAGTACATTGCCATGCAAGAACAGTACCACCAACATTACCTGTTACAGTAGTTTGATAGTAAGCATAAGTTCCTACAGCAAAGCCGATACCTAAAATTAAAATTGCAATTCCTGCATATAATATTTTATTGCCTTTCATATCTTAGCCTCCTATTGATTATTGTGATGATGATTGTTTACAAGTAATTGAGTAAACAACATTGAATGTTTTATTAGTAGTTCCTGTTGCAACTGGTGTTTCAGCAGTTGTTCCTAATGGCCAGTAATAGTAAACTACGTAACTTTTTTCAGTATTCTTAGCAACGCCAGTTTCTGTAAACGCTGTTACATTTGTAGATCCGTTCATTGCAATTGATGTTGAATGAGCTGAATCTTTATATAACTTAAAGTTTCCTGGAACATTTGCAGGAGTATCATACTTTAATTGAACAGTGATATCTGTTTTAAAATTAGTAGATTTTACCTTAAGTGTAAATGAACCACTTGATCCTGGTTTAATATTACCAATTCCAGTTGTTAATGTACCACTACCATTTACACAGTCCCAGGCAAGAATAGTACCTGAAACAGTACCTGTTATAGTACTTTGATAGTATGCGTATGTTCCGCCTGCTACAGCTACTGCGAAAACCATCATTGCAATACCCATAATTAATTTTGTTTTTTCGTTTTTAGTTTTTACAACATTATTCCCTGTTTTCTTTCCTTTCATAATTCCTCCTTATGATTTAATAATCTTTGACTATTATCACCACTTTAATAATATCACATTATTAAGGAATCGAAAATAGTTTTTTTGCTTTTTTTACACTATTGTTGTACTTGAGTACCAACAACAGTAACTACAAAGCTTGCATTTTGATTAGCAGTTGGTCCAGTTTCAGCACTTGTTCCAAGAGGCCAGTCATAATAAATTACAACTGTATCAGCTGATCCAGCAGCTATTGTTCTTGAAATAGTAGTTGTGCCAACTATTATTTCTGAAGTCTTTCCAGCATCAGAATATAGTTTCAAGTTTGCTGGCCAATTAGTCTTGCCACTAAATGAAACAACAGCATTAACACCTAAACCACTATCTTCAGCTGAAAGATTTAATGTTAGTTGTCCACTTACACCTGGTTTTAAATCGCCAAGATTAGCAGTGAAATCAGTAGCTTTCTCGTTAACAAGAAAACTCCAAGCAGTAATTGAACCACTTACAGTACCAGTTATAGTACTTTGATAGTAAGCATATGTTCCTACTCCAAGACCAAGAGCAGCAACAATCATTGCGATTCCCATAATTGTAGCTTTTAGTTGATTGTTCTTCTTTTTAGCAACTGGTTCAACAACTTTAGTTGTTTTTTTAGCTCCAACTTTCTTTTTACTCTTTTCCATTCTTACTCTCCTCTACTAGGATCTTTTTGATGACCAGAAATGGTCATATTAAACCAGGCATTCCCCGGAACATACTCCTCAGCCGACGATCCATACGGCCAGTCGTAATATATTGTAATAACGGTCTCGGTTCCCGCATTGAGGGTCCCGGTCACGGTACCACCATCTAGATTGATTTCTTGCTGTTTAGCAGAATCTTTATAAAATTTTAAGTTTGCTGGAATATTATTTGGATAATTAAATGTTACTGTATAATCAACAGGAACATCACTACCAACTGCACTTAATCGTACTTGGTATGATCTATCAATACCCGGATATAATTCTCCTAAGTCAGTTGTAAATGAGGTATCTTCACCATTTGCTGTAAAACTCCAACTTGCAAATGTCAAACTTCCAGTACCTGTTACATTAGTTGAAAAATATGAATAAGTTTGCATCGTAAATACTATTGAAAATATAAACAATGAAACACATACTAATAAGAATACCTTTTTATTCATAATATCACCTATGCAGAATACTTAGTTGGATTCTGATATATATCAGCAGCAATACCAACATTCTTACTCTTTCCAGCATAGCAAGACGCACTATTATAATTCATATTCCAGTATAACTTTAATTTGTAATAATCTCTTTCTGCAGAAATCAAACTAAAATCAATTCGACTTGTTTGATTACTGCTTAAAGCTACTTCAGTTTCACTATTATTTGATTCATTAACTGCAAATAATTTATAAGAAATTGGATTAGTACAACCACTATCCCATGTTGGCAAAGTAAACTTTAGTACATAACTCAAATATACTTCTGAAGTATTGCTTGGACTAGTATCACTACCTGTATAGTTTTTAACATAAAACTCAATTTCATCTACTGCAGTATTAGATGTCGGAACTATTGTATGCGTATCTGAAACAATTTGAACATCGCAAGCATAATCGGATGTTTTATTGGAAACAGCACCAGTTACACTTGTTTGATAGTATGCATAAGATACTCCAATACCAGCAGTTATCATAGTCACAAGTAAGAATATCAAAATAAGTAAAACTAACTTATAATGTTTTTTCACTCTTCCACCGACTTTCTCTTAGCGGCAAAGAATACTTCTAGTGAACCTAACACAACTAAAAGTGCAACAATTCCAGCTGGCGTTTGCAAGAACAAGATAAGTTTACCAACGCGGGGTACACTACGAATAACTTTACCCTCAATATCAGTTAACTTTATTGGTTCGTCTGCAGAATTATTGGCATCACCTTGAGTTGTAAAGGTATCGCCGCTTTTTTCTTTAATTCGATGTGTCACAATCATTCCACGTTGATGGAATGTAATAACATCTTTAACCTTATAATCCTTTTGTTCATGAATAAATATTACATCTCCAGGATGATAAACTGGCTCCATACTACCTGTTAAAATAACAAGTCCACTATAGCCAAATATTTTAACAACCTCTACTTTAAATATTATTCTAAATACTAAAGTAAATAAAGATGCACATATTACTATAACGGCAAAAATAGAAGATAAAACTTCTAATATTTTATGGAAAACAGTTTTTTCTTCTTTTTTTACCTTGGCCATATATATTACCTTTCTACATCTTGCATAGCAATTACATTAATTGTAATTGTATACTTTGCTCTTTCTTTTTTTAATCCTATCTGAGTATCGAGTTCGTTGTTTTCACTAACCCAACACCATTCTAATTCATAAATATCAGTTTGTTTTGCTGCAAGTGCAACATCTTCTAACTTAATTTGTTCATAATAAACCCAATCGCTTATGATATATGTACCATTTTTCTTAAGTTTATATTTAATATTAACTCTATCTTCATTTTCTTCTTCTAAATTTAATTTATATAAAATATTTTTAGAAATAGTATTTTTAACATCAAATTCATATACACCACTATCATATGGTGCTATATATTCTCTTGATGATGTTGAAACTGAAAAAATATTTATTTCATTAGTATCATCATCATTAACAGGTACTTTATTTACTGTTACAGATGCTTTTATTGTATATTTTTCATCAGCAGTTGTTACTATTAATGTAGTTTTACCTTCACTAATACCTGTAATTACACCATTCTCGTCAACAGTTGCAATCGAACTATCTTTAATCTTATAAATCAATTTAGGTATTTCTGCAGTTGTTGGTGCAACCGTAATCGCAGCTAATATAGATTCTCCAATATTTACTACATAGTTTGAATGTTTTAATTCAATTTTTTTTAATTTATCATGTTTCTTAACTACTGTAACAGTTATATCAGATTTAACCCCACCTGTTTTTGCTGTTACAACGGCAGTACATTCTTTATCACCTGCAGTAATTGTTGGCTTTTGTCCTTCTTTTGGTGAAACAGTTACACAACTTTCATCTGAAGATGTCCATATAATTGGATCTTTAGATGTAGTTAAAGCAAAAACTGTATAACTTTCATTAAATTCCAAACTCAATTTACTAGGATTAGTTTCGATTTTAACTTGTTTAGTCTTCCCATTTCCCCACTCACCATTTGTATCAGTAATTTTAATCAACATTTTTTGTGGAGTTGGATCAACTGTTACAGGCTTATGTTTTTCTCCTACACTAAAGCCAATTCTAAAAACAAAGTATCCAAACAAGCAAAGAAACAATAATAGTAGCAATAGTAACAGCCATTTCTTATTGTTTTTCTTCTTTTCGTCTTCTTTTTGGACATTATAATTTTTTTTATTTTTATCCATATTATCACTCTCATTTGAAATACAAAATTTAACCTTCGTTAAAAAATACTATTATTAATATTCTTTAACGAGGGTTAAACCCTTGTTGACACGAGTTTCAAGTTATGCGTTTGGATCAACTTGATAACCTGTTATTGTTATAGGTAAATCTAAAGTTTGACCAGCATAAGTAGTTTCATCAGTATCTGTGTATAACCATTTCCAATAAATAGTTACAGTCTTTTGACCACCAGCTGCAATAACATCGCCATTAACGTTAGCTAATGGAGTAGTATATCCTGAATCAGAATATAATGCTAAGTTAGCTGGAGCAGCATTACCTAAACCACCGAATACAGCATTGTAAGTTACTGGAACTTCACTGCCTGCTGCTGATAAAACTAAGTCAAATGAACCATATGATCCTGGTTGAATTTTGTGAACTGTTTCGCCATCTACTTCAACATCAATTGTGTTGTAAACTGTGCCTGATGCCAAATTTACTTCAAATGTAGTACTACTTCCATTTACAGCGAATGCCCAGTTAGCAGTTACTAAATGTCCAGTACCTGTTACTTGAGTTTGGAATCTTGCGTAAGCTCCTACAAATAGACCAACAGCTAAAGCAAATAAAATAATAGCAATAATAAATATTGTTCTATCATTTCTCTTTTTTGGTGCTTTTTTCATTTTTTTCCTCCTTACCTTTTAAATAAAATAAATTATAATTTATATGTTAAATCTTGGCGTGTCTACCAAAATAAAACATCTAGATAACGCATACGGTTAGTATCGTATTGCTATATTAAGTGTACAACATGTGCAACAAAAAGTCAATTATTTTGGTCCCCTTAATTTAACCATTTTGTCAAATTATTTTAGACAAAATAAAAAAAACTATGAAATTAAATTCATAGTTTATATTATTTCTAATTTGTTATTTATTACATCAACTTTAATATCAGTATTATTTTTCAACTCTCCTGATATTATTTTCTTAGCAATTAATGTTTCTAAATTTTCTGTTACAAATCTTTTAATTGGTCTTGCACCATATGCTGGATCATATGCATTATCAATAATAAATTTCTTTGCTTTATCAGTTAATGATAGTGTTAATTTATTATTTTTTAATCTATTTTCTAAATCTAAAATAATTTTATCTAAAATGTCATAAATTACTTTTTCATCTAATGCATTAAATATTACTATTTCATCAATACGATTTAGAAATTCAGGTTTAAATGTACTTCTAAGTTCATTATAAACTTTCGCGTGATCATTATTTTCTAAAATGTGCTCACTACCCAAATTAGATGTCATAATAATAATTGTATTTTTAAAATCAACTGTTCGTCCTTGTGAATCAGTGATTCTACCATCATCTAATATTTGAAGTAAAATATTGAAAACATCTTTATGTGCTTTTTCTATTTCATCAAACAAAACTATACTATATGGATTTCTTCTAACTGCTTCTGTTAATTGCCCGCCTTCATCATATCCTACGTATCCTGGAGGAGCTCCAATTAATCTTGAAACTGAAAACGATTCCATATACTCACTCATATCAATTCGAACCATATGACGTTCATCATCAAAAAGTTCATATGCAAGAGTTTTTGCAACTTCTGTTTTACCAACACCAGTTGGACCTAAAAATATGAATGATCCAATTGGTCTATTAGGATCTTTTATTCCTGATCTAGCTCTTAAAATTGCTTCACTTACCTTTTTAATAACTTCATCTTGACCCTTTACTCGCTTCTTCATATTTTCTTCAAGATGCAATAATTTATCTTTTTCACTACCAACCAATTTACTAATTGGTATATTAGTCCATCTTGAAATTATTTCAGCAATACTTTCATCAGTAACTGTATCACTTAATATTTGATATTTATCACTTTCTTTTAAAGAATTAATTTCTTTTTCAAGTTCGGGAATAACACCATGTCTTAATTTAGCAGCATTTTCTAAGTCATAATTGTTTTCTGCTTTTTCTAAATTAAATCGAGCACGTTCTAATTCTTCTTTTTTCTTACTTATTTTATCATTAATGCTCTTTTCATGTTCCCATTTATCTCTTAATTCAGATTCATCTTTTTTTAGTGATTCAAGTTTTTCTTTTATTTCTACAACTCTTTTTTTAGATGCATCATCATTATCCTTTTTAATAGCTTGAAGTTCAATTTGAAGTTGCATTATTTTTCGTGTTAAACGATCAAGTTCTACTGGAGATGAATCCATTTGAACTTTTATTGTTGCACATGCTTCATCAACTAAATCAATTGCTTTATCTGGCAAAAATCTATCGGTAATATATCTGTCAGATAACGTTGCAGCTGCGACTAATGCACTATCTTTTATTGTTACACCATGGTATACTTCAAAACGTTCTTTAAGTCCACGGAGAATAGTAATCGTATCCATAACATTAGGTTCTGTAACAAGCACTTTTTGAAATCTTCGTTCTAAAGCACCATCTTTTTCAATATATTTACGATATTCATTTAATGTCGTTGCTCCAATACAATGTATTTCACCACGTGCAAGAAGTGGTTTTAGCATATTTCCTGCATCCATTGCACCTTCTAAAGCACCAGCACCTACAATCATATGAATCTCATCAACAAATAAAATTATTTTACCTTCACTTTTAGTAATTTCTTTTAAAACTGCTTTTAATCTTTCTTCAAATTCACCACGATATTTAGCACCTGCAATTAACGCTCCCATATCAAGTTCCCATATTGTTTTATTTTTTAAACTGTCTGGAACATCACCTTTAATAATTCTCTGTGCAAGTCCTTCCACAATAGCGGTCTTACCTACACCTGGTTCACCAATTAAAACCGGGTTATTTTTTGTTTTTCTTGAAAGTATACGAGTTATACTACGAATTTCTTCATCCCTACCAATTACTGGATCAATTTTTCCACTCTTAGCAAGTTCTGTTATATCTCGTCCATACTTTTCTAAAACATTTTCTAAATTCTCTTGAAACGGATTTTGATTCATAATATCCCTCCTCATAAAAAAATTATGTGTTTCCACATAATTAATTATATCATCAAATTAGCACTTGTCAATAGAGAGTGCTAATAATTCTTCTAAATCTGTAATATCAATATATTTAGTTTCTTTTTTGGTCTTATAAAATCTAACACCAATACCGCCAGCAGCTTCCCATTCTGATAAATTACCTTTATAATCATCAACCAAAATAGCATCTTTTGCACATACGGTTTCCGTTTTAGACACTTTTTTAGGAACTGGAATAATTGTTATTTCTTTTAAGAACTTACGAATGTATTTGATTTTTGCAACCGCTTCATCTAAACTAATAACATGTGTTAATATTGCAACATTGTATCTGTTTGAATCAATTATTTTTTGAATTTTTTCCATGCTATTATTTATAAGTGGTGTTTGTTCTAAAAGAGTTGGCCAATCAAGTTCACGATAGAATTTAGATGATGCTGCTACATCAAGTCTATCAATGCCTTGATCCTTCATCATCTGATAAGTTACATCAATTGTATCAGAAATTACGCCGTCAAAATCTATATATAAATTTCTCATATAATCACCTTAAATTAATTTTAACACATAGTATTATAAAAATCAATACATTTGTTCGCTATTTCTTTTCTTGAGCTATTAACCATTCAACTACATTCGTACTATCATATACGCTAGATTCAAGTACGTGGCCAACACCTGTAACTGAATAAAATTTAATATCAACACCCCTGCTTTTTAAAATTTCTGAATGGGCTTTGCCATCATTATGTAGAGCATCTAATGTGCCAATAAAAACGGCAATTTTCAAATTTTTATAACTATCGGCATTTCCAGTAGTAATATAAGGTGCAAGTAAAGCCGCTCCCGAAAAGAAACCAGGGTTTTTAGACAAAAGTCTTTGTGCTGAACTACCACCAGAACTTATGCCAGTCAATGATATCTTATTTGTATTAACATTGTATTCACTCGCAACTTTATTGATTAAATCTATAAAATCTTTTTCGCAAATATAAAAGTTCCCATCTTGACAATTACATTGTGGTGCCAAATAAATGGCATCTTTTAATCTGCCTTTTCGCATATTATTCACAAATTTTCCATTTTCTCTATACATTTTGCTCGTGTTAGCTCCACACTCTCCAGCACCATGAATATATACTACTAATGGATTTTTCTTGCTTAAATCAAGATTATCCGGATAATATAAAAGATATCTAACTCTTTTATTAAATTCCATATTTTCAAGAAAATGCTTAGGAGTAGTATCAGGCGGATATGTTGGTGCAATAAATTCTGGCCACTCGCCAACATTACTAGCTTTATTAACATCACATGTAATTGTTTGAGTATTAGAAGCTTCATCATAAATAGTGACGTTAATATTTTCAAATATTCCATTTATAGTATATGAATTTTTTGTTGACTCATATTCTTTATTACCAATAGTATAAATATATTTTGTAATACCTACATTATCTTTAGCATCAACAATAATACTTGTTTTTTTATCCAAGATAGCACGACATGAACCAGTTGGTTTAATCTTATCAATGTTTGCTATTTCAATATTTTTTTCAATTACAACTCCATCTTTTCTTTTTATCGAAAAAATGTAATTGTCATTAGAACCAACTTTATAATTTAATTCATTAGATTTATTAATATTACCATCTGGATCAAGTATGAAGTCATAACCTTCGCCAGAAATCTTCAAATTTATTGTCACATCACTATTTGTAATTTCTTTCGGACTATAATCTATTTCTATATCCAAATTCGATAAATTTGCTACAACATTAATTGTACGAACAACTTCACTTGTTTTATGTTCACTATTTGTTACTTGATACTTTAGAGTATAAGTCCCAATAGTATTTGTATCAACATTCCCGATAACTACTACTCTGCTAGTTAAGTCGCCTTCTTTAGAATCATATGCCACATAACCAGCTTCGAAATAATTATCACCTCTTACAATAGAGATATGGTCATTTCCTTTAAGAGTTATAGATAAATTCGAATTTTTATTAGTTGAATTATTTTTACTTGGTAAAAAAAGTATTACTAAAATAACTATTATTAAAACAGTTAATATTATTAATATATTCTTAATAGCAAACTCTTTAACTTTATTTAAAAATTTCATACTCTCACCTAATATATAAATTATAGCACAAAAAAAGCTTTAAAATTTTTTATTTTAAAGCTTCTAATAATTCGTTTTTCTTCATTGCAGTATATCCTTCGATATTTCTTTCTTTTGCTACTTCACGAAGTTCTGCAACTGTCATCTTGCTAATGTCAGTAGTCTTTTTTGTTTCTTTTTTAGTTTCTTTCTTAGCTACTGTTTTATTTTCTAAAGCATTTTTAGCGATTTCAACTAAAGAAGTAAATGCTTCTGCATTATCAATTGCAAGTTCACTTAACATTTTACGGTTAAATGCAACGCCAGCTTTTGTTAAACCATTAATGAATTTAGAATAACTAATTTCATTCATACGGCAAGCAGCATTGATTCTTGTAATCCAAAGTTTTCTAAAATCTCTTTTCTTTTGTCTACGATCACGGAAAGCATATTTTCCTGAATGCATAACTTGTTCATTAGCTGTTCTATAAAGTCTATGTTTACTACCAAAGTATCCTTTAGCTTGATCTAAGACTTTAGCACGACGAGCACGATGAATTGTGCCACCTTTAACTCTTGTCATTTCTTAAACCTCCTATTTAACTAATACGTTTTTCAATCTCTTCATATCTGATTTACTCATGTTTGAAGCAGATCTAGCTTTACGATTGTAAGCAGCGTTTTTCTTTCCTGTATTGTGTCTTGAACCAGGTGTTCCAATTTTTACTGTTCCGCCTGGACGAACATTAGCAACTTTTGCAGTTCCTTTATGTGTTTTAATTTTTGGCATATTTTTTCCTCCTATTTTTCCTTCTTTGGTGCGAGTATCATTGTCATAAATCTACCTTCTAGTGTTGGTTTCTGCTCAACATCAGCAACATCTGTTAATGCCTCTGCAAAGCGTAGCAAAACATCTCGTCCTAATTCAGGATGAGCCATTTCACGGCCTTTAAATCTTATAGACGCTTTTACTTTGTGACCTTTTACTAAATACTTACTTGAATTATTAACACGTGTATTAAAGTCATGAACATCAATTGTAACAGATAAACGATATTCTTTGAGTTCTAAATTACTCTCACGTTGTTTCTTCATGTTTTCTTTTTGACGTTTTTTGTTTTCATATTTGAACTTATTATAGTCCATAATCTTACATACTTGTGGATTACCATTTGGATTAATTAAAACCAAATCAAATCCAGCATATGTTGCCAAGGTCAAAGCATCCTTAATATCTTTGATTCCTAATTGTTCACCATTAGGTCCTATAACCATTACTTCTTTTGCTCTGATTTGTTCATTTACAAACAAATCTCTTTCTTTACTAGCGATAAATGACACCTCCAAATAAAAAGTGAATGCAAAGCATCCACTATAAAAACCAAGATAATTATTCTCTTTTGGCCTTTTACCCATCAACCTAATCGATCGGGTGAGAAGTGGATACTTCTTCTTTCCTTTTTTGATACATCAGTATTATATCAAATATATAAGTTTTGTCAATATTTATATATGTAAATTGATAACTTTTTAAATATTTTGTATAATTAATTTGAGGAGGATTTATGGATTGTTTATTTTGTAAAATTATAAATGGTGAAATTCCATCATACAAAGTATATGAAGATGATTTAGTATATGCATTTTTAGATATAAATCCAACTGAAAACGGTCATACTTTGATTGTACCTAAAAAGCATTACACAGATTATTTAGAATTAGACAAGGAGATTTTTAACCACATTGTCGAAGTCGCTAAAAAGCTTAGTAAAGACATATGTGATAAACTTGGTGCAAATGGTGCATCATTTGCTTGGAATTATGGTGATAGACAAGTAGTTAAACATTTTCACTTGCACATTATTCCAAGTAACATTGATAAAACAAAACTTCCAATTGAAGAAGTTTATGCCAAAATAAAATAAAAGCAAAATGCTTTTATTTTTATTTGAATTTTCTTACGTATACTTTTCCTTTTTCACGTAATTCTGCCATTTGTGCATCAAGAGATCTTTCATATGCTAATTGTTTATTATATGCTAATATTTCACGAACTATTCCGCGTTTAATTAATTCTACATTTTTTCTATATTCTGCAAGGCTTTCATCTGCTCTTACCATTGTGTCATATGCATGATCATATCTTTCATGTGCTTCTTCATAATCTCTGCCAACTAAAGCTTTTCTTAATCTATATCTTAAGTCTTTTTTTGTAGTTTCTGGATTTTGATCTAGAGCTTCACTATACCCGTTATAAGCCATAATATCTAATACTGTTCTATAAGTATCATCAACTCTATCCCATTCTTTATTAAGTGAATCTGATTCTTCTGAAACTAATTGTGATGCTTCAATAACGTCATCTTCTAATTCATGTAAGCGAGTTTCATATACAAACGAAACTTCTTCATCATCACCTCTTAAAGGATTACCAGGAATATCACCCATTGTATATAATGGATAAGCTAGGCTTCTTCTATCTTCGCTTCCTTGTTTTTTCTCACGAAGCCCGTCAATTTTTCTTTCAATAATACCCCTATAAACTTCAAGTTGCTTAATGCTTGATGGTCTAAAACCTAATTCCATTTTAATTCTATCTTTAAGTCCTACACCTTTCGTATTGTTTTCTTCTGAGAACATATCATTTTCAATAGGTGTTCCTTCGTGTACAGCTACTTGATGTCTTCTTAATACATTAATTAAATCAATTTCTTTGTTTAATTTTTTAATTACACGATTATAATGGGCAATTACTGGTGAATCTAAAAGAATTCTGTGTCCTCCATGTCCACTGCCAATTCCTACTTGTGACAATTGGCCTTCATTAACCGTTATTTCATCTCTGATCTTTTTCTCGATATAATCTAGAAACGTAGTTAAATCATCACCTGATGTAAATGAATAACATCCTCCTTGAAATCCGATTTCATATACTTCAGTACCTTGTTCTGGTGAAACATATTTTTTAATATAATTTAACATATTCTTTCTCCTCCTTGAAAATTTATTATAATATAGACCACCTAGTGTGTCAATTAAAAAGAAAACTATCTTTCAATAGTTTCCTTCATTTTTAAAACTTTTTTAACATCTAATGATGCGCCTCCGACTAAAAATCCAGATACATTAGCTATTTTATTTAATTCAGCTATATTTTTTTCATTAACGCTACCACCATATAGAACACGTGGTTTATAATTCAAAATATTAACTGCTGTATCAATTATAAAAGCTGTTGTTGATGCGATTTCTTTATTTGTTGGAATAACTCCGGTACCTATTGACCAAATTGGTTCATATGCAATTATAACGTTTTTTAGATCAGTTGGCTTAATACCAGCTAGACCATTAACTATTTCGCTTTTTAAAATTTTTGTTGTTTTTAGCATATCGCGTTCTTCTTTAGTTTCGCCTATGCAATAAACAACTTTTAACCCATTCTCTAGGGCTTTTTTTATGCGCAAATTTAATGTTCCATCTTCTTCATGCTGATCTTTTCTACGCTCACTATGACCAATTATAGTATAAGTTCCGCCAATACTTTTTAATTGAGTGCAAGATATTTCACCTGTATGAGCACCATTATCAAATTCAGATATATTCTGAGCTCCAAATGGATATTCATTACCTATAAAATATGGCAAAAATATAGTTGGTGGAAAAAGTATTACATTTTTATTTTTTAACTCTCCTTTTAATTCTTGAACATAATCAATAACTTCTTGATAATTAAAATTCATTTTTAAATTTAATGCTAAAATTTTCTTCATTTATGCACCTCTATCCTAATACGATTTTAACATGAATGATTTTTTTTAGCAACAAAAAAGAAGGCAATTATTTACCTTCTACAATTTCTAAAATAACCATTAATGCATCATCGCCACGACGTTCATCTAATTTTAAGATGCGTGTGTATCCACCGTTACGGTCTTTAAATCTAACGCTTAAGTCATTAAATACTTTTTTAACAGCATCATTATCATTTTGTAAGAAAGCAAGTGCTTTTCTACGAGATACTAATGAGCCATTTTTACCATAAGTAACCATTTTATCAAAATAAGTTCTAACTTCTTTTGCACGAGTTTCAGTTGTTTCAATTTTCTCGTTCATGATTAAATCTTTAGTTAAATTAGCTAGCATACTACGACGATGCTTACTAGTACGTCCTAATTTTCTGTACATGAGTTTACCTCCTAATCTTCATCGCGGAATTTAAGTCCCATGTCTTTAATCTTATCAATTACTTCTTTTAAAGACTTCTTACCTAAATTACGAATTTTCATCATTTCTAATTCAGATTTTTCAGTTAAATCTCCAAGTGTAGAAATTCCTGCTCTCTTTAAACAATTATAAGCACGAACTGAGAAATCTAAATCATCGATAGAAGTTTCAAGCTTCTTTTGCTTGCTATCTTCTTGTTTAGCATTCATGATTCCGGTCATGTCGGCAATTTCACTGATATTAGTGATAATATTTAAGTGTTCAATCAAAATTTTTGCACCTAAAGCCATTGCATCTTCTGGACGCATAGCGCCATTTGTATTAACATTCATGATTAATTTATCATAGTTTGCATCTTGACCAACACGAGCATTTTCTACTTCGTAGTTAATTCTTGTAATTGGAGAATATAATGCATCTATTGGAATGTATCCGATTTTATTATTATCTGCATATTCTTTATTTTCATTAGCTGGAACATATCCACGTCCGTTAGCAACTACTAATTCCATGTCTAATTTTCCACCTTTTGCTAATGTTGCAATTTCTTGATCTTTATTGATGATTTCAACATCTGCATCGCATACGATATCAGCTGCTGTAATTTTTCTTTCTTCTGATACACTTAAATGTAAGATTTTTTCTTCTTCAGAATGATTTTTTACAACAACATTCTTAAGATTTAATACGATTGTAGTAACATCTTCAACTACCCCTTCGATAGTTTGAAATTCATGCATTACTCCATCGATTTTGATAGCTACGATTGCGCTACCTGGCATACTTGATAACATAACTCTTCTAAGAGCATTACCAAGTGTAATACCAAATCCTCTTTCTAAAGGTTCTAGTTCAAATTTACCATAATTACTATTTTCTACATATTCTGTAATTTTATATATAGGCTTTTCAAAATTTAACATGTTTCCATCCTCCTTTTTATAATACTATCCACGTGGTCGTTTTGGTGGACGACATCCATTATGTGGAATTGGTGTTACATCAGAGATGGCTGTTATTTCTAGTCCAGCAGTTTGAAGTGATCTAATTGCTGTCTCACGACCAGATCCTAAGCCTTTTGCAAATACTTCAACTTTACGCATTCCCATATCGAAAGCAGCTTTTCCAGCAGCTTCAGCAGCCATACCAGCTGCAAATGGTGTTGACTTTTTGCTTCCTTTAAATCCTAAAGTACCAGCTGAAGCCCAGCTAATAGCATTGCCAGCTTCATCGCATATAGTAACGATTGTATTATTAAATGTTGAGTGAATGTAAGCTTGACCTTGTGGCACATTCTTTTTAACTTTACGTTTTCTTGGTTTATAAGCCATTTTAATAACCTCCTTTAATCAGTTACGATTATTTTTTCTTATTTGCAACTACTTTGCCTTTACCCTTACGTGTTCTAGCATTTCTATTTGTTCTTTGACCACGAACTGGTAATCCTTTTTTATGACGAGTTCCTTCGTATGAGTTAATTTCCATCTTTGTTTTGATGTTCATATTAACTTCACGTCTAAGTTCTCCTTCAGTTAAATATTTATTAACTTCGTCACGAATACGTGCAAGTTCATCATTATCTAAATCTTTTGCTCTTTTATTAATATCTACTTTAGCATCAGCTAAAATCTTATTTGATAAGCTTCTGCCGATACCATAAATATAAGTTAAAGCAATTTCTACTCTTTTATCATTTGGTATATCTACACCTTTAATACGTGCCATAAAACACCTCCTATATTAACCTTGTCTTTGTTTATGCTTTGGATTTTCGCATATAACATATACTTTTCCTTTACGTCTTACTATTTTGCATTTAGGACAGATAGGTTTTACTGATGGTTTAATTTTCATCTAAATCCCTCCTACTTTCTATAGATTATACGCCCACGTGTTAAATCATATAGCGAAATCGCTACAGTTACTGTATCACCTGGTGAAATACGAATATTGTTTACTCGCATTTTACCAGAAACCTGGGCAATTACAGTATGTTTGTTTTCTAATTCTATTCTAAAATCGCCTCTTGGTAAAATATCAGTTACTTTACCTTCGACTTCAATTACGTCATCCTTTGCCATGAAATCACCTCTTTGTTAATATGGTATAACCATCTTTCTCAACTAAGATTGTATGTTCGAAATGAGCAGACGGTTTTCCATCAGCTGTTATGATCGTCCATTCATCATCTAACATATATATGTTTGCGGTGCCTAAATTTAGCATTGGTTCGACTGCAATCGTCATACCCGCTTTTAAAATAGGTCCATGACCAGGTGTTCCATAGTTTGGTACGTCTGGTTCCATATGAACCTCAGTACCTATTCCATGACCGACTAATTCTTTAACAACACCTAGTTTATGCTTTTTTGCATATGCCTCGACGGCAGCACCGATATCACTTAAATGTACCCCTTCTTTTATTACAGATAAACCTTCATATAAAGCTTTTTCTGTATGTTCAAGTAGGTACTGCTTTTTATTATCAATTGTTCCAACAGGATATGTCCAAGCTGAATCACCATGGTAGCCTTTATAACAAGCACCAATATCTAATTTAACAATATCACCATTTTTAAGTTTTCTATTAGATGGAATTCCATGAACAACTTCATCATTAATTGATGTACAAATTGTTCCAGGAAATCCATAAAGATTTAAAAATGATGGTGTTGCATCTTGACTTAAAATAAAGTCATACGCAAGTTTATCAAGTTCCTTAGTAGTAATACCAGGTTTAACAAATTGTTTTAGATAATTATGAGTAGCACCCACAATCGATCCAGCTTTTTTCATGAGTTCAATTTCTCGTTCTGATTTAATTGATATCATATTACTCCTGTGAATCCAATATTTTTTTAATATCGGCATATGTTTCTTCTTTTGATTCATATGATTGAATTATGTATAAACTATTTTTTCCTTTGTAATAATTAAGAACACTTTCCACGTTAGCTAAATAAGTATTAAATCTAACTTTGAATGATTCTTCATTATCATCTGAACGTCCTTTTAGTTCACATCCGCAATCATCACAAATGTTATCTTGCTTTGGTTTCATATCAGTATAGATATTATAAATTCTTCCACATTTTGGACAATTTACTCTACCTAATGTACGTTTCAAAGCAACTTCTTCTGAAACTTCAATGTTTATAACAACATAATCACTGAAGAATCCATCTAATATTTTTGCTTGATTTAAAGTTCTTGGGAACCCATCTAACACAACAGGTCCTTCTAATTCAGCCAATCTATTCTTTACTAAAGTTGCTGTTGTTTCATCATCAATTAAGATTCCTTTAGCAATTCTTTCATGAATAAAGCGACCCAATTCAGTACTATCATCAAGGCTTCTAAATAGTTCGCCAGTTGAAATATGTTTATATCCTAATCTTTCAACTAAGATTTCACACATTGTTCCTTTGCCAGCGGCTGGAGCCCCATATAAAATTATATTCTTCATTATCTTCTCCCTTTTGTATAATTCCTGCTTAATAATAAACTTTCTAATTGCTTATATGTTTCAAGTGCAACACCAACTACGATTAATAATCCTGTTCCACCTAAAGCAATATTGCTTGAAAGTCCAGTTACCCATACAAATATAATTGGTAATGCTGCAATTAATGCAAGAAGTGATGAACCTACTAATGTAATACGATTTAAAATCTTCTTAACATGTTTTTCAGTAGCTTCTCCTGGTCTAACGCCCGGAATATAACCACCATTCTTTTGTAAGTTTTCAGCCATTTCTTTTGGTTTTAATTGTGCATATGTATAAAAATATGAGAAACCAAATATTAATAATATATAAAGTATAAATCCAGTTACTGATGTAGTTGATAACCATTTATCAGTAAATGTTGTTATTTTTTCTACTTTAATAAATTGTGCAATAAATGCAGGCATTTGTAATAATGCTGATGCAAAAATTACAGGGATAACGCCAGCTGAATTTAATCTGAATGGAATATAACTTTGATTTCCACCCATAACAGCTGATTTGTTAGCATATTGAATTGGTACTCTTCTTTCAGCATTTTCTACATAAACAACTGAAAGAACAATTATGATATAAACAAGTACATAAATAGCAAATTTAATGATTCCTGAAGTAGTTCCAGCTTGCATAAATGTTTGATAAGCTGTAACAAATGTTGCAGGAAGTGTCATTAAGATACCTGCCATGATTATCATTGAAATACCATTTCCAATACCTTTTTGAGTCATTTGGTCACCTAACCATAATAGTAGAGATGTACCAGCAGTCATAACTAAAGCAAATTTTAGGTAATCAGTAAATGATCCACCACTGATTATAGCAAATGAGAACATATATCCTTGAACAAATGCCATAACGATACCTAAGTATCTTGTAATTTTATTTAGTTTAACTTGACCTGTATGTCCTTCTTTTCCTAAATCAGCCAAATATGGAATAATATCCATTTGTAGTAACTGAATTATGAATGAAGCTGTGATGTATGGTGATACTCCTAGAGCAAATATTGAGAATTGTTCTAAAGCGCCACCACCCATAACATTTAATAATTGAAAATATTTTAATGTACTTAAACCTAATTGTGCTTTATTTATACCAGGAACAACAATTGCAGTACCTAGTTTAAATATAAATAAGCAAAACAAAGTAAAATACACTTTATGTCTAATATCTTTATTTTTTGAAGTAAATAATTGCTTTAAAGTCGCAAACATATTAGATCACCTCTGCTTTTCCACCTATTTTTTCGATTTCTCTTAAGGCAGCATCAGAGAATTTGTTAGCTTTAACAGTTAGTTTCTTTGTTAATGTACCTTTAGCTAATACTTTAACGCCGTCTAATTGCTTTTTAATTAACCCCATTTCCTTTAATAATTCAGGTGTAACAACTGCACCTTCTTCAAATTTATCTAAATCACTTAAATTAATAACAGCATATTTTGTTTTAAATAATGCATTTTTGAATCCACGTTTTGGTAAACGACGGAATAATGGTAATTGGCCACCTTCAAAGCCTGGACGAACTCCGCCACCGCTTCTAGCGTTTTGACCTTTATGACCTTTTCCTGAAGTTTTTCCTAAACCTGATCCAACACCACGACCAACTCTTTTACGGTCATGTCTTGCACCTTCTGGCGCAACAATACTATTTAACTTCATTATAGTTCCTCAACTTTCTTGCCACGAAGTGCAGCCACTTCTTCAGCTGTTTTTTGAGATTGTAATGCTTTTAATGTAGCTTCTGCCATATTAATTTTTGTATTTGATCCAAGTGATTTTGATAAGATGTCCTTAACTCCTGCTAATTCAAGTACGGCACGAACAGGACCACCAGCTTTAACTCCAGTACCTGCAGCAGCTGGCTTTAACATAACTTTACTAGCTCCTTGAACACCATAAGCTTCATGTGGAATTGTACGATTATCTACAAGTGAAACTTTAACCATGTTCTTAGTTGCAGCGTTCTTAGCTTTTGTAATAGCA
Organism: uncultured Bacillota bacterium; assembly: GCA_946622285.1. Lineage (GTDB taxonomy): Bacteria > Bacillota_I > Bacilli_A > RF39 > UBA660 > RUG11241. The sequence continues at coordinate 23,866 of CAMOPK010000009.1, forward strand.
TCTGGAACTTCATTTGCTTTTCCAGTACCAATACCAACTAAACCATTACGGTTACCTACTGCAACAGTAGCTGAAAAACGGAAATGACGACCACCTTCTGTTACTTTTGTAACACGACCAATATTGATAATCTCTTCATCATATTGTTTTTGACGTGGTTCTCTTTTTGCTTTTTCCATTAGTTTTCCTCCTTTTAGAATTCTAATCCATTTTCACGTGCAGCTTCTGCTAAAGCTTTAACACGTCCATGATAAAGGTATCCCCCTCTATCAAATACTACTTTAGTTATTTTTGCTTCTTTTGCTCTTTTTGCAAGTAGAATACCAACTTTCATAGCAGCTTCAATATTACTACCATTTTCAAGTTTTAATTCTTTATCGATAGAAGAAGCACTAACTAATGTACGAGCATTTTCATCATCAATGATTTGAGCGAATATGTTAGCATTTGATCTGAATACATTTAAACGTGGTACTGAAGTAGTTCCAGTAACAGTTTTTCTTACACGATCATGTCTAGCTTTACGCATGTCATTACGAGATTCTTTTTTAATCATGAGTATTACTCTCCTTTACTTTAATTAAGCGGCTTTCTTACCGACTTTACGACGAATAACTTCGCCTGCATAACGAATACCTTTACCCTTGTATGGTTCAGGTTCTCTTATTTTTCTAATGTTAGCAGCATATTCACCTACTTGGCACTTATCAATACCACGAATAAATAATTCAGTATTGCTTGGAGATTCAAGTTTAATGCCTTCAGGAATATCTACTTCTACTGGATGTGAAAAACCAGCAGTTATAACTAATTTATTACCTTTTAGAGCAAAACGATATCCTACACCTACTGCTTCTAATTTCTTTTCAAATCCTTCAGTAACACCAACTACAGCATTATGAACATTTGCAGATACAGTTCCGTGTAAATTTTTAATCATATCGTTATCTCTAGTAAAACTTACTTCTGTTCCTTCTACTTTAACATGAATGCCATTAGGTACATTAACTGTAAGTTGTCCTTTTGGTCCTTTAACTAAAACATCATGTTCATTTACTTCGATAGTTACAGAAGCTGGTATAGTTAAAATTTTATTGCCTATACGACTCATAATCTCTCTCCATTTCTACCAGATGTAAGCTAATACTTCGCCGCCAAGATTTTCTTTTCTTGCATTCTTATCTGTCATAACACCCTTAGATGTTGATAAAATTGCAATTCCTAAACCATTTAGTACTTTTGGCACCTCATCAGCTTTTACATAAACACGTAATCCTGGTTTTGAAATTCTCTTTAAGCCAGTGATAACACGTTCTCTTTTTTCTGTATATTTTAAACTTAATACAATAATATTTTGTACATCATTTTTCTTGATTTTGTAATCAACGATAAAGCCTTCTTCTTTTAGAATACGGGCAATTTCTTCTTTTAGTTTTGAAGCGGGTACTTCAACTTCTTTATCGCGCATTTGATTTGCATTACGAACTCTCGTAAGCATATCTGCGATTGGATCTGTTACCATATATATCCTCCCTTCATTCCTACCAGCTAGATTTTTTCATTCCTGGTATTTGTCCTTTATAAGCTAACTCTCTAAAACAGATACGACAAATGCCATATTTACTAAGTACTGCATGTGGTCTTCCACAGCGACTGCAACGTGAATAAGCACGTGTAGAGAACTTAGGTTTACGGTTAGCTTTTATAATCATGCTTTTCTTAGCCATAATATCCTCCTAATTATAGTTATTTCTTAAACGGCATCCCAAAGCCCTTTAATAAGTCGTACGCTTCTTCATTTGTTTTAGCTGTTGTTACAAATACAACATCCATTCCACGTACTTTAACTACGTTATCGTATTCAATTTCAGAAAAAATTAATTGTTCTGTTAAACCTAATGTATAATTTCCTCTACCATCAAAAGCCTTTGGAGAAACTCCTCTGAAGTCTCTTACACGTGGAAGTGCAATTGAGATTAACTTTTGCATAAAGTTATACATGTTGTCTCCTCTTAGAGTAACTTTACAACCAATATTTTGTCCTTCTCTTAATTTAAAACCTGCAATAGCCTTTTTAGCTTTTGTTGCAACTGGTTTTTGACCTGTTATTAATTCTAATTCGTTCATGGCAGCTTCTAATAATTTAGCATTACTAGTAGCATCACCAACACCGATATTAACAACGATTTTTTCTAATTTTGGAACATCCATAACAGTTGTATATTTATATTTTTCTGTTAATTCAGGTACGATTTCTTTTGTATATTTTTCTTTTAGGTGGTTCATAAATACCCTCCTTCCAATTAGTCAAGGTTTTCATTAGATTTGCGAGCAATTCTAATTTTCTTACCTTTTTTATCTACAGTATGTCCGATACGAGTAGGTTTATTTGTTTTTGGATCAATTAACATTACATTAGAAGCATGAATTGGAGCTTCGCGATCAACGATGCTTCCTTCTTTTTGACCATTTGGTTTTAAATGTTTCTTACGAATATTAACACCTTCAACAATAACTCTGTTTTCATCTCTTAGGATTTGTGTAATCTTACCAGTTTTTCCTTTAGATGAACCAGATATAACTACTACTTTATCTCCAGTTTTAAAGTTCATGTTTTACCTCCTTTAAGGTTATAATACTTCTTTTGCAAGTGAAACGATCTTCATGAAATCTTTATCACGTAATTCACGTGCAACTGGTCCGAATACACGAGTTCCAACTGGACTCTTATCATCTCTAACAATAACACAAGCATTGTCATCGAATTTGATATAAGATCCGTCAGCTCTTCTAAGACCAAATTTACTTCTAACGACTACGGCTTTAACAACCTTGCCCTTACGAACAGTTCCGTTAGGAGTAGCTTTTTTAACAGTCCCTACGACTATATCACCAATATTTCCCGTTTTAACTTTGCTTCCGCCTAAAACACGAATAACTAAAAGTTCACGTGCTCCGGAGTTGTCAGCAACTTTCAAACGACTTTCTTGTTGAATCATATATTAATCCTCCTATCAATTATAGAATAATTGCTTTTTCTACAACTTCTACTAGACGGAAATGCTTTGTTTTTGAAAGCGGTCTAGTTTCAGCTATACGTACTATATCACCAATTTGTGCAATACCATTTTCATCATGAGCAGCATATTTTTTAGAGTATTTAACACGCTTTCCATATTTAGAATTAACTTTGTAAGTTTCAACTAATACTGTAATAGTTTTATCACATTTGTTGCTAACTACTTTACCAACTAATTCTCTTTTAGCTTTACTTTCCATAAATACCTCCATTATTTCTCACGTTCACGCATAATTGTTTTCATACGTGCAACTAATTTTCTAAGTTCTTTAATTCTTGAAGGTTTTTCTAGATTACCTGAAGCTTGGTTCATACGCAAATTAAATAATTCTTCTTTGTATTCAGCAATTTTTTTATTTAGTTCTTCATTGCTTAATTCTCTGATTTCCTTATTACTCATTTGCTTCACCATCTTTCTTCACGAATTTACATCTAATTGGTAATTTGTGCATAGCTAAACGTAATGCTTCACGTGCAACTGCTTCTTCAACTTCACCAATTTCAAACATAATTTTTCCTTTTTTAACAACAGCAACCCATACTTCTGGTTGTCCCTTACCTTTACCCATACGAGTTTCTAGAGGGATTTTAGTTAATGAAAGGTGTGGGAAAATGTTTATCCAAACACGGCCACCACGTTTCATATAACGAGTCATTGCAACACGAGCTGCTTCAATTTGTTGTTGTGTAATCCATGCGCCTTCTTCGGCCATAAGACCATAATCACCAAAGTGTAATTCAGTATTACCTTTAGCGTTTCCGTCATATCTTAAACGATGAGGACGACGATATTTAGTTCTTTTTGGAATTACTGCCATCTTTTTTGCCCCCTTCGTTTCTCTTAGCTAAGATTTCACCTTTGTAGATCCAAACCTTAACACCAATTTTTCCATATGTTGTATCTGCCTCTACATGTGCATAATCAACATCTGCTCTAATTGTATGAAGTGGAATATTTCCTTCTGAATAACCTTCAGTACGAGCCATATCAGCGCCACCTAAACGACCTGAAACAGCTGTTTTAATACCTTTAGCTCCAGCCTTCATTGTATTTCTAATTGCTCTTTTTTGAGCTACTCTGAATGATGCTCTGTTTTCAATTTGACGAGCGATTCCTTCGGCAACTAATCTAGCGTTCATGTCAGGATTCTTAACTTCCATAATTGAAATTTGAACATCTTCTTTAACTAATTTTGATAATTCTTTCTTGATCTTTTCAATTTCTTCACCATTGTGTCCTATTACAACACCAGGTTTAGCAGTGTTAACGATTACTTCTGTCTTATCATTTGCTCTTTCAATAATGATACTAGCAACAGCAGCATCTTTTAACTTTGCAAACAAAAACTTACGGATCTTTACGTCATTTTCTAGGAATTGTGCAAAATTTTTCTTGTCTGCGAACCATTTTGATTCCCAAGTTTTATTAACTCCCATTCGAAGTCCGATTGGACTAACTTTTTGACCCATTAGTTTACCTCCTTTATCTAATTTCTATCACTAACAACGATTGTTATGTGACTTGTTCTTTTCTTAATTGGTTCTACATGTCCTCTTGAACCAAAACGCATTCTTTTTAAGGTTCTACCTTCATTGATGAAGGCTTCTTTTACATATAAGTTATTTTTATCTAAATTTAAGTTGTTTTCAGCATTAGCAGTTGCAGAAATTAATACCTTACGGATTAATCTTGCAGATTCTTTATTTAAATTTTTAAGAATAACATCTGCTTCTTTTACTGATTTTCCTCTTATTAAATCAATAACTAAGCGTGCTTTACGAGGTACTGTACGTACTTCTTTAGCGATTGCTCTAGCTTCCATTTAACGAAACCTCCTATCCTATTTACTTTCTTTATCGGATCCGTGTCCACCAAACTTACGAGTAAGTGCAAATTCACCTAATTTATGACCTACCATATCTTCAGTTACATAAACTGGAATAAATTCTTTTCCATTATGAACTGCAAATGTGTGTCCTATAAAATCAGGGAATATAGTAGAACGACGTGACCATGTTTTAATTACTTCTTTTTTACCACTTTCATTTAATGCTTTAACTTTCTTCATTAAAGATGCATCAACGAAAGGTCCTTTTTTTAAACTTCTAGCCATTTAAATCATCCTTTCACTATTTTTTACGACGACGTACTATTAGCTTATCAGAAGCTTTTTTACCTTTACGTGTCTTATATCCAAGTGCTGGCTTACCCCATGGAGTAACAGGTCCTCCTCTACGTCCGATTGGTGCACGACCTTCACCACCACCATGTGGGTGATCGTTAGGGTTCATAACAGAACCACGAACAGTTGGTTTAATACCCATGTGACGAGTACGTCCAGCCTTTCCTATATTTACAAGTTCATAATCAGCATTTCCAACTTCACCTACTGTAGCGCGACAAGTTCCTAAAATCTTACGAACTTCACCACTACGTAAACGAATTAAAACATATTTTCCTTCGCTACCTAATATTTGAACGCTTGATCCTGCTGATCTAGCAAGTTGTCCACCTTTTCCAGGTTTTAATTCAACATTATGAACTAATGTTCCTTCTGGAATGTTTGCAATTGGTAAATTGTTACCAACTTTAATATCGGCATGTTCGCCGCTTTCAATTTTGTCACCAACATTTAATCCTTTTGGTGCAATGATATATCTTTTCTCGCCATCGGCATAATTGATAAGTGCTATATTTGCAGTTCTGTTTGGATCATATTCGATTGATGCAACAGTGCCTTTAACACCATCTTTAAAACGTTTAAAATCAATTATACGGTATTTTCTCTTTGCGCCACCACCACGATGTCTCAAAGTAATTCTACCTTGATTATTACGTCCGCCGTTTTTCTTTAATGTTATAACTAATGATTTTTCTGGAGTTGCTTTAGTTACTACATCATTAATTAATGTAGACATTCCACGAGTACCATTAGTCATAGACTTATAATTTCTAACTGGCATAATTTTCCTCCTTTAAGATTAGTTAAGTTCGATTGAGCTTCCTGCTTTTAACTTAACGATTGCTTTTTTAACTTTATTTGTTTTTCCAGCGTAACGTCCTACTCTTTTATCTTTTGGACGAACTGTAACAGTATTTACACTAGCTACTTTTACTTTGAAGATTTCTTCAATAGCTTGTTTAATTTGTACTTTATTTGCATTTACATCAACACTGAATGTATATGTGTTAGCATTTTGAGCTAAATCAGCACTTTTTTCAGTAATGATTGTACCTTTAATAATATCGCGAGCGTTTGTCATTATTTTAAAGCCTCCTCAATATTTTTAAGAGCAGATTCAGTTATGATTAATTTATCAGCGCTTACTACATCTAAAGTATTGATTTCGTCGCTTGCAAGTAAAATTACATTTTTTAAATTACGTGTAGCTAAGATTAAGTTGTCGTTTAATTCATCAACAACGATTAATACATTTTTAGTTGCACCTAAAGTGTTTAAAATGTTTTTAACTTCTTTAGTCTTGTTGCTTTCTAATGCAAAATTGTCAACAACAATAAGTTCGCTTCCTAATACTTTGTATGAAAGAGCTGACTTTAATGCTAAACGTCTTTCTTTCTTATTCATTTTTACTTTGTATGAACGTGGATGTGGTCCAAATACAATTCCACCACCTGGCCAGTTTGGAGCCACACGGCTACCTTGACGAGCACGTCCAGTACCTTTTTGACGCCATGGCTTTGCTCCGCCACCACTTACCTCACTACGAGTTTTTGTAGAAGCAGTACCTTGACGTAATGATGATTGTGATAAGGTGATTGCATCATATAATACAGCATCATTTGGTTCAATAGCCCAAACATCTTTATTTAATGTAATATCTTTAGCTTTTTCACCTTTTATATTTAATACAGATACTTTACTCATTATTTATCCCTCCTACTCGTTTACACTTTCTGAAGTTTCTTCTTTAGTTTCTTCTGCATTTTCAGTTTCAGCAACTTCTTCAGTAGCTTCTTCTACAGTTTCTTCAACTGTTTCTTCTACTGGTGTTACTTCACCGTCTTCAGTTTCAACAGCATCAACTACTGTTTCATAAGAAACTAATCCATCTGTTTCGTTAATTACACCAGGATGTTTAACAGATGTTTTAATAAATACTAATGATTTATTTGCTCCTGGAACATTACCTTTAATTAAGATAACATTTTCTTCTGGAATAACAGCTACAACTTCTAAATTTTGAATTGTAACAGTTAAACCTCCCATGTGTCCTGGTAATTTCTTACCTGGAATTACACGCATTGGTCTCATTGTACCAAGTGAACCTGGTCTTCTATGATAGTGTGATCCATGTCCCATAGGTCCTCTTGATTGACCATGACGTTTAATAACGCCTTGAAATCCTTTTCCTTTTGTAGTTCCTGTAACATCAACAACTTCGCCTGCAGTAAAGATATCAGCTTTGATTTCTTGGCCAAGTGTATATTCATTGATGTCAACACCTTTGATTTCTTTAAAGAAGCGCTTAGGTGTTGTGTTTGCCTTATTAGTGTGACCTAATGCAGCTTTTGTTGTTAATTTCTCACGTTTTGTATCGAATCCTAATTGAATTGCTTCATAACCATCATTTTCAGTTGTCTTAATTTGAGTAACAACATTTGGTTCAACTGAAACAACAGTTACTGGAATCAATTTACCAGAATTTGTAAAAACTTGAGTCATTCCGATCTTACGACCTAAGATTCCTTTCATATTTTCCTCCTATTATAATTTGATTTGGATATCAACACCGCTTGGAATATCTAAGTGTGCTAATGCATCAACTGTTTCCTTGCTTGGATTAATGATATCAATAAGTCTCTTGTGTGTTCTCTTTTCAAATTGTTCACGTGAATCTTTATATTTGTGAACAGCTCTCAAAATAGTAATTTTTTCAATTTCAGTTGGTAGTGGTACAGGACCAACTACTTCTCCACCTGTTCTTTTTACTGTTTCGATAATTTTGCCACAAGCTGTGTCTAATGTCTTGTGTTCAAATGCTTTTAATCTGATTCGAACTTTAGTCTTTGACATATTATCCTCCCTTCGCCTATATCTAGTATAGACTCGCTCCGTACAAAAACCCGACAATCCAATTAAAATATAAAACAACTTAACCGGGTGTATCGGCAACCTTGCACATCTTCGCGTGCCACACGTCTAAGATTATACACGAGTTTTCATTGTAATGCAAGAACTTTTTTACTTTTTTTAACAATTTTTTATATATCTTTTTAATAATTCTTTTTTGACATCTAAGCAATAAAAAAAGACCAAAGTTTCCTTTGATCTTTTTATATTAACTTCCTGAATAAGTCCATGCAGTTTCAACACATACATATTTATATAGAGTACCTGTCGAGCCACTACAAGAAGTCAAGCCTGTTTGATAATCAGATGCAGATCCCCATGTCTTACAACTTGTTCGATTGTATGTTGTTTTTGCATAACATGGTGCTGTAAGATTATGACTAGTACACGCTTGTGACGCATTGTTTGCTGTAACGCTGATACTATTACAAGACCAATAAGATGAATAATTGTTAGCATCCGCTGTTGCTTTACTACGTGTTGAGCAAGTTTTAACATAAGTTGTTGTACCAGAGCCATAATTTCCTGCTGTACATGCAGCTTTAGTTTTCTTCCATGTTGTAGCTGTTTTAGTTACTGTTACTTTACAACTCTTAGTTAATCCGGCTCCATTTTTCGCTGTATATGTTGTTGTTGATTTTACACCTGATTTAGATCCTGATGGATCGGTAACTAATCCACTGACACCATCAGATGCAGTTACTGTTAAACTTACACCGCTTGTTCCGCCACTAATATTAGTACAACTAATTGCTGGTGCAGTTGTATCTACATATGCACTTACTGAACAACTTTTTGTATTTCCTGCTTTATCTTTAATAGTAATTGATCCTATCTTTGTTTGTGTGAATGTTCCACTAAATGATGTTTGAGAACATCCTGAACCACCAGTTTCACTACATGCTACACTTATCGTCTGTGATGTAGTTCTCCATGTAGTACTACCATTTGTTACTGTTCCACACGTTGGTGCTGTTTGATCTGTTGCATTTCCATATCTTGTTATATTTGATGTCAATGTCACCGTTCCTGTTGATCCTGATGTTGCACCATTTGTAGCACTCCAACCTACTGAAGTATAACCAGCATTTGGTGTAATAGTTGGATATGTTACCGAACATCCTGATGTTGATCCATTATATACACTACATGAAGGACTTGATCCTACCGATGACACATTAGCTCCTTTACTAGCAGTTAATTTAAATGTTTTCTTCCATGTTGCATACATAGTAAAGCTGTTAGTCAAATTCGTATACGTATGTCCTGCTGCCAAACCTTGGATACTGTTTGAAGTCGTATTCCATCCATTAAAGTTCCAACCAGTATAGCTGCAACCAGAGCTTAATGAAAGTTGACAGCCAGGGAACGAACCTCCATTATAGGCCGTATCCGTACAACTAGTTGCAGATGGTGCCCCAGATCCTCCATTACAATTATATGTTATCGTTCGCGTTGTGGTCTTCTTCCATAATGCATAGTATGTAGAGTTTCCACTTAAACTAATTACAGTTCCTGGTGATGACCCACTCGTCGCAGAACTATTTGTACTCCAATTATTAAATGTCCAGCCACTATAACTACAACCAGATTTTAAATTAACTGAACAAGTCCCAAATGAACCACCATTATAGGCATATGCTGTACACGTTGAAGC
>CAMOPK010000010.1 GCA_946622285.1 uncultured Bacillota bacterium
CATTTAGAACAAAAGTTGACATTACCATCTAACTTAGCTCCACATTGTGGACAATATTTAAAAGACACTTTTTGATATTGATAACTCTTTCCACCAAGAATTAGCCAGAATATATATGGAAAAAATAACATTCCAATTGCAAAACCAGGTCCTTCACCAAATCTTTTAACAATTTCTAAATAAGTTATAACTTGAACATATATATTAGCAAAAGGTATAAAGTATAAAACAATATACCAAGTTGGTAATTCAGCTATTTCCATCATAATAATATAGTTATAAATTGGAATTAAAGCAGCCCATCCTGGTTTACCTGCTTTTTCAAATACTTTCCACTGACCTATTACTGTTAAAATTGAAACGGCAATTGTCATTAACATTATAAAACCAAAAACAACCCAAAAAATAACAAAAAATCCATCTATTTCATTCATGTTAATACCTCCAAACTGATATTCATTTTAGCACGTTTTTTTACTTTAGTAAAATTATACATATCGTGCCTTATTTAATAAGTTTTCATCAATACTATCAAGTAAATAATCAGGATTTGTATTAATACCAGATTTTACCATACCATAAAAAGCACTCAATAACTCTTTATTAAAACCAAGATAATCTAAATAACCTAAATAATTTTCAAATTCATCTATATCAAGATTAGCAACGTTATCTCCAGCAATATAATTAAGAATAATAATCATATAACAAAATAAATCAGAATCACGATTAACATCTATATAAGCAAAAAATCTAGCCAATCTATATTTATCTGGAACATACATAGCAAGTGAATAAGGAGTTAAATATTTCGCCTGTGAAGAATGGTTGGTTCCTATTCTACAAGAATCAAGATCAACTACACTCATCTTTTGAAGCGTAGGATTAATTAAAATATTCTCTTCTTGAATATCACCTATAGCAAACTTTCGCATATGCCTCATTTTTCTTAATTCATCACATTTTCTTAGTAACAAACCCAATCTTTTTAAATATTCAATCTTTTCTTTGTGAGTAAAACTATCAGAATTTAAAACATACCTTAAAGTAACACTACCTATTTCTTCGCGAACAGAAAAAGCCCCTATTCGATACTCTGTATCAATCAAAAAATCAGGAATGCAAAATTCCATTGGCATTGCATCTTGAAACTTGCTTAATTGTTCTACTGTATATAATGTATTTTCATTATATGCACGATTACCATCAAACCTTTTTACAATATGAGGTACTCCATCAATTAAAATACGACAAACACGAGGATGCTCACAAGAAATTGGATCTAACGAATGCAATGTTGAAGCTGTCATAAAAACATGTTCCATTTTCCTCACCAAGTTTATATTATAACACATAATATTTATTTGACTACAAGTTTTTTTTGTAATATAATACATCCTTGCTTAAAGGGGGTATTTTTAATGAGAATTGTAATGCCTTATAACATACGACCAGAATTAAGAGAAGCAATTAAAAATGACGTTGCACCAGATGCATGTATTGCTCAATTATTAATGACTGGAAGTATCGCTTATGACACTGCTACATATGGACATTATTCACCAGTTCATAGAATGACTAACGAACCATTTGAAACATACTTTAAAAAAGAAGATATTGAAGGAAAAGATGTTTTAACCGTAAATGGATCTGGTGATTTTTTAACATGGGTTATTCAAAATAAGCCATCATCAGTTTCAACATTTGATATTAATATATTTACAGAATACTATCAAATGTTAAAAATGGGTGCACTTTTAACTCTAGATTATCTTGAATATTTAGAATTTTTCTATGGTGATGAAGTTTTTGACGAAAGATATTTTGAACGCATATTCACTGTTTTACCTGAACATGTTGTTGATTTTTGGAGATCTTTACTTGACTATTACGATCCATTTGAAATAGTTGAATCTCAATTATTTGTTCCAAGTGTTACAACACTAAGTAATGCAGTTAGATATAATTCATTCTTAAAAGATAATGAATCATATAATAAAGCAAAAGAAGCTGCATCTAAATTATGCTATGCATTTCATAATCTAGACTTAAGTGATTTAACTTTAATCGGAAAAAAATTTGATACCATATTCTTAAGTAATATCGTTGATTATCAAAACTACCACTCTGCTTTAGATGCAATATCTAAATTAAGAGCAGCACTTAGTCCAATCTTAAAAGATGATGGCGTTATAATTGCATCATCACTTAAATCTAATCAATATATGCCTAACTATATTGGAACTAACGGAAGCATTATTAAAAGACCAGATTTTATTCGTGAAATAAGGGTGAAAGCATGCAAACGTTAAAAGAATACATAAAAAAACATGAACATGAAGATGGATTTAGATATTTCTTAGATAGAATTGTTGATGAAGAAAATCAAGAAACATTTGAACAAATAATTCAAATTAATCCATACTATCGTGTAATTGACTTTGACTCCGATTATTTCAGTAAAGATTTAGTTCAAGAATATGGAGTTGAAACATTATTAAAGCTTCAAAATAGAATTGATATTGAAACATTAAGATTAGGTCTTCGTGATAAAAGATTAAAAGAAAAAATGGTTTATTTTGCTGACTTCAAACCAGCATTTGATATAAAGAAAAGTCATGTTATGTGTCTTAACTTTTCAATTGAATTATTAGAAAAATTTAAGAAAAAATTTGATTCATTTGAACTAATCTGTTTTGCTAGAATGTTCTGTTTTGCAGAAGATGATGAAATGGAAGAAGTATTACCTCTTTTAGATGATGAAGAAAGCTTATTTAAAATAAGATATATGATGACTCATACTAAAGAATTTTTCTTCACTTATATAACTGATAATATGGATTTCTTCACAGGTAAAGAAGGAACTATATTTGTTAAAGCTTTAATCTCATCAAATTTTGACCAATTATTATATTCAAATGAATTACTTAGAATATTTAAAAAATATAAACACTTATTTACTGATGAACGTATAATTGAAGCTAAAACATTAAGTGCATTCATTAAAGAACCAAATAAAAGTGAATATACTATGGAAACACCTGAAAATCTAATATTCTTTCTCAGAAGTAAAGCAGCTAAAGCAAAATTTTTAAGCGAAGAAAAGAAAATTGAAGCAATATTTGGTATTTCTAAAGAAAAATTAGAAGCTAAAATTAGAAATTATTTAGAAACAAATAAAACTAATAAATTCTTAACAGCTGATGACATAATAAAACTTTTAAACCTAGAATTAACTCTAGATAGTAAATCATTCATCGATATGATTGAAAAAAAATATCGTGCAGTTTGTAAAAGAGATATAGCATCAAGCTTATATATCCCACAAGGAACCGGAACAATTGATATTACAGATAAAGACTTCCGTGCAATAATCCATCAAGTTCGCTTTAATGGACCAAATTCAACTGGAAGAAAATTCATGATTGATCCAACTACTTGGAATAAAGGTGAAATTGAAGGTGCTTACCTATCTGGAACTCTTGCAACTCAATATTCATTTGGTACAATTGGTCAGACTAAAGATTGTATAATTGGTTTATCTGAAATCGAATCAGATGATATAGTAGATATGGGATTAGAAGATATCTTCTCAACCATTTATTACTACTATAATAATTTAACAAATCCATTAAGTGATTTTAGAACACATGGATATTTTGAAAGATCAACAGGTTGTGTATATAATGAAGTAACACTAAGAAGATTTAGAAATGGAGTTAGCTTAAAACCTAATTTTACCCTAGCCTTCGATAAAATAAGTGAATTCAATAGATTAATGCAAGAATTCTTCAATATTCCAATATTCTATATTGATTCAATGAGATCAGCATTAAGAATGAATGCTCATAATGATGAACTATTATGTCGAAATAAATTAAGAGAATTTGGTATTTACTTATATAGATTCTATGTAAGTTTTATGTATAATCCTGAAATTGTTGAAAGATTCTTTGATAGAAGTATCTTAGAAAATACTTTAAATTTGCTCATTAAAAATTATCAAGTATTTAAAAATCAAGAAGATAAAGAAGCAATATTATTTATAATTGATATTATACGTAAAATTAATCAAGGGCTTTTATATACTAATCCATATGCTGAATTAGTAGATGTTGAATCATTTAGAAAAAAATTAATATAAAAAAAGTAAGAATTAAATTCTTACTTTTTTATTACATATTTATAGTAATCTTTATCTAACATTAAAGCTGACATAGAGTATTTATTAGCAACAATTGAATTTATTTTTTCAATATATTCTTTACTTACTTCTTCTTTAGTAGTTGGAGTAAATTTCTTATTATTAGCATTATATCTACCCTTATCAGTTATCCAACTTCGATCGTTATAAATAACAAGTGGATCACTATCAGACATAATATCTGTTCCCATTAAAAGTCTTGAATCATATTCAATACCAAATAAATTAAGAATTGTTGGTAATGCATCCATTTGATAAGAAACTTTATCAACAACAATTGGTTCAGTCATTTCACTATTCCAAAGTAGGAAATTGTTTTTATGAACATCAAACTTGAACTCTTTAATATAGTCAGCATAACCTTTAATATCAGCATCTTCTAATCCATATGGATAGTGATCTGCTGTAATTGCAATAACAGTATCCTTTAAAGTACCATTAGCTTCTAATTTGTCAATTAAAAGTTTCAAAGCTTGATCAAATTCCATCTGAGCAGCTATATATGCTTTAATTGGTGTTGATGCATTTAAATCAGCAACCTCTTTTTTATGCTTACTACTTGAAGCATTTCCACCCATAAAGTTATAAGCTAAATGCCCACTTACAGTCATATAGTAAGTCATATAATGTTCAGAATTGATATATTCTTTTGCTGTTGCTTCAATCATCTCAACATCACTTTGTGGCCATTTTCTACAAGTTATTTTTAAACCATTACCACAAGCTTTAAATGTATAACCCATATTAGGATGTGATAAGTTTCTACCATAATATGTATAAGTACCATCATGATAAGCACGAGTTTCATAACCTAGCTTTTTAAATAAGTTTCCATAAGCAAATGGTAAATAATTCTTTCTTGATGTTTTCATACTCCAATAACCATGCTTTGGTAAAAGAGATAAAAGTGATGTATATTCACCATCAGAAGTACTTACAAAGTAATATGGCGTATAAAAATTCGTGAATTGGAAGCCTTCTTTATACATTCTATATAAAGTTGGAGTATATTTTTCATTTAAAGCAATTGGAGAATATGCTTCAGCGACAAAAACAATTAAATTCTTACCCTTAAACATACCTGTATAATCATTCTTATTTGTTGGTTTAACTGCTTTAAAATATTCATGCATGCTCTTTATTGTTTTGTTCTTTTCATTTGCAATCAACGAATCAAAATCAATATCCATGACATTATATTCAATCTTTTTTTCTTCTTCTGTTTTTGGTTCTTCAACTGGATCTTCTGGTTCAGGTGCTTCAACAACTAAAACCTCGTCAAAACCAAATATAGTTCTTTTAGCATCAAGTCTCATTGTTGTAATTAAACCAAACTTAGATACAGTCATCGTTGGAACATGAGTTTCATAATATAAGCGATGTGCTGAATAAGAATTCTCTGGTTCAAGTTCAATTACAATTAATGATGCAATGAAAATAAATATGGCAATTAATAATTCCATTCCTTTAGTAAACCAATCTTTGATTTCATAACTAATCGGAATCTTTTTAATAATTGGAACAATTATAGGAAGTAACATTAATATGATTGGGAACAAATTATGAAAAATAACATTCATGATTCCATCAATAAATTCTAATACTTGTCCACCATTAAATAAAGAATAAACTGAGAATATAGCTTCATAATATTTAAAATATACAAACTGAGCAATAAAAATTGCTTCAATTAAAAAAGTAATAATGATTGTAATAATTCTATTCACTTTTTCTTTCTTGAATAAAGTTTCAAGTAAAGTAATAATAATTGCAATTGGAATAGAAAATAAAATCATATAAAATAGATTTAAACTAATTACTTCTTTTATTGTTGAAGCCTTAAAAACTATCTCTAAAAATACAATGAAAATAATGTTATAAAATAACACATCTAATCTTTTTTTCATAATATCACTTTCCTAGTATCAATTATAACACATATTTTCAATTTCGTGTTAAAATTATATTGGTGATTAACATGAAAGAAACATTTGAAAATTATATTGAAGCTGCTAAAAACAAAGTCAGCACACTTGCTTCAAATACTCTAGTACTTGCAATATTCGCAGGTGCATTTATAGCAATAGCTGGTGTTGCATCAACAATTGCATCATATAGTGTTACTAATGTAAGTATCGCGAAAGTACTATCAGCAACCATATTTCCAATGGGATTAATAATGGTTGTCTTATTTAAAACAGAATTATTTACAGGAAATTGCTTGCTCGTAATTCCACTCATAAAAAAAGAAATCAAAGTAAAAGATTTAATCAAGAATTTAATAATTGTTTATCTTGGTAATTTAATTGGAGCAATTGTAGTTGCAATGATGCTTAAAGTATCAGGTCACTATGAAAACGTTTTATACTTGGAAGCCGTTTTAAAAATTGCTAAAACTAAAGTTGGATATAGTTTTTTAAAATCATTTATACTTGGAATTCTATGTAATATTTTAGTATGTATGGCAGTATTATTAAGTTTTTCAGTTAAATCAAGTGGAACAAAAGCATTACTAATATTTATTCCAATATTTTTATTCATAATGCTTGGACTTGAACACTCAGTTGCTAATATGTATTATTTAGCTAGTGGATATCTAAATAAAGGAATTGGTTTAAAAGCAATTTTAAATAATTTAATACCTGTTACTTTAGGTAATATAATTGGTGGTATGGGATTTGGTAGTATATACTATTTTGTAAACAAAAAATGAGATTTAAAATCTCATTTTTTTTAATCCCACATATCTGTTAATTTACCATCGGATTCATAAGGCATTAATCTAACAATTGAAAATTCACCAGATCTAGGCATATTATTTTTATCCCATTCAGTAACAACTACGCCATTATATTTGGATTCAACTTTAGCCTCTGCAACATATATTTTAGTTTCAGAAACTCCAATTATAATTCCAACATGATTATAGTCTTGAATCTCACACTTTTTACCACTACAAGGAGCATATAACAAATCTCCTGGCTTTATTCTATCTACCACTTCTACAGTTTTATAGGTATTCTCTGAAGACATTGTACTTTGCTTACCTATTCCACCATTTATAAATACCCATGAAACAAAATTCGTGCAATCAATTCCTTGAGTGTAACCAGCTACTTTGCATCCCCAAGCTCCACTTTTACCAATATTAAGTCCAACATATGGATATCTACCAACCTCATATGACTCTTTTTTTGGTCCAAGATAACGGACTTTATAATCAAGGGCCCCAACAAAGAATCTTGCGGCTTCAACTACTCCTGCACGAGTTCCATATCCTACTCTTTCAACAGCTGCTTTTAATTTAGCATCAAGTGTTACCTTATCATTTGCAGTATATGAATTACAACTCATTAAAGGTTTATTGTTATTATATTTAAAAGTATAAATATCACTTGTTGTTACAATTTTAACTTTGATTTTAGATGTTGCACTTAAAGCGCCTGCTTTTGCTGTTATAGTTACTTCTCCAGATTTTACACCTGTTACAACACCTGCATTAACTGTTGCAATACTAGTATCACTACTACTCCATGTAACTTCTGCTTTAGAATCAATAGGTTCTAATATTGCTTTTAATGTTACTTTGTTTCCGACTGAAGTTGTTGCTTCTTTTTTATCAATGGTAATCTTTGTAACTTTTTCTTTTACTTCAATATCACAAATAGCCATTTTTTTATTTTCACTCATTACAGTTATTAAAGTAGATCCTGCCTTTTTAGCAACTACTTTTCCACTTGAATCAACTGTTGCTATACTAGCATCACTACTAGTCCATGTATAATTATGATCAGTTGTATTACTTGGTTCAACTGTAAGTTTTAAAGTCATACTTTCGCCTTCAGTTAAAATAACATCATCTTGATCAAGACTAAGCGATGTAACTGGTATTTTCTCTTCTACAACTGTTATAACACATTGATCTTGTTTTCCATTAGGTGTTAAAACTGTCATTCTTGCTTCACCTGGATTAAGTGCTCTTACAAAGCCATTATTATCAACAGTTGCTACATATGTATTATTACTAGAATAAGTAACTACTTGATTAACTGCATTTGATGGTGAAATAATTGCTCTTAAAGTATATGTTTCACCTGGATTCATATTTAATGTTTCACGTTCTAAAATGACACTTTGAACTTCTGATACTTTAGGAACTTCTTCTTTTGATGTACAAGAAGAAATAATAAGTACTAGTACTATTAATGCTAAAACACCAACAACTATCTTAAGAATTTTTCCAGAATCTACTTCGAAGTTCATACAATCACCTATTCTATAAAAATTATAACACATAAAAAAAGAAAATGAATAATCATTTTCTTTAATCCCACATATCTGTTAATTTACCTTCTGCTGGATATTTGTCATAAATCCTTACAGTTGCAAATTTGTACCTTGTTGGCATATTATTTTTTTCCAAAACTGTTATAACAATACTATTAATAGTACCAGTTGTCGACTCTGCAACATATATCTTATCACTAGTGACTCCAATAACAATTCCAACATGTGAAAAATGTGTTCCTTCAAATCTACAAGAATTATAACAAGGACTTAGCATTAAATCTCCTGGTCTTATCCTACTCACAGCTGATGTACTATCAAAAGTATTATGAGTTGAATAAACATCATTTAAAGAAAGTCCATTTTGTTTAAATGCCCAAGAAACAAAGTTTGTACAGTCCATTCCTTGTCTCCAACCATAAACATAACAACCCCAACCACGATTATGACCAATATTTAAGCCTTTTTTACTATACATGCCAAGAATACGTTCTGGATCAACCTCAGCTTTTTTAGGTCCTAGATAAGGAATACGATAATCTAAAGCTCCAACTAAGAATCTTGCGGCTTCAACAACTCCTGCACGAGTTCCGTATCCTACTCTTTCAACTGCTCTAGCAAGTTGGTCTTCTAACTTTGCTCGATCAGAAGCTGTATATGTATTACAACCAATAAGTGGTTTATCCATTTGATTTTGGACATATTTAAAAGTATAAATATCACTTGTTGTTACAATTTTAACTTTGATTTTAGATGTTGCACTTAAAGCGCCTGCTTTTGCTGTTATAGTTACTTCTCCAGATTTTACACCTGTTACAACACCTGCATTAACTGTTGCAATACTAGTATCACTACTACTCCATGTAACTTCTGCTTTAGAATCAATAGGTTCTAATATTGCTTTTAATGTTACTTTGTTTCCGACTGAAGTTGTTGCTTCTTTTTTATCAATGGTAATCTTTGTAACTTTTTCTTTTACTTCAATATCACAAATAGCCATTTTTTTATTTTCACTCATTACAGTTATTAAAGTAGATCCTGCCTTTTTAGCAACTACTTTTCCACTTGAATCAACTGTTGCTATACTAGCATCACTACTAGTCCATGTATAATTATGATCAGTTGTATTACTTGGTTCAACTGTAAGTTTTAAAGTCATACTTTCGCCTTCAGTTAAAATAACATCATCTTGATCAAGACTAAGCGATGTAACTGGTATTTTCTCTTCTACAACTGTTATAACACATTGATCTTGTTTTCCATTAGGTGTTAAAACTGTCATTCTTGCTTCACCTGGATTAAGTGCTCTTACAAAGCCATTATTATCAACAGTTGCTACATATGTATTATTACTAGAATAAGTAACTACTTGATTAACTGCATTTGATGGTGAAATAATTGCTCTTAAAGTATATGTTTCACCTGGATTCATATTTAATGTTTCACGTTCTAAAATGACACTTTGAACTTCTGATACTTTAGGAACTTCTTCTTTTGATGTACAAGAAGAAATAATAAGTACTAGTACTATTAATGCTAAAACACCAACAACTATCTTAAGAATTTTTCCAGAATCTACTTCGAAGTTCATACAATCACCTATTCTATAAAAATTATAACATAAAAAAAGAAAATGAATAATCATTTTCTTATTTTTCTTTTTTGCCTTCTAAAGCTCTTAATACTTCAATTGGAAGTGCAAATACAATCGTATTTGATTGATCTGAAGAAATATCATTAATTGTTGATAATGTTCTTAAATGTAAAGCTCCTGGTGAACCACTCAATACATTTGCAGCTTGTGATAAGTTATTAGCAGCTTCAAGTTCACCTTTTGATTTAGTGATAACAGCTTGTTTTTCTCTTTCAGCTTCAGCTGCTTTTGCAATAACACGTTTCATTTCTTCTGGTAATGTTACATCTTTAAGTTCAACATTTTCAACTTTGATTCCCCATGGATCAGAAGCTTCATCAACGATTTTTTGAATTGTTGAAGAAATCTTATCTCTTTCTGTTAATAATTCATCAAGTGTTACAGTACCAACAGTGTTACGCATTGTTGTTTGAGCAAGTTGAGAAACTGCAAAATAGAAGTTTTCAACCTCAAGTACTGCTTTTGAAGCATCAAATACTTTGTAATAAACTACTGCGTTTATTCCAATTGAAACGTTATCTTTAGTGATAGCTTCTTGATTTGGTACATCTACTACTTTAGTACGGATATCTACTTTTTTATAAGATTGGAATATTGGAAATACAATATTTAATCCTGGTTGCATTATTTTAGAAAACTTTCCTAAAGTAAATTTAATACCTCTTTCATATTGATTGATTTGTTTAATTGATCCTAATATCAAAATCAAAACAATAAATAGTATTGTATATGGCATAAATATCACTCCTTCTAGTTAATTATATTACCATATTTTAATCATTTTTTCAAGATATCTAAGCTTAATAACAAGGGATAATGATCACTTATATCTAGATACTTAATAACATCATATTTTTTTATTATAAAATCACTACTAATAAAAATATGATCAATTGCTTTCTTATCTTTATGAGTCTTAAAAGTATTATCAAATATAGGAATTCTTTTAATATCCATAATATTAAGTAATGAAATAAAACTATTAAAAAGTGGATCATCTATTTTAGAATTAAAATCCCCCATTAATATTTTAGGTCTTTTATCATTTTTTAAAATTCTATAAATTTCAAAAAACTGTTTTCTTTTAACTCTCTTTATTTTTATTTCTAAATGAGTATTATAAATACTTATTTCTTCACCATTATATAAAACTACTGCATGAGTCATTATTCTTTTATACTTAGATGGATATGATGACAATCTATATGTTTTATATTTTATTATTGGATATTTAGAAATAATTGGATTTTTTTCATTTATCTTTGAATATAATGAACGATATTTTCCAACCATTTTATAATTAGATAATAATTTTTTTAAATCACGATTACATAACGAAAATACTTCTTGCATACCAATAATATCAATTTTATTATCTTCGATATATTTTTTTATTTCAGAAGCTTTTTTACTGTTATAAATTTTATAATCATTTTGAATATTAAAACTACTTATTATCATATTATCCCTCAAGTAAATTATATCAAAAAATGAGACGGTTTTCATTAAAGCAAAAATAGAATAAAATATGCATATTATATGTTTTATTGACAAATAAAGAAAAAAATAATACCATATTGCAGGAAAACGAGGCAAAAACATGATACCAGTAATAAATATTGATAAGATAAGAGAAAATAGTCAGTTTAAACTCCTATCTCATCGCGAAAATTCTAATCTTTATATATCTAAAACAATGGTAGTTAAATTGTTCCCAAATTATGTCTTATCTTATTTTGAAAACACTGGATATTCTTTAGAAGCAAGAATAAAAGAATCAGAACGCTTTAAAGGAATACCAGGTTTAAATTTACCAACCAAGATAATTAAAGCTGGTGATAAAGTTATTGGTTATGCCTTACCACCTCGTATTAAAGGTAAAACTATTGGTGAATTTTCTGATAACAACTATGATTTAAAGGCATTTGCTGACATTCATTCTAAAATTGAAAGAACCGTCAGAGCTGCCCATGAACTAGGAATGGTATTTCCAGATTTATGCAATCCTGGAAACATTATAATAACTCCAAAAGGAGAACCAGTATTCATTGACTTTGATAGTTTTCAAATCGATAAAATGGTTATTTATAATTATTCTATTCATATTACTCCATTAAATGTTTTAGAAGAATTAGGTGGTTATGATCATAAAACTAATTTATTTACGCCTAAGGCTGATTCTATATCAGCAGCTATACTAATCTTTATGACGGTTTTTCACTTGAGTTTACACTTAAATATTAATGAATTAGATTATTTTCTAAGTTGCAGTAATGTTGAAAGTAAAAATATAAGAATTAAACTTAGAAGAATATTATCGCAAGGTAATGAAAATGAATACTTAGGTAGTAATTTAGAAGGACTAGCTAATTCTTATACACTTACAAGAAAACCATATAGTGTTTATCCACAACTTGAAAAAAAATAAAAGAGTCTAATAGACTCTTTTTAATTTGATTTATAATTGTAATCTAAAGTAGCATTTATAACTACTTTTTCTTCTTTTATAATATTTAAATAATCTTTTGTTTGCATAAAAGCAACTACTATTGCAGCTATAAGTAATATTAGCATCGGTATTGGCCATTTCTTTAAAAGATTTAAAGAAACAATTATGACAACAAAACAAACTCCAGCAATAATACCAAATTTTAAAGTTTCATCATCTTTATTAATGTTAGAGTTAGCTTTTACTGCATTAATAGTTAATAACAAACTATCATTATAAGTTTTAGTATCTTCTAAAGGAACTGCTTCAAAAGTAATAGTAATATCTTTAGTCTCATTAGCTTTAATAATATCACCATCACTATTAACTGTATATTTAGTTTTATATTCTTCATTACTTACTAAGAGTTTATAATCTTCACTACTATTATTTCTAACAGTTACTCGATATGTTACTGATTGCTCAGGTGCTGAAAATATATTTTTAAAATAAACTTCATTCTTCATATAAGATGCTGGCTCTACCTCATTAACACCTTCTGACCTTGTTACTAATCTAACTCTTTCAATTTCAATATCATCTGCTAAAACTACAATTGGAAATAAAAGTAATATAATGAGTAAAAACTTTTTCATACTATTCACCTATTATTAATAATATCAAATATTCAAATTTTTAACAACAATCTTTACAATTAAAAAAGATGGAAAAAACCATCTTTTTACATTCTTTTACAATCTACCATTTGCCAAGGTCTGAATCTTCTACCTTCGGTGTGACCACTTAAATTAAATTCTTCGAAATTATAACTTCTTAAAATATCTTCTTCTTTAGTTAAAACTTTAATGATATTTTTAATAATATCTAACCATATAAAATCAGGAATCTCAGTATATTCTCTTGGAATACTATCTTCTAAAACATTTCTATCAATTCCACATGAAACAAGATAATTGATTCTTTCTTCTCTACTTTTTAAATAATCAGCATTAGAAATTAAGAAAGTTCTATAGTCTTTAAAATTGCCAATATTTACACTCATTATATCCATCCATGGAATTGAATATCTTTCATGACAACTAATTCCTTTTAATACTTCTCTTCCATCAAAACCACGACCAACAGCATCAATATATACTCTTCTTCCAAGTGAAATACCAACACTTATACCAGCATATCTTTCATATCTTTCAGTTGGTTCTGTAGCTAAATGAAATAGTATTAAAACTCCATCTTTATTCTCTTTTTTTACTTCTTTCATAGTTGCAAGAATATCAGGATTTTTTTCTTTTACAGGAATTGATCTCATACAAAGTTGAGTAACTGGGTTACCATTTCTAACACTTGTTAAATTTGCAATTTTATCTTTGTTTTGTAAGTAATCTTCTTCGTTTAGAATAACTACTAAATCATCAATTGGACTTAGATCTGGAAAAAACTTAAAAATGTTTACCATATCATTAGCACGATGATACTTTAAAATAAGTTCAATATCCTTAGGATTTTTAATTGAGTACATATAATCCTCCTTTTTTGGTTATTATAACATAAAAAGATTGAGAAAACTCAATCTTATTTACTCTTTTTATATTTAAACATATAACTTGGTCTATGACCTTCACCAGTTTTAATCTTTTCAGTCTTAACAACTTTATTTTTAATGATTCTTCTAAAAGCTGGATCAAGTAATTTTTTACCTAAAATTACTTCATATACTTTTTGAAGTTCACCTAATGTGAAATATTCAGGCATCATGTTAAATACGATATCTGTGTATTCTAACTTGTTTCTAAGTCTTTCTAAACCAGCAAGTATTACAAGTGGATGATCAAAAGCAATACTATTATTTTTAACAATATGGAATGAATATCTATCAGTTGTTTTCTCCCTTAATTCTTTCTTGATAGTAAATGATATTGTTTCATTACCATTATCAAGAACTATAGTAACTACATCATCTTTTTCTTCATATAGAACAATATCAAACCAAGAGGCATTTTCGTTTAAATGTTCCATCAATCTATTCTTATCAATTAAAGACATATATGATGTTGAAATAACACGCATTCTAGGATCACGAGTTAATCCCCCAAATGTATATAATTGTTCTAGATAAATGTTATCTAAATTAGTTTCCTGCTTTAATATTCTCTTAGGTGCTGATTCTAATTCTTCATCATAACCAACAAATCCACCTGGTAAACACCACATATCTTTAAATGGATAATTATCTCTTTTAATAAGTAAAACACTCATTTTTTTATCGTCTGTTTTACGGTAGTTAGCATTATCACTACTTGATACACTTAGGATTAATATATCAGCAGTTAAAGATAATCTTTTATAATCATTCGGGTTATAATCTTTTAAAAATTCTTCTTCGCTTTTATAAGTTTTCATATTACACCTCTATATAATTATAACATAATTACGACAAAAATTTTTCGTTTATTTTTCTTGGAAAACTATAATGTTTAAACCTTAAAATCTTTATTGTTTTATTACCAATACTGCTATTAATAGTAGTTACCCCTTCAAAATAGTTGTTTTCACCATCAATAGTTAAGATTATATTAGATTTTTTAGGTTCAATTTTAACAACTTTGTTTTCAGGAATTATAACTGAATTAACAAGTGATCTATACGCTATTGAATTAAGAGGTGCCATAGGCGTTATTTGTAAAGTTGAAAATGATGGATAAACAATACTTCCGCCATAACTAAGGTTATAAGCAGTTGAACCAATTGAGGTTGCAATCATGATTCCATCACCTTTATAATGCTCTAAAAATTCGTCATCAATATATAAATCCATAGATAATAAATCTAGTTTTTCTTCACGAACAGTTATTTCATTTAAAGAATAAAATTTAGAAATCCCATTTATATGACTAATAGTTGTTTCTTGAATACCAACATCATCAATTGTATAATCTTTATTTTTAAGTTCAATTATAAATTTATCAACTTCATCAGGTTTTATATCTTGAAGAAATCCAAGATGGCCAGTATTAATACCAACATAGTATTTGTCAAAGTCAAAATCAGTTTCATGCACCATCCTTAAAAAAGCACCATCGCCACCAATAGCTATTCCAAGTTCGAAAGTATCACTTTCAACAACATTAAAACCATTATTAATTAATTTTTCTTTAACAATTGAAGCTTCTTCAATAGATTTATCATTCGTATTTATAAATAATCTAATATTTTGAATCATTTTTTATAACCTTTCAATCATTCTTGAACATACCATAGTTGACCACAACCGCCACCTATATCATCTTGACCTGCAGGATCAAATGTTCTTACATTATAACCTTCGTTTAGAAATTTATCTTGAAACTCTTTAATTATATCAAAATTTCTAAAACCTTTTTCTTTCATATTTTCATCACAAGAACAACTAAAAACTTTATATTCCATAATATCTCGCCTTTAACTATTTACATACAATTTATTTTCTTTAATATATTTTAGTACTCTTCCATCTAAATTTTCATTATCTAAACTATTTCTTATTTCAGTTGATGAAACATCAATAAAAGGGAAATCATTTATAACAATAAATCTACTTCTATCAAACTTTTTTAAAGGTTCTTCTATATCTCTATAACCTCTTCTAAGAACAATAACATGATGTTTTAAAATTTGATCAATATTTTTCCATAAATGAAATTTTTCTAGATTATCTGAACCAATTATTAAATATAAATCATCACAAGGATTTTCTTTTTCTAATGCATTTAAGATTTGATATGTATACTGATAATTATGAGTACTATCAACGATAAGATTATTACTTTCAAAAAATTTAAGCATTTCAATTCTTTTTTTTATATCTACCAAGTCTTGCTTATTCCAATAATTAGGTGTTGGAATAAGCATTATTTTATCAAGATAATTGTTATCAAGCAAGTATTTTGCTACTTTTATATGTCCTTTGTGAACTGGATTAAAGCTTCCTACATAAACACCTAATTTCATATTTTCACCTACTTTACTTTTGCTTTTATTTCACCATATTCGTATGCTTGCATTAATTCTAATTTGAATTTATTCAATACATGTTTTCGATCTATTTTTTCTCTTAATTTAATGTCCTCACATAAACCTGTTCTTAAATATCTATCAAGTACTGCATATGTGAATCCAAGATTATCTTCATCTGTTTTTCCACATAAACCATCGCTTGGAGTCTTATAAACCAAATCATATGGAAGACCTAATTTTAAACCAACTTGCCTTACTTCATCAACTGTAAGTCGCGCAAGTGGTGCAACATCACCTGCAGAGTCACCATAACGTGTTGAATAACCTACCCAGTCTTCTGACAAATTACATGTATTCATAACACGTCCATTCATGGTCTGGCTAATTCCATATAATGTTGTCATTCTGATTCTTGCTGGTAAATTGATGATTGTTTGCTCTGTTAATTCAGGTTTACCTAACGCTTTTGCACCAACTAATAATCTTTTAGTTTCAATATCAACAATATCTTTTATGTTGATTGTAATATTTCTGATACCTAAGAATTCACATACTCGAATAGAATCATTTATGTCTTTTTGTTCTCCATTCGGCATCATTACCCCAATTACTCTTTCTTTACCTAATGCAGCAACTGCAAGTGCTGCTACTATTGTTGAATCCTTACCACCAGATATTCCAATAACAGCATTACAGTCTTTACCATTATTTAAAAACCAATTTCTTAACCAAATAATTAATTCTGCAGTTATTTTTTTAGCATCAAATTTTTCCATATCATCATCTCCTTATGATCTTTTGAATGGCAATCTTGGAATTACATCCATTTATATATCCCATTCTTTCAAGTTCTAAAGCTTCTTCTACTGTGAAACTCATATATTCAATATGCTCATCTTTATCAAGTTCTTGACCATATAATTTTTTACAATTATGAGCAAGAAATATGTGATTGTATGCACTTGAACAACCTTCATCTTGATAAAAAGCATCAACTTCTTCTATTCTTTCTGGAACAAGACCTGTTTCTTCCCTAAGTTCTCTTAAAGCTGCTGTTTTTGGTTCTTCACCATTTTCAATATAACCAGCAGGAAATCCTACTCCAACACCTGATTTAGTAAAAACTCTAGGTTCAATCACTAGTAATACTTCATTTCCAATATAAGGAACAATTATTACTGCAGATCCATCATTTCTTCCTTTAATAATTCTTTCTCTTTTAACGACTAAACCATTATTTAAAGTAAATTCATATGCTTCACTTTTTAAAAATGTTGGAGTAGATTTCTTTTTTTCAATTATCTTAAACAGCTTCTGGATGTCTTCCAATTGTTTTAACTTGTCCGCCCTCATGTGTATTTCCTCTTATTTCTTTAATCATTTCTTCTTTTAAGTCTCTTAATCTGTCACTTAATTCAACAAAATATTCATGTGTTTTAGTACCAGGATAAATTGTTTTCATTTCTTCTTCACAATATCTAATTCTTTCATCTAATGTTGGTTCATGATAAATTAACTTTCCACCTTTATATATTTGTTCATGAATTTCTCTTACTACATAATTTGTAAATGTAATTGTTTTACCATCACGTACTAAAGTATATTTATTTGTTGGAATAATTTCATCACTAAGCGCAATCACATCACCAAGTGCTTTTCCAGTTTTTTTATCATAAAAACGATATATTTTTTTGAATCCTGGATTAGTTGTTTTTTCACTTGTATTACTTAATTTCAATTTAGCAATTAGTTCTCCAGCTTCTTCAACAGCTGCAAGTTTATAAACTGGTCCAACTCTACCATCAATTGGTGCACATAAGTTTTCGCCGACTCCAAAGTTATGAACTACTGCTCCATTTTCTTTCAAATCATCAATTTTTTCACCGGTTAATGCATTAGATACACATACCTTTGCATTTTGAAATTCTTTATGCATCATTTCATAAGCCTCTTTTGATAATTCAGCTAAGTTACCAGAATCAATTCTGATTGCTCCAAGTTCAACTCCTTCTTCTTTACATACTTCTATCGCATCTGGAATTCCTTGACCAAGAGTATCATATGTATCAACAAGTAATGTTGGATTGTCTGGAAATGTTCTAACATATTTTCTAAATGCCTCTTTTTGAGTCTTATTTTCCATTACTAAACTATGTGCATGTGTTCCCATTGGTTTCATGCCATAATCCTTAGCTGCTTTAGTATTTGATGTCCCTGCACATCCTGCCATCACTGCTACTTTACTTGCATCCATTGCAGCATGTAATCCATATGCACGACGTGGACTAAAATCCATTACTGGTTTTCCATCAGCTGCATTAATAACTTTTCTTGTTGAAGTTGCATAAGCTATATTGGCACTCACAATTGCTAAAAGTGCTGTTTCAATGATTTTACATTCGATTGCTGGTGCAACAACTGTTATAATTGGTTCATTTCTAAATACTGGAGTTCCATCTGGAACAACATACATATCACCAGTAAATTCGAAATGTCTTAAGTAATCTAAGAATTCTTCTGTGAATTTGTTTAAACTTCTTAAATATTCAATATCTTCATCAGTAAAGTGTAAATGTTCAATATAATCGATTATTTGATCAAGTCCAGCAAATACTCCATATCCTGCATGAAATGGTTCTTGTCTAAAAAATCCATCAAATACTTCAATCATATTTTCTTCACCAAAATTATGATTTACTTGACTCATTGTTAATTCATAAAAGTCAGTCATCATTGTCATATTGTTTGGATCATAATTAACTATTGCATTTTCTGAAATATTTTCCTTAATTGCTTTTGCAATTGCCTCTTTAATTCTTCTATCCATCATTGGATTCATGTTTGGTATTATTACTTCATATTTTCCTTCTATTTTCTTCATATATATCCTTCTTTCTTATTATCATTTTGTTAATATCAAATTCCTAAAATTTAAGCAACTTTCTTGTATTGCTTTACTAATTGAATTCCTTGTTGTTTCATAAGTAGATTTGCTGCATTGACATATTCTTGTCTAGCTGCTTCACCATATGTTGCAATAGCATCTTCATGAACTCTAATAACATGTCTTCTATTCCATTGATCTAAGTAATTAGCAAGTCCAATTGTACCATTGATAACACATATATCAGTACAACATCCAACTACATCAAATTCATTCATCTCAACTTGTTGTTCCATCAATGTTCTAAACTCTGGTGCTTCCATATAACTTGTTGAATTCTTTTCAATAATAATTACATCTTCACCATTTGCAAACTCTTTCAACTCATCTGCAAGTTCACATTCAATCGTATTAAATATGCAGTGAAGTATTTCTCCGAATCGTTCGTGTTCAACAGAATCTTCAGTATGAGTATCTTTAACGAATACGATCAATTTACCTTCTTTTCTAGCTTCCTTAATTAATTCAATAATTCTTGGAATAATTCTTTTAATATCTTGATCACTTAATCCTCCTGTTTCAACAAATCCTTTAACCATATCAACTATGATTAAGCATCCCGTATATAATTTTAAATTCTTAATATTGTTTTTCTTATTTGTAAATTCTTCTTTCTTTGGAAAATGACTTACACAATAATCAGTTCCTTCTTTATCAAGTACTTCAAATAAATCAATTGCCATATCATAAACATCTTTGTACTCTCTATTACCAGATTTACTACATCTTTCCATATGATATGTAATCCAGGTATCACCTTTCTTTTGAATACAGATTCCACATTCTGCGTATGTTCTATAACCAAACACGTCATCATAAGGTCCAGCTTCATTGACTACCTTGAAGAATGTATTTAATACATCTTTCTCATAATCTGTCATCTTTTCATATTCTACTTTTTTCATTTTATCTCCTCCTATTGTTATTATCATTTTATTAATAACACTCAGCAAAATATATAGAGGTCTTCCTCTTGTTATTAACATTATATTAAAAACAAAATAAATTGTCAACCCCCTTTTTTTAAAATTTTTTTGTGCATAAAAAAAGATTGAATTTCTTCAATCTTATTCATACTCCCAATTAATAACATATTCATCTTTTGATAAGCCACTGAACTCCCCAATATTCTCTTCAAGAACAACCTTTGCTCTTTTCTGAGCCATATTTAAAACCTCTTCATTTGCTAAAGCAGTTGCTTTCATTTCGTTCTGAGCAATATCAAAAGCAGCAGATATATCATCAGCAGTTATTGGATTCGGATTCAACCAACCATCTTTAGATTCAATAAAGTTTTCTTCTTTGAAATCATCTTTATCTACATTTGGTTCTCCAATAACACTTGCTTTTGGAATAAATACATTAATGTTTTTCCCTTTTACATCAATTTTTACTTTAGATAAATTAATACCATATTTAATTGTTCCTGTATATTCAGCAAATAATCTTCGGTCTTTTTCAAATAAATTTAAAATTCCAGTTCCTGCTTTCTTATCATATTCTAAAACATT
The DNA here is from genome assembly GCA_946622285.1 of uncultured Bacillota bacterium. Taxonomy (GTDB): domain Bacteria; phylum Bacillota_I; class Bacilli_A; order RF39; family UBA660; genus RUG11241. The sequence goes on from CAMOPK010000010.1 coordinate 21,043, forward strand.
ATGATAATAGGCTTCATAAGTCACTAAGTCACCAGAAAGTTCTATTTTTTTCAAATTCTCAGACAGAGTCTTTTCTTTACTTCCACAACCAGTTAAACCAGAAACTAAGAATATAAATGCTATTAATATATATATTTTCTTCATACTCTCACCTCTTATTTAACTTCTATTACATATGAAGAATCATATGCCTTAATCCATTGCTTATAGAATTCTTCAAGAACAACCTTAGCTTGATCTTTGGCAAATGGAATTAACTTATCGTCTGTTTCACTTTTATCTAAAGCCACTTCTTGACATAATTTTCTTGCTTCAGGTAATTTAGATGCTGGAACTTCATCACCATTTAAGAACTTAATTGAACCAATATTAGGTTCTCCTTGCATTGCTGCTTCAGGCATTTCAATAATGATTTTCTTTTCTGATTCTAGAACAGTTATTTTTACCTTTGAAAAATCTATTCCTGCGGTCACTGTTCCTTTACAAGAAACAACGTATTCAAAATTATCAATATTATTTGATGTCTTATCACATGTAGCTTCATCTTTACACTTTTTAGCAATTACGTTATAGACAATATTTATAGTTTCTAAATCGCTTTTTTCAACTATTTTTTCTAAACTACTCTTAACTTTAATTTCAATTTGATTATCTTTTCTAGATGTTAGTAATAATATAATTGCAACTAATACTATTACTAAAATTAGAAGAATCAAAATTATTTTCTTTCTAAAAAAATTAACAATTCCTTTAAAAGGGTTTTTCTTAGGAGTTTTTTCCTCCACTTTAGTTTCTTCAGTTAAAGGTTTTTCCTCTACTTTAACTTCAGTAGTTAAAGGTTCTTCAACACTTTGTGGTTGATTCATTGGACTACCACAGTTTGGGCAATAAGGAACACCCTCTTGAACTTGTGTTCCACAACTAGAACAATATTTCATTTTTGTACACTCCTTCCGATTTTATTATAACATAAAAAAACTAGATTGCTCTAGTCAATTATGTAACTTACAATTTTCTTGATATTTATTGCTTTAAATTATCTAGTAATACTTGTTTGCCCTTCTGATTCCACTGACATTTCACTTTCTACATCTATAGTAGGAACATTGCCTAATCTATTTTGTCCTGTTAAATCAATTGCTCTTTCTCGTATACAATCAAATAAATCTTGTGCTAAAGCATCATAATCAGGATTTAAAACATGTATTACATTTTTATCTAATTTTTCAAAAAATGATTTTCTCTCACTTAAAGAACTATATAAAGAAGGAATAATAATACCGCGATGTGCAAGTAAAGTATTAAGTAAATATCTTCCAGTTCGTCCATTTCCATCGGTATAAGGATGAATTTGCATAAAGCGATACCAAATTCTTCCTGCTTCTTTAACATATTCTTGAATATCACTCATCTGCATCAATCTTTCATAATCTTCTCCAAGTTTTCTCATGTCTTCTGGAATATCGCCATGACTAGATGCTGTATTAAGAAAATCACCCATACTTCCAGGAAGATCACAAGTACGATAAGCATTATCCAATTTTTGATGATCAGCATCTGTCGGTATTATCATTATTTGACTTCTGATAATACTTAACAATGATGTTAAACTTTTGTCATCTGCTTTTTCAAAATCGACAACTACGTTTGACATATCTAATATCGTAGTCAGTGCATTATAAAATTGGGGAATACTTTCATCAAACGTATTTGACATAAACCTTCCAAGTCTATAAGACATTTCTTGAAACAAATCTTCTTCAGTTTTTCTCATTGCTTCAATAGTAATATTATTTTTTATATAGTCACTAATTAAAGTCCATACTATTTGACTTTCTTCTGGTGTTAAATTCTCTTCAATATCTTTTTTCAGAAATGGAAGCAATCTTTCTTGAACAATTTGAATATATTTCGCATAATAGTTATCATTAAATTCAATTGCATCTTCTTCTTTGTCTATTTCCTTATCATAATTCTGTATAAATTCTTCAAGTTGTTCAATTTTCTTAATTAATTCAGCTCTTTTATTTAACTTTTTATCTTTATCTTTTTTATGAAAAAGTGATGTAAAAGCGTTATATTTTTTTAACTCACTTTCAATTGCTTCCAATTCTCTTTTAGCTTTTGCTAATTCTCCTTCTTTTTTGGCACGAATTCCTCTTAAAGCATCTAAATGTCTTATGCTACAACCGGGTTTTATTTTTTGAGGATTATTTAATTCAAATACTTGTGCAGCAAAAATTAGCAATTCTCTATTAACATCATCCTGTTTCAATAACTGAGGAATATCCATTTCACATATTTTTCTACCATTGTAATCGAAACTATTGTCTCTAATTATTTGCACATATATATCTTTGTATTTTTCGTATGCACTAGCCCATCTCGATGTTATAAGATGCCCTTCTTCTAATAATATGGCATTAATCGTTTTTGAAACATTTGTAAACACATAAGATTCTGCTATATATTGAAGAGGAGGATACATTTTTTCAAACTCAATAATATCAGAAAAATCTCCCTGAGATATTTTAGGCAATAAAGTTTCCCCACTTTTTTCTTTTGACCCAGAGCAAAAACTATAATATGCATCAAATGTTGAACATCCACGTGCAAAAAATTCTGGTATTTTACTACATATGTAACTAATAATTGGATTACTTTTATCACCATTAAATAAAGCTTCTTTAAGCTTTTGAATATCAATTTTACCACTACTATCGAGAGGAATAAACTCTCTTATACTTTCAAAAAACAATAATGCTTCTTTATTTTCCATAGTTTTACCTCTATCTAATTATGACATATGAGTTTAAACTTTTCTAATTTACTAACTCTTTTTTATTATATCTAATATAAGAACAAATAATAAATAATATTGTTATACCAAGTGATATTAAAATGTTAATTGGATTAATAGCTGTTTTCAAAATAACGTTTCTAATATCAGCTAATGTGTAAATACTAAAATACTTTAAAATTTCAACATTTTTTGATGTTTCACTTAATACATTTAATAAGTAAAATATAAATACTAGTCCTAGTGATATTCCAACTGTTTTTTTAGTCTTATGGAGAAATGTTGAAATAAATAGATTAATTGCAAATAAAGGAAGTGCTATAAAAATCGGAGTTATACTTAATAACAAATACTCTTTTTGATTAAAATCTCCACTTATTAATAATGCAATATAATTAAATATTCCAAGTATTAACACCAAAGACACTATATATATAAGTGCTACTATTATTTTATTAGTCATTATTTTATTTCTTTTAATTGGTAATGAATATAAATACTCTATTGTTTTATCATTTTCTTCTTTTAAAACTATATTAGCACCCATAAATGATGAATAAAATCCAACAATTAATAGAATAAACATAAATCCTTCAGTTTTTAACCAACCATATGCTGAATTAATAGAAGCTAAATCCATATTAAATGATTTTAATAATTCGGGTGGAAACACTTTCAACATCTCATCTAAACTTTTTGCAGTCTCATCTGTAAGAATATATGGATATATTAAAAATACTACTAAAAACATTCCAACAAGAATTGAAGTCCATATTATAAAACTTTTTAAATTGATTTTTAATTCTCTTTTTATCATAATTCACCTACTTATAATATTCTTCAAATAAGTCTTCTAAAGAGACATTTTCAATTAGTATTTTCTCAATATCATATTTTGATAATTTTTTGATTAAACTATTTGCATCTAAATCACATAATAACACTATTCTATTTTCACTTTCTTCTTTTACTTTCAAGTTCAAATCTTTTTTAATATTTTCTATATCTTTAGATATAATTGTTAAATAATTAAAATCATTTTTATTAATATTTTCAATCAAATCTTCTTTGATGATTATTCCATCTTTGATAAAACCTATTTTATTGCATAAGTTAGATACTTCACTTAAAACATGTGATGAATAAAGAATTGTTGTTCCTTTTTTTTGCTCTTCAATCAAAATATTATGAAAAACATTTTGCATGATTGGATCAAGACCACTAGTTGGTTCATCTAATATTAGTAGTTTTGGTTCATGCATTAAAGCTAATACAATACCTACTTTTTTAGAATTACCTAAAGATAAATCTTCTATTTTTTTATTTTCATCAATTTTTAATAAATGTACTAATTCTTTTCTTCTTTTAGATAAATCTCTTTCAAAAAGTGATTCATGAAAATCAAATATTTCTTTAACAGTCATATCATCATATAAGTTTATTTCACTTGGAAGATAACCAATTTTTTCTTTTATCTTGGGATCGTCAGGATTTAATTCTTCATCATTAAAAAGAATTTTACCACTCGATATATTAATTAAACCCATAATAGATCTTAAAGTGGTTGATTTACCAGCACCATTTGGTCCAATAAAACCATATATATCACCTTCATTAATCTTAAGTGATACATCTTCTACTCCTCTATTATTGCCATAATATTTCTTTAAGTGTTTTATTTCTAAGATTGTATTCACATTATCACCAAGATAATTATAACACAAAAATATATGTTATAATTAATATGGTGACTTTATGGAAGAATTAATTGATGTTTTAGATAAATTTGGTAATAAAACTGGTCAAATAAAAACAAAAAAAGGAATAAAAAAAGATGGTGACTATCATCGAGCTATTTCGGCTTTAATTACGAATGGAAAAGAAATTTTAATACAAAAAAGAAGTCCAAATAAAAGATTTTATGCAAATATGTGGAGCATATTTGTTAAAGGACATGTTCAAGCCGGAGAGGAATCAATTGATGCTTGTATAAGAGAAATAAAAGAAGAAATTGGAATTACTATTAATCCGAATGAATTAAAATACTTATACACCATTAAAGAAGAAAAAAGTGATAAAGACTATATTGAAAATATTTTCTATGACACTTATCTTTTAAGAAAAAATATTGATTTAAAAGATATTACTATTCAAAAAGAAGAAGTTACTGATGTTAAATATATTTCAATTGACGAAGCTTATAATAAAATCAAAAACAACAATGGCGAATTTGCTCCAAATAATGAAGATTATAAAAGAATATTTAATTATTTAAAAAAAGACTAGATTTTCTAGTCTTTTATTTTTCAACAAAGTATATTCCTTCTATTATTGAACGACATGTTTTATGATCTGTGCCATCAGAACATAATAGTTGTCTTGGAGATTTATCATTCGATTTTTTATATGATATACTTGTCGATCCTCCGCCATCTAAATTAAATGCTATCTTACAACCAAGACTCTTCATATATTTAGATGTTTCTAGATGATTTGTCTCTGATGCTTTTGATGAATACATAATGTAATTATTAGCATCAACTTGGCAAATGATATTTCTCTTAGCATTTTTCTTATTTGCGGCTGTTGCCTCAAGTGTTATGCCAGGTCCTACTAATTGTGGCCTGAATGACCAAGTATTTCTAACTTTATCTTTCATTAATTTATCATATATTTGTTGTCTTACAGTCGAATCTTTTCCCGGTCCCTTACCATACACTTTTAAATTACCATTTGATGCAATTCCTATAATTATTTCTTCACCTTTAGGATTGTCTTCAACAATTCTTTTTCTTGTTACTACTCCTTCATTTATTACAACAAAAGCTTTAGTTCGAATATCATAATATGGACTCGGTGGTTCCCAGGTACCAGATACTGAAAAGCCACTTCCATTAAATGCAACTAATCCTTTATTCTTAGAAATCATGCCAAGATTAATATAAGATGTTAGCATTTGTTGGACTGTCCTTCGTTGCTTTTTATATGTTCCCGCTTCTATTTTGGCATCGGTAATAATTTTACCATATGTTGCAGTTACAGCATCTATTTTCTTTATCTGTGCATAAGGATCTTCCATCCAAATATACGTTAAATAATGAGTACCTTTATTAATAACATAATATTTTAAAGTTTTACTTTCATATTTAATATACGGTGAAGCCGGTAACGCGATTCTACTTGCAAGCTTAGTTTCAACTTTACATGTTGCAGTTTTACCATCAATTGTTGCTGTAATATTTGCTGTCCCAGCACCGATTCCTGTAACTTTTCCTGTTGAATCAACTGAAGCAACTTTAGTATTACTACTCTTCCAAGTAATCTTTTTGTTAGTAGTATTACTTGGTGTAATTGTAGCCATCAATTTAAAAGTATCATTTTTTGTGATTTTTTTACTTGCTATATTTAATTTTATTCCAGTAGCTTTGATTGTATTATTAGTTTTAGCTTTTACTGTAATATCACAAATTGCTATTTTTTTATTTTCAGTTATAACTGTTATCAAAGTTGAACCAGCTTTTTTTGCTGTTACTTTTCCCTTTGAATCAACTGAGGCAACACTCGCGTCACTGCTAGTCCATTTGTAATTATGATCTGTTGTATTACTTGGTGTTACAGTTAACTTTAAAGTTATACTTTCGCCTATACCCAAAGTTACATCATTTTTATCAAGTTTTATTGATACTACAGGCACATTTTTTTCAACAACAGTTATTATGCATTTAGTCTCTTTTCCATTATTACTAGTTACTGTTATAGTAGTAGTTCCTACATTATTTGCTTTTACATTGCCAGAACTATCAACACTTGCTATACTAGGATTACTACTTTCATAAGTAAGGGATTTATCTAGTGCCGTCGAAGGTGAAACAATGGCTGTTATAGTATATTTTCTACCGATTGTTAATGTAACTTTTTGTTTCGTCACTATAACATTTTGAACTTCACTTATATTTGCATTAGAAACTGATTTATTATTATCAGGCATAAATAAAAGAATCCCTGCTATTAAAGCTAAGATACAAACTACAAATATGAGTATTCCTTTTGAGGTTATATCATTCTTCATAAGCATGCTCCTTATTCTTAAATTATTATATATCATTTTTAAAAAAAAGACTAGATTTTCTAGTCTTTTTTCTAATATGAGCAATTCCTGTTAGCTCAACATTAAAGCCACTTTCTTCAAACTTTTTTTATGACTCCACCAACAATTATAGTTCACCTATATTTTTTTATATACTTTAAATATTTTTAACATTTCTTTCACAATGCCATGTTTATCCCCATATTTTTTAGCATTACTTTCAAATTCATTTTCAACATTATCAAGTGAAATATATCTTAATTCAAAACTTCCATCTTTTTCTGATTCCGTATATTCAGTATTTTCTAAATTTGGTTTTTCATCAGTTTTAATTTCGTAATAATAGATTTCTATTTTTCTATTTTTACCAACGGCTGGCCAGTCTTTATAATATCCATAAGTACAAGCAAATGGTTCAGCTTCTTCAAGATTTAATTCAATTCCAGTTTCCTCTTTAACTTCTCTATTAATAGCTTGAATATAAGTTTCACCATCTTCGACATGTCCACCTGGGCATTGATATTCATTATGGGAATAACCAAGTAACATTTCATTTTTACTATTAATTAGGAAAACTTTAACTCTTTTTACAACTTCAGTCATTTCTTCTTCTTTTAAGTTATAATCATTTGTAACTATTATTTCCATATTATCAACTCCTATATTTTATTTTCTTATATCTGGGGTTCCATCTAATTTTTGTTGACCTTTCCATACTCTCATTACAAGTTTATGTGGAAGTATTTTTGTAAGCGTTTTTTGAAATCTATTCACAAATCCATAACAAGAAACATCTTTATTTGGACTATATAAATCTTTAATAGCAAGTTTCATAACATCTGAGGCTTCATACATTGCATTATAGTTATTCACAACTTCTTTTTTACTTCGATCTATTGCTCGGTCAAAAAACTCTGTATTAGTCCAATAAGGTGTAACTGCAAGTACATGAATATTTTTATATTTTAATTCTTGATTTAAAGCCCTTGAATATGAAAGTAAATATGATTTAGTTGCTGCATAATCATTAATGTATGGAATTGGTTGAAACCCAGCACAAGATGCAATATTCATAATCTTTGCATTTTCTTTCATATAAGGTAAAGTATAATCAATTAAAGCAACAGGTGCTTTTACATTTAAATCAATCATATTTAATTTAATATCAGTATCAATATTTTCAGAGTGATCAAAGATTCCAAAACCTGCACAATTTGCTAAAATGATAACATTTGGTTTTTCTTTATCAATTTTATTCTTATACTTTAATAAATCATTGTTATCAGTTAAGTCTAACTTCAAAGGAACAACTTTATCACTTACTTCTTTTTTTAATTCTTTTAGTCTATCTTCTCTTCTCGCAATTGCCCATATTTCATCAATATCAGGCTCACGCTTTAATATTTGAATTAGAAACTCTCTTCCCATTCCAGAAGAAGCTCCTGTAACTATAATTACATTTTTCATGAATTTTCTCCTCACTTTATTTAATATTATCACTACTTATTTAGTATATCATACTTTTTTAAAACTTTACTTGATCCACTTTTTTTCCATTCCATATATTCTTTTTTCATGCAAACTGCGCATGGCCTATAACCAGCTGCTATTGCAGTTTTTTTATCTAGAAAAAATACTCTATCTTTAACATAATATCCTTTTTGAATCCATCTATTAGCAGATGGACAATCAAGTCTTCCATAGATTTTTAGTCTTTTATTACCACCTAATGTTCCAGGAACATCACTCAAATATTCTTTACCATCTGAATCAATCAATTTATACACTTTAACTTCTCCTTTTTATAATATCATCACTAGATAATTCACCAATCAATAATGATGATTTAGGATTATGTTTACTATAATTATCTCTTACTTGTTTCTCATCAAAATTTGCATAACAATATTTGCAAAAATGCTTGCAAGAATTATATACACCTATATCAACCATTTCTATACATTCACATGGCACATTTTTTCTTGCTTTCCATTTTTTGTAAACTTTCCCTGTTAATTTAAATGCTAATTCCTTAGACATACATTCATCTTTAATAAAACCATATTCAGTTAAATTTCTGTTTTCGGCACAAGTATGAACTACTATATTATGTTTTCTAGCACTTTCACTGAATTTTTTACCAATTGTTTCATATTCTTTTTCAGTAAATTCAATATATTTTAAAATATTATAGTTATTTCTAACATTTTTATAATTATCAATAAAAGATATCAATATTTTATTTGTATATCCATCTAATAAAGCACATAACTTGTCAAATGCTTTAACATGATATTCTAATGTATATTCACTATTTATAAATATTGGATCATACCTTATTACAATATTATCTTTACCTATCATTTTTGATAATTTTCTAATAGCTTCAATAATATCTTTTTTAGGTGGTAGTCCTGGTTCAATATTTTTTCTATATGAAGTTAATGTAATATGAAAATACATTTTTTTATTTATTTTTTCTATCTTATCTAAAATTGGTATCGGATTTTTTGTACAAAAGAACAATAAATCAACATCTTCCATCATTATTCTACTAACCATTTTAGGATTAAAAGGATTTCTTACATCAACAAATCCTTCTTCTAAACGATTCATTAACCAATCTGAATAGAATGCAACAATATCCGTTCTTCCACTAATATTCAAAATCATAATTGTGACATCCTTTCAATATCAATTATTATAACATAAAAAAGACTAGATTCTTCTAGTCTCCATATCAGTTATTCTTTTAAAATGCAAATCAATTCATATTTAATCAATAAAAAAACTAGCTTTAACTAGTTTTTTTGTTTTTAATGACAAATCAATTTACCAGTATTAGAGTCTTTCCCATATATTGTACAACTGGTTTCATAATGTAATGCTGTATAACCACTTGTTTTAGAATTACCATTGTAACTTCCATCTGTACACCAGTAATTATGTCCGTCAGATATAGTTTTACAATTAGCTGCAGTAAATATTTGATTTAAAATACCAATGTTATTTGTATGATAAGTTCCATCTACAGATCCTTGAATACAATATATTTTACTATCTTTTAAAATACATGAGTAAGCTTTTGTAATAGTGTTACCTGAAAGTACTAAACCAAAAAAATTATGTCTTTGTTTTCCACCAGATGTTTTTAATGTTCGAATATCGTTTGTATACTCATTAGATGATAATGTGTCACCTAATTTTTTTGCTTTGTCTCCTTCTCCTGAAAAGTAAGCATATACGCATCCGTCACAATTAATCACTTCAGTTACATTGACATTTTCGCCAACAATTGGTGTATTTTCTTCGTCATCAATATCAATTATTTCATCATCTATTATTACATCATCAGATGAATTATTATTTGTTGATTCACTTGTTTGATTTGTTTCGTTATTTGACTTGTTACCTGAATTATTATTTTCTTCACAACCAGATAATATTAAACATATAACAATTGCTAATAAACTTATTAAAAATTTCTTTCTCATATTTTCCTCCTAAAATCATTATACTATAAAATTTATTAAATAACTAATTTCTAATTAGAAATATCTTAGACAATTATTTATTTTATTACTTTTTCAAATCTAAACATACCATCATCTTCAATCATTTCATAAGCATGACTATTTGAATTGTTTAAATTCTTTTATATCTTCATTTCTTAGTTTAATTAATTCCAATTTAATCGTCTATAACTATTATACCATCAAAAAAGAGAATTTTTTGAATTCTCTTAATATCTTAATCTTCCGAGCATTCTATCCTAATGCTACATCAAGAATCATCATTATAATAAATCCAAATG
>CAMOPK010000011.1 GCA_946622285.1 uncultured Bacillota bacterium
TTATTCTGGAAATTAATATTAAAAAAAGATCAAAGGAAACTTTGGTCTTTTTTTAGACAAACTTTATATGTAAATAATTACAATAACCATAGAATTTGAAACCTAGCTGTGATATACTTATAAAGTAAAGGAGTATAAAAGAATGAAAAGAAAAATATTAAATTTGTTAATTTTACTATTATTAATTATCATTCCAAGTGTTAGTGCTCAAGTAATATCTAAAGATAATGTTGAAGCAAGAACATATATTATAGGAAAATATATGTTTACGAGAAACACTAATGAAAATTATAATGGAGTTTTAACAACAAGAAGAATTATGTTGGCTGCTAGAACATTAACAGGCAATAACGAGTCAGATATGATAATTTATTATAAAAAAGCTGATGGAACATGGATTGATGCTTTAACAAATGCTTCATTAACTGTTCCAAATGAATTCGATATTGAAGTTATTGATATAGCAACTACAATCAGCAACGGGAATTCAATTAGCGAAGGAATTGATTATTCAGTTGAAGATATTGCAGTTCAAAATTATCTTGTAGGTAAACACATATTCACAAGAAATAAAAATGATATTTATGATGGAATATTAAATACCAAAAAGATAATGTTAGCATCTAAAACAATTACAAGTGATAAAGAATCAGATATGATAATTTATTATAAGAAGCCAAATGGCGATTGGATTGATGCATTAACTGGAACAGCAGTAACAGTGCCAAGTGCATTAAAAATAGTAAGTATTGATTTAATTCCACAAGTAGTTGATACTGTAGCACCGGTTTGTACATTTGGTACTGCACCAACAGTTGATGTCGGGAGTACTGCAACTTTAACACTTACATGTGTAGATAATGAAACTGGAGTTGCAACAACAACACTTTCAGCAAGTGCATTTACTTTAAGCAATTCTAATATTTCTATAGCAAATATTGCAACATCAAATATAGAAAATGGAAGAACATATACTATAACTTTAGCAGCAAGTGAAAGCGGAACAACTACTATAAGTTTAAAAAGTGGTGCAGTAAAAGACCTTGCTAATAATGCAAGTAATACGCCAAGTACAATTGTAACAAGTAGAAAAACATATACATTGACACTTGATGCAAATGGTGGAACAGGAACAGCAATTACAACAAACTGTAAGGTAACTACAGGAAATAGTTGTAATGTAACTTTACCTGCTAATTCATATACATATAGTGGCTGGACATTCCAAGGTTGGGGGACATCAGCATCAGCAACAACTGGTGATTCTGCTGATACAAGTGTTACATTAACAGGAAACACAACTAGATATGCAATTTGGAAAAAAGATTCAAAAACATATACATTATCACTTGATCCAAATGGCTTAAGTGAAAGCACTAATACATTGTCATGTACTATTGCAGAAGTATATAATGGAGCAACTCAAGCAACAACTTGTAGTGTTACATTACCAAGTATTGAATCTTCACATGATAGTTGGACATTTGTAGGCTGGGGAACATCAGCATCAGCAACAACAGGTACAGCATCAGGGGCAACTGTAAATCTTGGCTCAAATATGACATATTATGCAATTTGGAGAAAAAATGTAACAGTTACATTTAATGCAAATGGCTGTACAACAGCTAATAAATCAGCTAGTATGACATTATATAATGGTGGAACAAGTGGTTCTTTAGTAGTACCAAACGCAACAATGAATAATGGTTGGACAAGTTTAGGTGTAAGTGAAAGTGCTTCATCTACAACTCAAGGAGCAACAATTGGAACATCTATATCTATATCAGTTCCATTAGATCAAGCAACATCAACATATTATTACAATTGTAAGAAAAATCCTGAAACATATACTGCTACATTTAATGCAAATGGTGGTAATGGAAGTTCAAGCAGTGTATCTTGTACTTTACCAGTAGCATATAATGGAGCAACACAAGCAAATAGTTGTAATGTAGAATTACCAAGCAATAGCTTTACATATGCATCTTGGACATTTAATGGATGGGGTACAAATGCTACTTCAGAAAGTGGAACAATGCCTGGTGAAACAGTAACATTAACAGGTAATACGACATATTATGCAACATGGAAGAAAGTAGTTACAGCTCAATTTAATGCAAATAGTTGTGCCGTTTCAAATATGACAGCAGATGTAACATTATATAATGGGGCAACAAGTGGGACTTTAATAGTACCAAATGCAACAATGCAAAATGGTTGGACAAGTACTGGTGTAAGTCAAAACTCAAAGTCAACTTCTAATGGAACAGCAATGGGATCGACAATATCAGTATCTATACCATTAACTACATCAAGTTTAGAATACTATTATAATTGTAAGAAAACTGTAACAAGAACATTAACATATAATGCTAATGGTGGTTCTGGAACAACATCACCTTCAACATGTAATTTCCAAGCATATAACGGAAACGAAAGTGGAAGTTGCGACGTAACACTTGCAAACAATGCATTTACTCGCGGTGGATATAAATTTAATGGATGGGGTGCAAACAGTTATTCTGAAAGCGGTTATGCTGTTGGAACAAGTTTGACACTATCTAGTAATCAAACATTATATGCAACATGGAAAGCAGTATCTTATACTATTAGGGTTGTACCTTTAGATCAATTAAATCTATCTCCAGACCGAAAAATAGTAGTTTATGCGGATGGAGAAGAGATTGAATTCAGTGCAGTTAAAGATGGAGACTTTGTTCTTTGCACAGGTGATAATCCAAGCGTAAACGTTTATGAGGTAAGTGATGTTACTACCTTAAATGTTGTACTATTAACAGGAGAAACAGTAACTGCAACAATAGTTCAATAACAAATAAAAATACTTGATATTAATCAAGTATTTTTTTATTACTTTAATAACCAAAAATTGAAAAGAATAAAATGAAAAAGCTAAAGATAAAATGTAGACTTTTATATTTTTTCATACTATAATAATAATCAAATTTGAGTGGAGGTGTTATTTTGATTAAGACAAATCTACCGGTTATGATTCTAAGAGGAGTAGTATTACTTCCTTATAATGAATTAAGATTAGAATTTGATAATGACATGAATAAAGATGTTATTGAAGTAGCCGAATTATTTCATGATAATAGATTATTAATAGTATGTCAGGAAGATGCATTAGAAGAAGTGCCATCAATAACTGATTTACCTAAAATAGGTATAATTGCAGAAATAACACATAAGCTTGAACTACCAAACAGTAAAACAAGAGTTGTTATATCAGCAAAAGAAAGAGGATATGTGCATGAATATTTAAATGTAAATCATTCATCACAAGTTCTAGAATCAATTGTTTCAGTAGTAAAACCTGATGAGATAGATGAAAAATCTGAAGAAATTTTAATAAGAAAACTTAATCTAGAATTAGAAAAGTATATTCAAAATGTTTCTAATGTAAGTAATAGTTTTTTAGCAAGTATTAAAAAGGAAAAAAAACTAAGTAAATATACTGACATAGTTGTTCCTTATTTACCAATTTCATTAAAAGAAAGATTTAAATTTTTAATAACAACCAGTTCGATAAAAAGAGCAGAAATGCTTTTAGAATCTATATATAAACAAAGTGAAATATATGGTATTGAAAAAGAACTTGATGCCAAAGTAAAGAAAAATCTTGATGCTTCTCAAAAAGAATATATCTTAAGAGAAAGAATGAAAGCAATTAAAGATGAAATAGGTGAAATAAATGGCAGAGATGAAGACGAAAATGAATTCACTAGTCGCCTTGAAAATTTAAAAGCACCTAAAAGAATAAAAGATAAAATTTTAAAAGAATTAAGAAGATATGAAACATTAAACTCAATGTCTCCGGAACTTAATATTGAGCGTACATATATTGAAACAATGCTTTCATTACCATGGCAAGTTGAAACAAAAGATAATGGAGATCTAAATAATGTTAAAGAAGTTTTAGATTCTTCTCATGCAGGACTTGAAGATGTAAAAAAAAGAATAATTGAATATCTTGCAGTTAAAAAAGTAACTAAAGAAACAAATGGTGAAATTATTTGTTTAGTAGGTCCTCCTGGAGTAGGAAAAACTTCACTTGCTGAAAGTATAGCTGAAGCAATGAATCGTAAATTTGTTAAACTTTCAGTAGGTGGATTTAATGATCCGGCCGAGATAATTGGTCATAGAAAAACATATATGGGGGCTCAACCCGGAAGAATAATTCAATCGATGAAAAAAGCAGGTAGTATTAACCCTGTATTCTTGATTGATGAAGTTGATAAAATGACTAAAGATATTAAAGGAGATCCAGCCTCATCTTTATTAGAAGTACTTGATATTGACCAAAATAAACACTTTATTGATAACTATATTGAAGAAGAATATGATTTATCTAAAGTAATGTTTATATTGACTGCTAACTATCTTGAGAACATTCCAGATCCTTTAAAAGATCGTTTAGAAATAGTAAGTTTATCTGGTTATACTGAATATGAAAAATTAGATATTACTAAAAAACATATAATTAAAAAATCTTGTAAGAAAAATGGCTTTGACGAAAAACTATTGTCAATTAAGGATGAAATAATCTTAAAAATCATTAGACAATATACAAGAGAAGCAGGCGTTCGTGAATTAACAAGAATGTTTGATGAATTAACAAGAAAAATTGTAACTGAAAATGTCTTAGCAGGTAAAGAAAATAAGAAAATAACAATTACTTCAAGTAGTCTTGAAAAATATTTAGGTAAACCTAAATATCCAGAACAAGTAAAAGAAAAAGAACATTTACCAGGTGTTGTAACAGGTCTTGCTTACACATTAGCAGGTGGAGATACATTAGATATTGAAGTAACACTTTATCCTGGAACTGGTGAATTAAAGTTAACTGGTTCACTTGGTGATGTCATGAAAGAAAGTGCAACAATAGCTTTGAGCTATATTAAAGCACATTCATCATTACTTAAAATAGATGATAAAATATTCAAGAAAAATGATATTCATATCCATGTTCCAGCAGGAGCTGTTCCTAAAGATGGTCCAAGTGCAGGAATTACATTAACAACTGCTCTAATAAGTGCTTTAACTAATAAAAGAATTAAAAATACTATAGCAATGACTGGAGAAATGACTTTAAGCGGAAATATTTTACCAATTGGTGGATTAAAAGAAAAATCAATTGGTGGATATAGAAATGGGATAAAAGAAATCATTATACCATATGATAACGAACGTGATTTAGATGATATTCCAGTTGAAGTAAAAGATAATATAAAATATATATCAGTTAAGACTTATGACGAGATTATTAAATTGCTTTTTACAAGCGATATTAAAAAAAGAGTATCAGTGAAACTATAACAATTGTTATAGTTTTTTATTATTGAAAAAAAATTCATTTCCCTGTAAAATATATATAGTGATAATAGGAGGGGCCTATGTTTTATAATAAAGATATAAACGAAGTATATGAAATCTTAGGAACTGGCAAAAGTGGTTTAACTGAAAAAAAAGCAAAAGAAATAGTCACTAAAAATGGGAAAAATGAGCTTCCTTCAACTAAAAAAGAGAGTATTTTTATGACTATACTTTCACAATTTAAAAATCCAATTGAAATAATTTTAGTTGTAACAGTTATTCTATCTTTTATTGCAGAAGAAAAAGTAGATGCAATAGCATTAATTTTCATTATTACTGTCGATGTAATTATTGGAACAATTGAAGAAGTAAGAGCTAAAAAAAGTGCCGAAAGTTTGCTCAGCATGATAAAAGTAATGTCAAAAGTTATTCGTAATGGTGAAGAAAAAGTAATCGACTCGAGTGAACTTGTAATTGGTGATGTAATTTTACTTGAAAGTGGAGATAAAGTACCAGCAGATGCTAGATTAATTGAATGCCATAATTTTCAAGTTGATGAGTCTCCATTAACAGGTGAAAGTTTAAATATTACAAAAAATTCTGACAAAATTGAAGGTGAAGTAATACTTGCTGAACGAAAAAATATGATTTATGCAGGTACTACTGTAGTAACAGGTCGTGCTGAAGCAGTTATTGTAGCTACTGGAATTAATACAGAAATAGGTGCAATTGCTGATAAAGTTACTAAAACTGAAGAAGAAAAGTCACCTTTAACTATAAGAATTGAAAGATTTTCAAGACAAATAACATTAATAATTATAGTTGTTGCAATTATAACAACTGGAGTTTTAATATATCGTGGGTATCTTCCTAAAGATATATTTATATGCGTAATAGCTTTATCTGTTTCAGCAATGCCAGAGGGGCTTCCACTTGCATTAACAATGGCATTGACAATTGCTTCTAAAAGAATGCTAAAGAAAAAAGTAATTGTGAAAAAATTAAATGCTGTTGAATCACTTGGTAGTTGTACTGTTATAGCATCTGATAAAACAGGAACTTTAACTGTTAATGAACAAACTGCAAAAGAAATAATTCTTGCAGATGGATCAAGATATGAAGTAACTGGTAGTGGTTATAATGGTGAAGGTGAAGTAATACCAATTGATGGAGCACCTTTAGAAAAAGCTTCATATTTAGCATTACTTGGTGCAATTAATAATGAAGCACATTTAGAAAATAAAAATAATAAATGGGAATCATATGGAGATTCAATCGATATTGCTTTTTTAGCACTAGCTGAAAAAATAGGTATTGAAAGCAAACCTAGTATTGAAGAAATTATTCCATATGAATCAGAAAATCAATATTCAGCAGTTTTTTACCGAAAAGATGGAGAACTTAGATGTACAGTTAAAGGTTCATTGGAAAAAATTATGTCTTTTTCTCAAGAAGATGATGAATATAAAAAACAAAACACTGGCTTAACTGGTGAAGGATACCGCGTTATTGCTATTGCCGATGGAAAAGTTAAAGGAACAGAAAAAGATGACATAAAAAAACTTGATTTTATTGGCATGGTAGCATTCATTGATCCTGTTCGTGAAGATGTTAAAAAATCAATCAAGGAATGTAGTAATGCTGGTATCAAAGTAGTAATGATTACTGGAGATCACCCATTAACTGCTTATGCAATTGCAAAAGAATTAAAATTATGTGATAACTTTGGTGAAGTTGCAACTGGTGAAGATGTTGAAAAGTATCGTAAACTTGGAGAACAAGAATTTGATGACTTTGTAAGTAAAATAAGAGTATTTTCAAGAGTAACACCAATAGATAAATTAGACATAGTTAATTCATTTAAACGTCAAGGTGAATTTGTTGCTGTCACCGGAGATGGAGTTAATGATGCTCCAGCCATAAAAGCTGCAAATATCGGAATTGCTATGGGAAGTGGCACAGATGTTGCTAAAGAAACTGCATCAATGATAATTATTAATGATAGTTTTACATCAATAGTCGAAGGTGTAAAAGAAGGTAGAGCAGCATATAATAATATAAGAAAAATAACATTATTCTTACTTGGTTGTGGATTTGCAGAAGTTGCATTTTTCTTATTCTCAATTGCATATGGATTTAATATTCCACTTCTTGCAATACAATTATTATGGCTTAATATTGTTACAAATGGATTACAAGACATTGCTTTATCATTTGAAAGACCAGATAAAGATATAATGCGTGAAAAGCCACGTAACACGAAAGAAAGTCTATTTTCTAAAGACTTAATGACTGAAGTTTTAATACTTGGAATAACCATAACGTTAGTAGTTTTCTTAGTATGGAAATATATGATGGATCAAGCTTATGATGTAGTATATGCAAGATCAGTAATAATGATGTTAATGGTATTTATTCAAAACGTCGATGTTTTAAATTGTAGAAGTGAAAAGAATAGCATTTTCGAAGTGCCTTTCTTTAGTAATCCTTTTGCAATATTTGCAATTGGAAGTGCAATTTTGTTACAAATAGTGATGGCTGAAATTCCGTTTACAGCTGAATTCTTAAATTTAACCCCAATTTCATTTACAGAAATAATGGTTCAATTATTGTTGTCATTAATTGTAATAGTTGTATTTGAAATATACAAATATATTTATAAAACAAAGAAAAAAAGAGCAAATTAGATTTGCTCTTTTTATTGCAAAATAAGTCCTCTTATATTATAATTATTTCAGTTATAAGTTAAAAGGAAGTGATTAAATGGCTTTTAAAATTGGTAATATTGAAATAAAAAACAATGTAGTTTTGGCACCAATGGCTGGAATAAGCAATAGCAGTTTTAGAAGAATCATAAAATCATTTGGATGTGGACTTATATATGCCGAAATGGTATCTGATAAAGCTATAACTTATGGTGATTCAAAAACACTAAAAATGCTTTATATGACTGATGAAGAACGACCTATAGCGCAACAAATATTTGGTCATGATGTCGATTCGTTTGTTGAAGCTGCAAAATATATATATGGTGCAATGAAACCAGATATTATTGATATAAATATGGGTTGTCCAGTTCCTAAAGTAGCATTAAGATCCCAAGCAGGTAGTGCTCTTTTAAAAAATCCTGAAAGAGTAAAAGAAATAGTTGAAGCAGTTGTTAATGCTGTACCTATTCCTGTAACTGTTAAAATTAGAAGTGGATGGGATAATAAAAATATCAATGCACCACTTATTGCAAAAATATGCGAAGAAGCAGGTGCTAGTGCGATAACAATCCATGGTCGAACTAGAAGTCAAGGATACTCTGGTAGTGTTGACTTGGACATTATTAAAAAAGTAAAGGAAAGTGTTAAAATCCCCGTTATTGGAAACGGGGATATCAAATCCTGTTATGATGCCAAAAAAATGCTTGATTATACTGGTTGTGATGCTGTTATGATTGGTAGAGGAGTATTAGGTAATCCTTGGCTTATTAAAGAATGCCTTGATTATTTAGAAAATGGTATTGAACCAAAAAGTGTTTCTTTGAAAGAAAAAATAGAAATGATAAAAAAACACCTAGATTTGCTTATTGATCAAAAAGGTGAAAAAGTGGCCTGCTTAGAAATGAGAAGCCATTTTGCATGGTATTTAAAAGGACTTTCAAATACAAAAAAATTAAAAGTTGCTTTGCAACAAGTAAAAACTAAAGAAGAAGTACTAAAACTACTAAAAGAATATGAGGAGGAACAAAAATGCGAATCAGAAGAATTATAGCAAGTATTATTGATGGTTTTATATTACTAATATTGCTTGCTGCTATGCTAAGCATTATTCCTTTAAATAGTAAAATAAGAGATGGCTATGCTAAAATGGATGAAATTGAAGCAAAGGCTGAATCATATAATAAATTGACAACTGCAGAACGTGATGAAATAAATGAAATCTCTTATGATATTGAACATGAATTTGTTAAATATTATTTAATAATATCTGGTATTTTAATTGTTTATTTTATATTTATACCTAAAATAAAAAAAGATCAGACATTGGGCCAAAAAATAATGAAAGTTAGACTAGTAAATGATAGTTCAATAACATGGAATATTTATATTATTCGCGCATTATTAAATTCAGGACTAAGTTTGATGATATTTTGTCCATTATTACTTTACATTTTAAATAGAGTTTGGTATTCTAGAGCTACATCAATTTTGATTATGGCTCAACTTATATATTGGGTTGTTTCATTTGTAATGCTTTTAGTTTCAAAAGAAACAATTCATGATAAAATTACAAAAACAAGAATTATTGAGGTGAAAAGATGAGAGAGTTTACAGAACAAGAACAGGTTAGAAGAGATAAATTAGTAGAAATTGCAAAAGTTTGTAATCCATATCCAGAAAGATATGAAGTTACACATCGACTTTGTGATGCAGCAAAATTAGAAGATGGAATTAAAGATGTAAGAGTTGCTGGTCGTATAGTTTTTATGCGTAAGATGGGAAAACTAAGTTTTCTTAGAATTCGTGATTTAGAAGGAGATTTACAAATCTCTATAAAAATTGATTTAGTAGGAGAAGAAAAATATAATTTCTTTAAATCAATGGTTGATGTAGGAGATTTCATTGGTGCAAATGGTGAAATGTTTACAACTCAAACTGGTGAAAAAACGCTTCGTGCTGATGATTTTGAATTCTTAGGAAAAGCATTAAAACCACTTCCAGAAAAATTCCATGGATTAACTGATATCGAAGAAAAATATCGTCAAAGATATGTTGATTTAATATCAAATGAAGATTCTAGAAGAGTATTCTTAGGAAGAAGCAAATTATATTCATTTATTCATAAATACTTAGGTGAAAATGGTTTCTTACAAGTTGAAACACCAATTTTACAAAGTGCTGTTTGTGGTGCTGCTGCAAGACCATTTTATACTCATCATAATGCTCTTGATATTGAATTAAACTTAAGAATTGCTCCAGAAACATATTTAAAACAATGCATTGCTGCAGGATTTAATCGTGTTTATGAAGTTGCAAAATGTTTTAGAAATGAAGGTATGGATAGTGAACATTTGCAAGAGTTTACTCAAGTAGAATGGTATGCATCTTACTGGAATTTTGAAGACAATTTAAAATTCTATCAAGGATTTGTTAGAAGTTTGATGAAAGAATTAATTGGCACAACAACTATTGAATATCAAGGTCAAACATTAGATTTTGGTAAAGATTTTATTAGAATTAATTATGTTGAAAAATTAACTGAGATATTAGGATTCAATTTCTTAGATATTGAAGATCCAGTTGAATTAAAGAATAAAATTGTTGAAAAAGGATTATTCTCTAAAACTGACTTAGAAGACTATCATTCATTAAGTCAAGTAATTGATTTTGTTTACAAAAGAACAATTCGTGCAAACATTGTAGAACCAACAGTAATATATAATTATCCTGCTGTTTTAATTCCGCTTGCAAGAAGAAATGATAAAAATAATAAAATCATTGATGTATTCCAAGTTGTAGCAGGTGGAACTGAACTTTGTAAAGCATATTCAGAACTTGTTAATCCAATTGTTCAAAGAGAAGCTTTTGAAGCACAATTAATTGCTAAAGAACAAGGCGATGATGAAACGATGGAAATTGATGAATCATTTATGGGTGCCATGGAGCAAGGTATGCCACCTATATCAGGACTTGGATTCGGAATCGATCGTTTACTTATGTTAATCTATGATGTGCCATCAGTAAGAGATGTAGTATTATTTCCATTAATGAGACAAAATGAAGAAAAATAAGCATAAACTGCTTATTTTTTTTATCTACCATAATTTCCCACAAATATTTGGTAATGCTCCCAAATTAAAAAATTATAATTAAATTGTAAGGCAGGTGATATATAAGAAAGAAGCAAAGAAAGAACTTTGAAAATAAAATAAATTATACACTCCTAATATAAACAAAAAACAAAACTAGAAATAATAAGAGGTGATATATAAGGCTGATATGATATAATAAATGCGAGGTGTCAATTATGTATAAGATATGTCTTGTTGAAGATGAAATGAATTTAAATAATATTGTTAAAGCATATTTAGAAAATTCTGGATATGAAGTTAAATCACTATATAGTGGTCGTGAAGCAATGAACTATATTGGTAATGAAGTATCTGTTTGGATACTAGATATTATGTTAGGCGACGATATAAGTGGTTATGACATAATTAAAAAAATTCGTGAGACTGATGAAAGTGTTCCTGTAATATTTACATCTGCCCGTGATCAAGAACTTGATAAAATACTTGGGCTTGAACTTGGTAGTGATGATTATATTACAAAACCTTATTCTCCTAAAGAATTAGTTTTAAGAGTAAACAATATTATTAAACGAGTTTATACTAAGAATACTTCTAAGACAATCTATGAAACATATGAAATCGATAAAGAAAGAAGAATCGTATTAGAGGATAATAAAGAAATCTCCCTAACAACATTAGAATATGATTTGGTGCTTTTCTTCATTGAAAACAAAAATAAATCGTTTAGCCGTGATGAAATTTTAAAAAATGTGTGGGGAACCGATTATTTTGGTAATGATCGTGTTGTTGATGACTTAATTAGACGTGTTAGAAAAAAATTGCCAAAATTTAACATTAATACTTTATACGGATTCGGGTATCGCTTGTCATGAAAAAAGCAAAATTAACACTATATAAACAACTATTAGCTATAATTATCATCATAGTAGGATTGATATTTATAACGTTGTTACTTATTCTCCCAAAACAAATACTACCTGTATATGAAGAAAGAATGTATCATACATTAGAACAAGCACTTATCGTATCAAGAAACGATATTGCAAATACCACAAGTGATGATATTGGATACATTTATATTTATAATGACGTGATATATGTTTCAAACAATTTATCGAGTATAATTTCTTTAGACACCGGATCAATATTAAGAAACGTAACAAATAAAGACGGAAAATTTACTTATAAGAATAAAACTTATTATTATTCAACATATAAAGATTTAAACTATTATAAGGTTGCTATAACGAGCAACAACTATATAATAGAGATTCGTAAAGATATTACGAAAGTACTAATTCCAATTATAATTGTTGTTTCACTTTTAATAGTTGCAATTATCTATTGGTGGAACAATATAATTATTACTAAAATAGAACATTTAAAAGAAAAAATTGACAATTTAGATAACAAAAATTATAAAGACAATTATTTATTTAAATTAGATGATGAATTTATTATATTGTCTAATGCCATTGACAATATGAAATTAACGCTTGAAGAAGCAGATGAATACAAAAATCAGATGTATCAAAACATCTCACATGATTTTAAAACCCCTATATCCGTTATTAAATCTTACATTGAAGGAATTGAAGACAATGTAATGAAACCGGAAGATGGTATAGATATTATTAAAGAAGAAACCCTTAAATTAGAACAAAAAGTTAATTCTCTTCTATATTTAAATAAATTGAATTATTTAAAAGATAATGATAAAGATTTAGTATTAGGTAAAGTTGATTTGCAAGATGTAATTAAGGATATTGTTAAAAAATTTCAGTTGCAACGACCAGATATAAAATGGGAAATTACATTTAGTGATAAAAATACCAATTTTAATGGAAGTTATGAATTATGGGAAACAATATTTGATAACTTGCTTGCTAATTTTATGAGATATACTGAAAGTAATATTAAAATAACTATAAAAAGTAAAAAAATAATGCTTTATAATGATGGCGAAAATATTGATGAAGATATTGTTAATAATATTTTTAAACCTTATACAAAAGGAGCTAAGGGTCAATTTGGGTTAGGACTTTCAATTGTAAAAAGATCACTATCACTTATTAAATATGATATAAGTGTTAAAAACGAGAAAAAAGGTGTGACATTTACGATAAAATAACAAGATTTAATCTTGTTATTTTTTAGTCTTTTAAAAACTCATAAAAAATTGTATAATTTATATAGAATGGAGTTGAATATAAAAATGGCTTTACATTTACCAAAATATAAAAAACAAACACTTGAACACGCATTAGGTAAATATATGCGTCCAAAGTTTATTTATATACCATTGATAAGTGGCGGAGATACTAATATAACTGAGTTAGTTCAAAAAGGTGACTATGTTAATAAAGGTAGTATTGTTGCTAGAAGAAAGGGTAATTTTAAAATTCCTCTAGTTTCTAGTGTTTCAGGTACTGTAGTTGGTTTTGAAGAGCACTTATGTTATACTGGTGAAACAGTAAAATGTATTAAGATTGAAAATGATTTTAAAGATTCAGAATTAAATATTAAGAAAAATAGAAAATTATCTAGTATTTCTAAAAAATCTTTTATTGAATTAATAAAAGAAAAAGGTATTATTGGCATGGGTGGTGCAGGATTTCCTACTTATGCTAAATATGATTCTAAAAGAAAAATTAATACATTAATTGTTAATGCTGTTGAATGTGAACCATATATTACAGCCGATCAAATGCTAGCTCTTAGCTTTTCAGAAGAAATATTAGAAGCAATTGATGCTATTTTAGAAATAAATGAAATAGAAGAAGCATATATCGCAGTTAAAAAGACAAATACTAGTTTAATTGATGAACTTAATAATCATATAGGAACATATCCAAAGATTAAATTGGCCTTATTAGATGATATTTATCCAATGGGTTGGGAAAGAATGATTGTAAAAAGAATCATGAAAGAAGATTATGATCGTTTGCCAATTGAACTTGGTGTTGTAATTAATAACATTTCAACAATATATGCAATTTATGGAGCACTTAAATATAATCGTGCTTTAACTGAAAGAACAGTTACATTTGCAGGCGATATGATGAAAGTGCCTCAAAATGTAGTAGTTAAAATTGGTACGCCAGTCAAAGAAATCATTGAATCAATTGAAGGCTTAAAAAAAGCAAAAAACTATGTTTTTGTTGCAGGTGGTCCAATGATGGGACAAGCAGTTCCTTCAGATGATTTGATAGTAACACCTAATTTAAACTGTGTTTTAGTTTTAAAGAAAGAAGAAGAAACTGAACTTCCATGTATTAGATGTGGAAAATGTGTAGCTGGATGTCCAGCATTGCTTTCCCCAGTTTTGATTAAGGATAATATCAATAGTGTTGAAGAATTAAGAAAACTTCATCCTGAAAAATGTATTGAATGTGGAGCTTGTTCATATATTTGTCCATCAGGAATAAAGGTACGTGAATATATAAGACTTGCAAAAGAAAAGATAAAGGAAGTGAAATAATGAAAGAAGCATTAGCAACTGGTCCATTTTTAAGAACTGAAAATAAGACCAATAATATTATGAAACATCTTCTTATTGCATTAATTCCCATAATTCTTTTTGCATTTTACAAAAATGGAGTTGTTCCATATATAAATGGTAAAGTTACTCTTTATGGAATGTTTTTACCACTAATATTTGTGTTTATAAGTATGTTTGTAACATTTTTTACAGAGTATTTATATGCAATTTTAGTTAAAAAAGAAACAAAAAATATAAAATATCATTTAAAAACGAAATATAGTATTTTTCCGGGAATATTTTTTGCAATGATAATGCCACTTAATACTCCAATATGGATATTAATATTTGGTGCAATTATTGCATCTGTTGTGGGTAAAATTATATTTGGTGGACTTGGAAATAACATTTTTAATCCAGCCTTAGTTGGTCGATTATTTGTAATTACAATTTTTGCAGCAACTATTATGAACAATGGGGGATATTTAAATTTATATGAAGTTGATACTGTTTCAAAAGCTACGCCTTTAAGCAATTATGCAGCAATTGAAACGATTGGCTCATATGAAACATTGGTAAAACCATATGGTAGCCTTTGGAGTTTTTTCTTTGGTATGATTCCAGGTTCATTAGGTGAAACAAGTGCATTTTTATGTATTCTTGGATTCTTATATTTAGTTTATAAAAAAGCTTTAAAATGGCGCATACCAGTTACTTATATTACAACAGTATTTATAATGACATATATTATTGGTGTTTTAAATGATGTAGGCTTATGGTTCCCATTATTTCAAATACTAAGTGGTGGACTTTTCTTTGGAGCTATATTTATGGCAACTGATCCTGTGACGAGTCCAACTACACCAATAGCTCAAGATATATATGGTATCTTTTTAGGAATTCTTACAGTTTTATTTAGATTCTTAACATCAGCTCCTGAAGGTGTTTTAACAAGTATTTTAATTATGAACTTATTTGTTATTATCCTTGATAGAATTGGAGCAAAAGCAAGATTTGATCTTAAAAAAGTTGTTGTTTTAATTTTAATTGAATTTGCTCTTGTTTTAGGTCTTTCACTTTATATAGCAGAATCTAAGGATGAAAAAGTGACAGTGGATCCAAACTTCAGCATTGTTTCAAAAGAAAATCAAGGAAATAAAAAAGTTTATATAGCAACTCAAAAAGGATATTCAAGCACAATCAAAGCCAAAGTTATTATATCTGGTGATAAAGTTGAAAGTGTTGAAATTCTAGAACAAGCAGATAGTTTCTATTCAAAAGTTGAAGAAAGTAATTATGTTTCTAAATTTAAAAATATAAATGATGTTTCAGAAATTGATACTGTAAGTGGTGCAACTATAACATCAAATGCTATCAAGAAGTTAGTTAATAACGTTTTGATTGATTATAAGGGGTAGTATATGAAAAAAGATATAAAAGCAATTTTGGTTTTAACTTTGGTAGCTATAATATGTGGTGCTCTTATGTACTTAGTTTATAACTATTATGGAGGTAATGTATGAAAAGAATATGGAATAATATAACTAAAGAAAATTCAGTTTTTGTACTATTACTTGGATTGTGTCCAGCATTAGCAGTAACTACAACATTTGAAAAATCATATGTTATGGGGCTTTGTGTATTATGTGTATTACTGGGTTCAAATATAATTATTTCTTTAATTAGAAAAATTGTTCCTGAATTAGTTAAAATACCAGTATTCATTTTAATAATAGGAACATTTGTAACATTGGTTGAAATTGTTTTAAAAAATGAATTACCAGAATTATATGGCGTTTTAAACATTTATTTACCACTTATAACAGTTAACTGCATTATATTTGGTAGAGCTTTAGAAGTTGCTTCTAAAGAAAATGTTGGAGTAAGTATATTAGATGCAATTGGAACTGGATTAGGATTCACATTTGCACTTATGATACTAGGATTTACACGTGAACTTTTAGGTAATAATTCAATCACAATTATGAGTAGTGAAGGAATTGCTAAATTGACAGGTAGTTCACTTGCACTAAAAAATATATTTCCGAATTTTATTCCGATTAATATGATGATTAAGCCAGCAGGTGCATTTTTAACATTAGCACTTCTGTTAGCCTTAATCAATTTCATAAGGATAAGGAGGAAAAAACATGTCGCTCATTAGTATATTTATAGTAGGATTCTTAACTGAAAACATAGTTTTAACTAAGTTTTTAGGTCTTTGTTCATTCCTTGGGACATCAAATAAGCGTAAGAATTCGTTTTGGATGGGACTTGCAGTTATTTTTGTAACTGTAATTTCGAGTATATTTTCATACTTGATCTATAATTATATTTTAGTTCCTTATAAAGCAACATATTTAAGAACTTTAATGTTTATCTTAATAATTGCTTGCTTAGTTAAAATAGTTGAGATATTTATTAAAAAAGTAAGTAAGACATTATATAAGAATTTAGGTATATATTTACCTCTTATTACTACCAACTGTGCGGTTTTAGGAACAGTACTTGTAGTAATTAATAATAACTATAATTTTTTAGAGACTCTTGTATTTGCTTTTGCTAGTTCTCTAGGATATTTAGTAGTTATTTATGTTCTTTCAACAATCAGAGAAAAATTAAATAATAGTGATGTTCCAGAATCTTTTAAAGGATATCCAATTGCTTTAATTGTAGCAACGATCATGGCTATCTTATTTGGGAGGTTCATCTAATGCCATTCTTAATTTTAATAGGTTTAATTGTTTTATATTTATTTTTGTCAATTAAGTCTAAAAGTTCATATTGTAAGGGGTGTAATAAATGCAGGGAATAATTATTTTAGGTCTCACAGCTTTAATACTTGGTATAATTCTTTCAGTTACCCAAGAATTACTTCGTGATAAGAGAGTTGAAGAATTAGAAAAAAAATTACCTGGATATAATTGTGGGGCTTGTGGACATGGTTCTTGCAAAGGAATGGCAGAAGCAATATTAGAAAGCAAAGAAGAATATCACAAGTGTCGTATTTTAAAAGGAGATAAACTAGCTGATTTAGAAGCTTATCTTCAAAATCTAGATTGTAAATAAATAAGAATTATAATATAATGTGATTGGAGGAGATAAATAATGGATGAAATTTTAATGGAAGCCAGTTTGAAAATGGAAGCTTCTGTTGAAAATATGGAGCATAGATTTGTTAATGTAAGAGCGGGTCGTGCAAGTGCTTCAATTGTAAATGGAGTTTTAGTTTCATACTATGGTGTTGATACTCCGCTTCAACAACTTGCAAACATTTCGATACCTGAAGCACGTCAAATATGTATAAAACCATATGATAAATCATGTTTATCAGCAATCGAAAAAGCAATTTATGAATCAAATATTGGTTTGACACCAAATAACAATGGTGAAGTAATTATTTTAAATATTCCACCATTGACAGAAGAAACAAGAAAAGAATATGTTAAGCAAGTAAAAGCTATGGCAGAAGAAGCCAAAATAGCTTTGAGAAACATCAGACAAGATGCTAACAATGATATCAAACGATTAGAAATAACTGATGATGACAAAAAAGCTGGAAATGAAGATGTTCAAGAATTGATTGACAAATTCAATAAGCTTGTTGAAGAGAAGTTAAAAGAAAAAGAAGACGAACTAATGAACTTTTAGGTTTACACTAGTTCGTTTTTTTGTGTAAAGTCATATTGAATCACATAATTTCACGGGGTATAATTAAATTGAAAATAGGTATAGTATAAGACGAAAGGGAGTGAAATTATGGCCAGATCAAGTTCTTCAATTAAGTACAAAGCTGAAGAAAAAAGACGTCGTGCAATTATACTAGCCATAGTTTTATTCTTTATTGGCTTGGCTATGATATTTGCTGGTACATATGCTTATTATCGTAGTAATATTACAGGCACTGTTAGTGCAACTATTACTTCATGGTCATTTAAAGCAAATAATGATGCTTCAAGCTTTACAATAGCGTTAACGCCATCACAATCAAGTACTACCTATAATTCAACAATGGCTCCAGGAACATCTGGATCATTTACTATCGCTTTAAGTACTGCTAATAGTGATCTTGCAGCCGACTATACAATGACATTTAGCAACTTTGTAAATAAACCTGCTAATTTAAAATTCTATAGTGATTCAAATTTCACAACAGAGACTGATATCACTGCAAGTGGATATAGTATAACTGGTACACTTAATGCAGGTGCAAGTACAACAAAAACAATATATTGGAAATGGGCTTATGGTAATGATAGCTCAGTAACAACTGATAACTCATCTGCTGATAAGAACGTTTCATTCACAGTAACAGTAGTTGGTAAACAACGACAAGTATAAAAAAATCAACAAAATGTTGATTTTTTTTATTGTTTTTAGTTATAATTAATATGGTGATATATGATGTTTGAAAGTTTAGGTGATCGCTTACAATCAGTTGTTAGTAAAATAAAAGGTTATGGCAAAATCACTGAAGAAAACATAAGTGAAATAGTCCGTGATATCCGACTTGCTTTACTAGAAGCTGATGTTAACTATACAGTAGTAAAAGAATTTACTAATAAAGTAAAAGAAAAAGCGTTAGGTGAAGAAGTTCAAAAAAGTTTAAAGCCTAGTGAACAATTTGTAAAAATAGTAAAAGATGAACTTGTAGAATTACTTGGTGGTAATCAAGCGCCACTTGTAACAGATGGCTCATTCAATATGTTAATGCTAGTTGGTCTTCAAGGTAGTGGTAAAACAACTGCTATAGGCAAATTATCAAATTTACTTAGAAAAAAATATAATAAAAAGCCATTAATGGTTGCCTGTGATATTTATCGTCCAGCTGCTATTGATCAATTAAAGCAAATTGGTAAAGAACTTAATATTGAAGTTTATGAAGAAGGTAAGAAAGATCCAGTTGAAATAATCAAAAATGCAGTTGATTATGCTAAAAACAATGGATTTAATTACATCCTTGTCGATACTGCAGGACGTTTGCATATTGATGAAGAACTCATGAATGAATTAAAAAGAATCAATGATAACTTTAAATTCAGTGAAATTTTGCTAGTTATAGACAGTATGATGGGCCAAGATGCTATCAATGTAATAACAGGCTTCAATGAGTCTTTGCCGCTCACAGGGGCAATTTTAACGAAATTAGATGGTGATACTAGAGGTGGTGTTGCACTATCTGTCCGTCATTTAACTAATGTTCCAATTAAAATGATTGGTGTCAGTGAAAAAATGGATGGATTAGAAGAATTTCATCCAGATAGAATGGCTACTCGTATTTTAGGTATGGGCGACATTATGACAATGCTCGAGAAAGCAGAATCAGTCATTGATGAAGAAGAAGCTAAAGATTTATCTAAAAAAATGCGTAAAGGAAGTTATGATTTAGAAGATTTCTTAATAAATTTAAAACAAATTAAAAAACTTGGTCCTCTTGAAAATTTAATAAAGTTGATACCAGGAGCTAAAAAGATGGGATTAAATGATGTTGAAATTAATCCTAAAGATATGGCTCATATTGAAGCTATAGTATTATCGATGACACCTTATGAAAGAAAACATCCTGAAGTTTTAAAAGCAAGTCGAAAGCAAAGAATTGCCAAAGGTGCTGGTCGTGAAGTAAGCGAAGTAAATCGTTTGTTAAATCAGTTTGAACAAATGAAACAGATGATGAAAAATATGAGTAATGGTAATATGAAAATGCCATTCTAAAGGAGAATAAAAATGGAAGTTAAACTAGTAGGAACAGGTGGAATTTTTTCACCACTTAATTCAGCATGTGCAGTAATTAATAAGCATATATTAATTGATATACCTAATGGGTCATTGAAAGCAATGCGTAAAAATGGAATAGTTATCAATAGTATTGACACTATTTTCTTAACTCATATGCATGGTGATCATTATTTTGATATTCCTTTCTTATTATTAGAAAAATATAAAGATGATAAGAACGAATTAAAAATAATTGGTCCAGTAGATGCCGAAGAAAAAATAAAAGCTTTAACTGAACTTGCTTTTCCTAACACTGCTAAAAAGATATTTAAAAGTATTAAAATCGAATATATAAAAGCAACTGAAGATGTAAAAGTTGATCATATTGCTGTATCATCATTACCAATGAATCATGATAATATGGAAGCTTATGGTTATATTTTAAAAGATAAAGATATGAAGATTGGTTTTACAGGTGACACTGCGTTATGTGAATCAGTTAATCGAATTTTAAATGAATGTAGTAAAGTAGTAATTGATTCTACATTTGAAGTAGGAACTAAAACACATTTGGGTGTAAATGATATTTTAATGTTCTTAAAAAAATATCCAAATACGACTATAATTCCAACTCATATGGGCAAGAAAGAAAAAAAATTGCTTAGTTTTCAATCTTTTGATAACTTGTTAATTTTAGATGATATGGATGATATTAATTGACATTAAAAAAAATAAATGCTAAAATTTAGCTAGAAAAGCGAAGAAGTGGAGAAGTAATAGTAACCTCTATATAATAGAAAGCTAGGATGATGGAAACTGGCATATATATTACTATGAATAACACCACTGAGTATTTTGCTGAAATCAGTAGGCAAAGTCGGTTAAAACCGTTATATTTAAGAGATATCAGTTAATGATAAGAAGAGTGGCACCGCGAGTAATTGCCTCTTCATGTCATTAACTTTTTTTATTAGAGAGGGATGAAATTATGGATATTAAAGATTTATTAGAAAGAGCAAGCGAATTTCTAGATAAAGAAATTGTAGTAGAAGGTTGGATTAAGAATCATCGTAAGCAAAAGGAATTTGGTTTTATCGATTTTTCTGATGGTACATGTTTTAAGCATTTACAACTTGTATATAACAATGAACTAAAAGATTTTGATGAAATTCAAAAATATCATATTGGTTCAGCTATCAAAGTAAAAGGGTTATTCGTAAAGAGTGAAGGTGCCGGTCAAGATTATGAATTAAAAGTAGAAAAAATCGAATTATTAGGCGATTGCCCAGAAGATTATCCAATGCAACCAAAAAGACATTCTGATGAGTTTTTAAGAGAGCAAGCATATTTGAGAGCTAGAACTAATAAATATCAAGCTGTTTTTAGAGTCCGTAATGTAGCAGCATTTGCAATTCATGAGTATTTTCAAAAGAACAACTATATTTATGTTCATACACCACTTATAACAACTGCTGATTGTGAAGGATCTAATCAAATGTTTAAAGTTACAACACTTGACTTTGATAATTTACCAATGACTAAAGATGGCAAAGTTGATATGTCAAAAGATTTATTTGGTAAACTTTCATTTATAACAGGAACAGGTCAATTACATGGAGAAGCTTATGCATTATCGTTTAAAAAGATTTATACATTTGGTCCAACATTTAGAACCGAAAAATCTAATACAAAAACACATGCAAATGAATTCTGGATGATTGAGCCAGAAATAGCATTCTGTGATTTAGATGGCCTTATGGATATTGAAGAAGACATGTTAAAATTTGTTGTTCAATATGTTCTAGATAGATGCAGTGTTGAAATTGATTTTTTTGATAAATGGGTTCAACCAGGATTAAAAGAAAAATTGAATAAAATTATTAATTCTAAATTTACAAGAATTTCTCATCATGATGTAATTGATTTATTAAAAAAATCTGGAAACAAATGGGAGTTTGAACCAGATTATGAAGGTGATATTGCTAAAGAACACGAAAAATATATCACTGAATATTTCAATGGCCCAGTATTTATTACAAATTGGCCAAAGGATATTAAAGCTTGGTATATGAAAGAAAATGAAGATGGCAAGACTGTTGCTGCTGTTGACTTAGAAGTTCCAGGAGCAGGAGAATTAATGGGTGGTTCTCAAAGAGAAGATGATTATGAAAAAATCGTCAAGAGAGCTAAATCTATGGGTGTAGATTTAGATGTTGTTGATTGGTTTGTAAACTTAAGAAAATATGGTGGGTGCTACCATTCAGGATTTGGAATGGGTTTTGAAAGATTAATTATGTACTTAACTGGTGTTGAAAATATCAGAGATGTAATTCCATTCCCAAGAACACCTGGTAGTTGTGAATTCTAAATTAAAACAGGAAAAATTCCTGTTTTTCTTTGAAATTAATTTGTGATATAATGAAACTAGGAGGTAGAATATGAAAAAGTATATTTCAGAATTCGTAGGGACATTTGTTCTAGTTTTAGTCGCTTGTGGAGTGGCAGTTGTAACTAAAGCCGATATTGTTGCAACATCTTTAGCATTTGGACTTGTAATTGTTGGTATGGCGTATTCAATTGGCAATGTTTCTGGTTGTCACATTAATCCAGCAGTTTCATTTGCAATGCTTCTCACAAAAAAGATGAATACTAAAGATTTTGTATGCTATGTAATTGCTCAAGTATTAGGAGCATTAGCAGGATCTTTAGTTTTAGGTCTTTTATTACATAGTTTTGCTGCACTTGGAGCAAATACATATGGTGGAGTTGGTCAATTAGCAGGAAGCTTAAAAGTTGCTGTTTTAGTTGAAACAATTTTAACATTTATTTTTGTAACAGTAATATTAGGTGTAACCTCTAAAAAAGAACACTCAAATGTTGCTGGAATAGTTATCGGCTTAACTTTAGTATTAGTTCATTTAATTGGAATTAAATTTACTGGAACAAGTGTTAACCCAGCTAGAAGTTTAGCACCTGCAATTTTACAAGGTGGCGAAGCTTTAAAACAAGTATGGGTATTCATTGTTGGACCATTATTAGGTGCTGGTCTAGCTAGTGTTTTCTATCATTTCATTTTAGATGAGAAGAAATAATAAGAAAAAGTCTATATAGACTTTTTTTTATTGCTTGAACTTACTTTTTAATGATATAATTATTAAGGAGATGGTTACATGCTAATCTTAGCAAAAAGTGTTTTAGCTATGATGATTGCATTTATAATTGCAATTATTTTTGGCTATTTCTTAATTCCAATGTTAAAAAAATTAAAAATAAGACAAAATTTAAGTGACTATTTAAGTGAACAACATAAGGAAAAAAATGGAATTCCAACTATGGGTGGATTAATATTCATTATTCCAACTATACTTACTATTCTAGTATTGCTTGCTTTAGATAAAATAGCATTTACAGAAAATTTATTTATTGTTGTTTTTGTATTCTTTGGTTATGCATTAGTAGGATTTTTAGATGATTATCTAATTATCAAAAGGCACAATAATCAAGGATTAACGCAGTTGCAAAAACTATTTGGTCAACTTATAATTGCACTTGTTTTTTTCTATATATTTATTAATAGCGGACATGAACCAGTACTTACAATTTCAACGCTTGGAATTAGTATAAATATGGGATGGTTCTATGGTATTTTTGTTTTATTTGTATTACTTGCAAGTAGCAATGCAGTAAATTTAACTGATGGTTTGGACGGACTTGCTGGTGGACTTTCAATAATTGCATTTTTAACTTTTGGTCTTATTGCATGGAGTTCTAAGAGCGTTTATGGATATGAAGATGTTGCAATTTTCTGCTTTATTTTAGTAGGAAGTTTACTTGCATTCTTATTTTATAACACTCATCCAGCAAAAGTATTTATGGGTGATACGGGATCACTTTGTTTAGGTGCAACAATGGGGGCAATTGCAATTATTACGAGTCATGAATTAACATTGATAGTAATTGCTGGAGTTTTTGTAATCGAAACATTAACTTGTATAATTCAAACATTATCAGTTATCTTTAGAGGTAAAAAGGTATTCCTAATGACACCTTTACATCACCATTTTGAAAAACTTGGTTGGAAAGAAAATGATATAGTTAAAACTTTCTGGGTAGCTGGTTTAATATTAAGTATGGCAGCTATTGTATTTGGAGTTTGGATATAATATGGATTCAGAAGAAAAAAGGGAAATCACATTTTTTAAAGATAAGAAAAAATTAATAATTGCTATTTCAATAATCGTTATTGCATTAATAACGATTTTTGTCGTATTAACTAAAGATAGTAAATATAAGAGTTTAGAAGAAAGTATGCTTGCAACCACTAGAAATTATGTTAAGAATGGTCGCATTGATATTAAAGAAGATTATTATTTTACACTTTCACAAATGGGAATGAGAGAAACATATGATTGTAATAAAGATAGTGGTGTTCTAATAAAAGCAGGAAACGGCACTATAAATTATGAAGTATACCTTATATGTGACTCATATAAAAGTTCTTCAATGGAATCAGCAACCAGTAAATATATAACTATTTTAGGAGCTAATCCATTGGTTGTTGAAAATAATACTACATTTGTAGATCCTGGTTATAACTCAAATGGATATACTGTGCAAAAAAGTACGAACTACCGCAATTCACCAGGTTTATATACTGTAACATATATGGTATATGATAATGGAACTTTGAAAGAAAAAGTTAATCGTTATGTTGTTGTTAGCAATGTTGCAAGTGCAGATGCGCCTGTTATAACTTTAAATGGTGATGCAAATGTTGTTTTAAAAGTAGGTAGTACTTATATTGAACCTGGTTATATCGCAATTGATCCAACTGATGGGCCAATAACATCGAGGGTTACAACAACAACTAATGTTAATATGAATGTAATAGGTGAATATCAGGTAGTTTATAAAGTTACTAATTCAAAAGGCTTAACATCAACTAAAAAAAGGCTTGTTTCAGTTATTGATAAAGACTTGAATATGTATGCTCAAGTAACTTTATCACCTGAAGTTGCAACTAAGGATAAAGTTGAGATAACATTGAAAATTACTGGTAATGAATATTCACATATAGTGTTACCAGATAATACCACATCTAAAGATGTTACTGTAAAATATGATGCAACTTCAAATGATTTATACATTTTTAAAATTTATGATATTCATGGAAATTCAACAGAAAAAAAAGTTTTTGTTGAAAATATTGATAGAATACCACCAACAGGAACATGTTCAGCGGTTTCTCAAGGTGGGGTAGTTACATATACAGTGACTGGTAATGATGACTCTGGAATTAAAGGTTATAGTTATTATGCAGGTAATGATTATACTGAATTTAAAAGTTCTAATACATTCAAGTATATAATGGATTATAATTTGGCAAGTGTAATTGTTCAAGATATAGCTGGAAATACAACAAAAATATCTTGCAGCACTAAAAAAATCTCTACAATTACATCTGCAACTATTCCAGCTAGTAAAACGATTTATATTGGGGATAGTTATACAATTCCAGTTACTATAACACCAACTACTGGTGACAAAAAAGAAATATCCTTTGACATTTTGTCAGGTGGAAATTATATTACGTTAATTGGAGACACTGTTAAAGGTGTTGCTGCGGGAACTGCCTATGTTCGAATGCGTGTTGCTGATAGTAATATTTCAGAGCAGATAGCAATAACAGTAAAGAAGAAAGAAACAACTCAACCGCCTATTTGGACCCCAGATCCTACTGATCCAGGTGAAATTGCTAGTTGGTGTGGAAAACATGCTGCAACTTTAACTGGATATCTAAATGGTAGTCCTCTTGCTGATAGATCTACAATTACAATGAATGTTGGAGAAACTGTAACAGTAACACTTTATCTAACAAAAGATTGCGGAACAATAAAGCAACTAACGCGAACAAGCGCAAGCGGTCAAACAAGTGGTGGTACTGGAGGTTGTGACTTAAGTGATCCAATTTGTTGGAAACATTGGTTTACTGCAAAATCTGTTCCATCTGTTAATCACGATAATCCTAGTACATATGTAAATACTGATCATTTTGATTGGGTAATCACTGCAACAAAATCTGCAAATGGTAAAACCATAGCATTATCGCAGACAACGTTTCAGTCAACAAGTAAATTTAGTGAAATTAAAAGCTTCTTTCATTTAAATGTAAGAGTGCCATAAAAAAGTATTCCAAATGGAATATTTTTTTCATTAAAAACAGAAAATATTATTCCTTATTATCATAATATTTGCTATAATTATACTAGGTGAGTGTATGGAAAAGACAAAGATAATTGCTACATACGGTCCTAGCTGTGAAGATGCTAGTGTCTTAAAACAAATGATTATAAATGGCTTAGATGTTTTAAGAATAAATATGAGTTATACATCTAGAGAAGAATGCCTAGAAATCATTGATGAATTAAAAAAAATTAATGAAGAATTAGATACTTATGTTTCAGTTATGATTGATACAAAAGGTAATAATATTGTAATAGGTAAACTTGAAGGTGGTTCAGCAACTTTAAAGACTGGTTCAAAAATCAGAATTTATCGTGATCGCTTGATCGGCGATAATACAAAATTCACGACTTCATATAATAACTTTGTAGAAGAAACAAGGGTTGGTAATATATTAAAAATAAATGATGGATTAATTGAACTTGAAGTTTTAGAGAAAACTGAGGAATATTTAATTTGCCAGGTTAATGCTGGTGGTGAAATAAAAGAAGGTAGAAAAATAATATCTTCTAATGTAACTTATAATATTCCATTTTTAACACCAGAAGATTATGATGATATCTTATTTGCTTGTAAAAATCCAGATGTCGATTATATTGCATTATCAGATGTTAGAACTCACGAAGATGTATTAAGTGTTAATGATATGTTGATTGAAAATAACAATGATCATATTCAATTAATATCAAAAATTGAAACAAGAGAAGCACTAGATGAACTGGATGACATTATCAATTTAAGCGATGGTGTTATGGTAGCTCGTGGAGATCTTGGAGTTGAAGTTCCAATTGAACGCGTTCCAAGTATTCAAAAGATGATTATTAATAAATGTCATATACTTGGTAAAATTAGTATTGTTGCAACAGAAATGATGGCATCAATGACTAATGAGATGAGACCAACGAGAGCTGAAGTAAGCGATGTTGCAAATGCTGTTTTAGATGGCACAGATGCTGTAATGTTGAGTGGTGAAACAACAATTGGAAAGCATCCGCTTGAAACTTTAGAAATGATGGCTAAAATAATTGCTTCAACTGAAGAAAATATTGATTATCTAGATTTCTTAGATAAGGCATATCGTACAGAACGAGAAAATACAACAGGAATAATTGCATATAGTGTTGCAACTGCTTCAAATAAATTAAAAGCAAAAGCAATTATTACACCAACATTAAGTGGAGCAACAGCAAGAAAAATTAGTAGATTTAGACCAAAATGTTTGATATTAGCTGCTAGTCCAGACATTCAAACAATTAAATCACTTAATCTTTACTTTGGAGTTGTTCCAGTATATATTAATGAACTTAATAGTTTAGATAAGATAATGACTAAAGTAACTGCTTTAGCTAAAAAGAAACTTAATTTAGAAGAAGAAGATAAAGTAATAATAACAGGTAGTTATCCATTTAACGAACACCTAGAAACAAACTTTATGCAAATAACAAAAATATAAAAGGGTGATATTATGTATAATTTGGGTTCCCAGTTCAAATTTGATTTGAACCTGGCAAAAGGGAATGAAGAAGCAACAGTAAAAGGTAAGAATTATCGTTTTACTGTCTTAACGGAATCGCTTATTCGTTTAGAATATAGTGAAACTGGTGAATTTGAAGATAGACCAAGCGAGAGAGTTTGGTATAGAAGATTCAAAAGACCGGAATTCTATGTTCAAAGTGATTCGCATTTTCTTGAAATAAAAACAAGATATTTTACATTAACCTATCAAAAGGAATCAAAGTTTCAAGCTAACCCTTTAAACCCAACTGCAAATTTAGAAATTGATATTACAGGTACTGAAAAAGCTTGGTATTATAAACACCCTGAAGTAAGAAATTATATGTCTCCTTGTGGAGAATTTGATAAAAACAATGATTTACCTAAAATTAAAGGAATGTATTCAACTGATGGATTTACAAGTATTGATGATTCTAATACATTAGTCTTTAATGAAGATGGTACATTGTCAAAAAGAAAAAATGAAAAAAATGTAGACATTTATGTATTTGTTTATGGTTCATTATTCTATCGTGGTTTAAATGATTATTATAAAATCACTGGATATCCAAACTTAGTCCCAAGATATGCACTTGGAGTTTGGTGGTATAAAGAAGACGATTATAATGACTATACATTAAGTAAACTTTTAAATGGCTTTCAAAGTAAAAAAGTTCCAACATCAGTTATTGTTCTTAATAATGATTGGCATATAGACCATTTTGAAAAATATTATAATTTAAAAACTGGATTTACTTTTGATGTTAATAATTTTAAAGAACCAGCTAAGATGATTGGATATTTACATAAAAATAAAATTCGTTTAGGTTTAACTTTAAATTCAACAGAAAGTATAAAAAGATGTGAACAATCATATCAAACAGCTATTAAATATATTAAACCAAACGAAAAAGGTGAAATACCATTTAATGTATTTGATACAGTATTTTTAGACATATATTTTAAAATATTTGTTCATTCACTTACAAATTTAGATGTTGATTTCTTTAGATTAGAAGCTAATGATAATACGACTCGATTTTATTTGAATCATTATCATACGTTAGATACTAAAGTAATCAATAATAAAAGACCATTGATACTTACACATGATTCATATATAGCTCCACATCGTTATCCAGTTATTTCAACCGGTTATTCTAGAGTCGGTTGGGATAGTTTAATCAAGATGTGTGAATATAATATTAATCTTGCTAACCGCGGTATAACATGGGCTACACATGCTTATGGTGGCTTTGGTGGTGGAGTTGAAGAATCTGAATTATATTTAAGATATCTTCAATTAGCTACTTTTAGTCCGATATTCATGATTTCGTCTGCTAAAGGTAAATACTATAAGCGTGAACCTTGGAAATGGGATTATCATACATTTGTAATTGCTAGAGAATTTATGATGTTTCGTCAAAAATTGGTTCCATATTTATATACAGAAGGCTTTAAATTTACAAGTCAAGGTATTCCTTTAATAGAGCCAGTTTTCTATAGATATCCAGATCTTTATGATGATGAAATCTATCATCGTGAATATTTCTTGGGGAGTCAATTATTTGTTTCTCCAATTCTTAGTAAAAAAGAAGAAATAATGAAAAGAGCAATTCATCGTTTCTTTTTACCAGATGGTATATGGTATGACATATATAGTGGC
The DNA here is from genome assembly GCA_946622285.1 of uncultured Bacillota bacterium. GTDB lineage: Bacteria > Bacillota_I > Bacilli_A > RF39 > UBA660 > RUG11241. The sequence continues at coordinate 29,734 of CAMOPK010000011.1, forward strand.
AAAAAGTTTATTGGTAATAAAAAGTATGTATTATTCTATAGTGATGAAGTTTATCCAGTATTTGCAAAAGCTGGTGCTATCATCCCAATGGGTGTTAATGAAAACATAAATGATGTTAGTAATCCAACTAATTTAGAAATCACATTTTTCCCTGGAGCTAGTAATAACTATGTTTTATATGAAGATGATGGTATTAGTGAAGCATATAAAGCAAACAATTCTTTTCAAACTGATATTGAATATAAATATTTACCAAATAATTATGAGATTATTATTAAACCTAAAGAAGGTAATACTGCAGTTAATTATCCAACAAGAAATTACAAATTAATTTTGAAAAATGTTCGTGATAATGCTGAAGTTAAAACAGAAGTTAATTTAAAGGAATATCCATGTAATAAATACGTAGATGGTAATGATTTAGTAATCGAATTAAAAGATGTTAATACTAATTCAAGATTATCAATTAAGTGTTTTGGTAAGGATATTGAATCATCTAATTTTAGAGTGTTAAATGATGACATTGAAGGTATTATTTCTGATCTTGCAATTGATACTGAACTTAAAATTGCAATTGACGGAATAATGTTCTCGAACTTAGATGTAAAAAGAAAACGAATTGAAATTCGTAAACTTAAAAAACAAGGTTTACAACCAAGATTTATTAATCTTTTCTTGAAACTTTTAGATTACGTTGCATCAGTATAAAAAATGCTTGCTAATTTAAAAAATATATAATATAATTACGTTATAAATCAAGTGAAGAAGAATAGTAGTAAATTATTTTTATTAAAGAGAGAAAATGGTTGGTGCAAATTTTCATAAAAAGTTTACGAACTCGCTTTGGATGAGTAAAAACCGTATATCGGCGTTAACGATTTAAGTGCACAAAGTATTGTGAAATAAGGTGGTACCGCGTATAATCGTCCTTATGTCATAATACTTTTTTTGGAGGTAAAAATGGGACATTTATTAGATTTTTTAATAGTATTTTTATTTATTTTCTTATTCGATTTAATTTTTGTTGTTTTTAATAAGAAAAAAAGAGAGAAGATTTTCACATCTTCAGCGGCTTTAATAATTAAAGGAAAATATAAAATTAATTTTGAACATGAAGATAAGAAGAAATTTGCTTTAATAGTAGCTTTAGCAGATGCATTTATATGTGGCACTGCCTATATGGTACTGCGCTTATTTAACAACATATATATTGGTTTTATTGTTGCAGCTATAACATTAGCAATATTAATATTAGTTGTTTATTTAGCAATTGGTTATTATTATAAAAAGAAAGAAGTGAAGAAAAATGTATAATTTTTCAAAAGTAGAAAAGAAATGGCAAAAGTATTGGGAAGAAAATGAAACGTTTAAGACAGATATAAGAGACTTTTCAAAACCAAAGTTTTATTGTTTAGATATGTTTCCATATCCATCTGGAGTAGGTCTTCATGCTGGTCATCCCGAAGGATATACGGCAACTGATGTTGTTTGTCGTATGAAAAGAATGCAAGGATTTAATGTGTTACATCCAATGGGATATGATTCATTTGGTCTTCCTGCTGAACAATATGCAATTCAAACAGGAAATCATCCTGCAATATTTACAAATGAAAATATCAAAACATTTAGAAGTCAATTAAAATCAATTGGATTTTCATATGATTGGGATCGCGAAATATCAACATCCGATCCAGATTACTATAAATGGACACAATGGATTTTTAAGAGACTATTCGAAGATGGTTATGCTAAATATATTGATATGCCTGTTAACTGGTGTGAAGAACTTGGAACAGTTTTATCAAATGATGAAGTAATTGATGGTAAATCAGAACGTGGTGGATATCCTGTT
>CAMOPK010000012.1 GCA_946622285.1 uncultured Bacillota bacterium
TTTTTATAAAAAAGAACAAACTATTCGCTAGTTTGTTCTTCGTTAATTTCTTCATGTTCTAAAATTGCAATCGTACTTACTTTTTGATCATCTTTTAAATTAATCAATCTTACACCTTGTGCAACTCTACCTGTTGTTGATACTTGAGTAAGTGCTATTCTTATAATAACACCACTATTTGTAACCAACATCAAATCTTCATCACCATTTACAATTTTAAATGAAACTATATTTCCGTTCTTCTCAGTAACATTCAGAGCTTTAACTCCTTTACTACCTCTATGAGTCATTCTGTATTCTTCAGTTGATGTTTTCTTACCATAACCATTTTCTGTTACAACTAAAATTTCTTGAGGTCCTTGTGCAACTTCACAAGCAACACATTTTCCTTCATCCATTTCAATTCCTTTAACACCAGCTGCACTTCTTCCCATGACTCTGATTTCATTTTCGTTGAATCGTACCATTCTACCATTAGATGATGCAATTAGAACTTCATCATTGCCAGATGTCTTCTTAACATCAATCAATGTGTCATCTTCATTTAATGATATTGCTATCTTACCTGTTTTTCTGATACTTTCAAATTCTTCTAATTTAGTTCTCTTTACAAGTCCTTTTTGCGTACAAAATACACAATATTCATTACTTTCATCGTTTGAAACTTTTAGCATTGCTTTAATTTCTTCATCTTTATCAATTTGTAATAGATTAATTATTGGTAATCCCTTAGATTGCCTACTAAATAATGGTATTTCATAACCCTTTACGCGGTATACTTTACCCTTACTTGTAAAGAACATTAAATAATCATGAGTTGTTACTGAAATGATGTTTTCTACATAATCTTCTTCATTTGTAGTCATACCTTTAATTCCAACACCACCACGATTTTGAGTACGATAAGTTTCACTTGTCATTCTCTTGATATAACCATTATGTGTTAATGTTATAACTACATCTTCAACAGGAATTAATGATTCATCTTCAATATAATCAATTGCTGTCATATCGATAGATGTTCTTCTTTCATCATTATATTTTTCTTTTATTTCAAGTAATTCTTGCTTAATTATATTAAGAATCTTCTCCTCACTTGCTAGTATTTCTTTTAATTCAGCAATACGAGCTAATAATTCTGCTAATTCATTTTCGACTTTTTCACGTTCTAAACCAGTTAATCTTCTTAGTTTCATTTCTAAGATTGCTTCTGCTTGAGCCTCGGAAAGACCAAAATTATTCATTAATCCTTCTTTAGCTTCAACATCTGTTTTAGCAGCTCTTATTAATTTAATTACTTCATCTAAATGATCTAAAGCAATTTTTAAACCTTCTAAGATATGTACTCGTTTTTCTGCTTTGTCTAAATCAAATTTACATCTTCTAATAATAATTTCTTTTTGGAAATCAATGTATTTTGAAATAATTTCTTTTAGACCTAATGTTTTTGGAACTCCTTGATCTAACATTAAGAATATGATGCCATAATTTGTTTGAAATTGAGTGTGCTTATATAAATTATTTAACACTACTTGAGCATTAGCATCTTTCTTTAATGTTATAGTTATTTTAATTCCATTTTTTAAATCTGTATGATAATCAGAAATTCCATCTATTATCTTATTATGAACAAGTTCAGCAACTTTATTCTTTAATTCAGATGTATTAACTCCATATGGTACTTCATCAATAATTATTTGATGTTTACCATCTTTTTCTTCAATTACAGCTCTACTTCGAATTGTAATTGTTCCCCTACCTGTTTCATAAGCATTTCTAATACCTGAATTTCCAAGAATTATACCACCTGTTGGGAAATCTGGTCCCTTAATATGTTGCATTAACCCAAGCGTGTCAATATTTGGATTATCTATATATGCAATACATCCATCAACTACTTCACCTAAGTTGTGTGGTGGAATATTTGTTGCCATACCAACAGCAATACCCATTGTTCCATTAACTAAAATGTTTGGAAATCTTGATGGCAAAATTTCTGGTTCTTTTTCTGATTCATCGAAGTTTGGTATAAAATTAACTGTATTTTTGTTGATATCTCTTAATAATTCAAGTGATATTTTTGAAAGTCTTGATTCAGTATAACGCATTGCTGCTGCACCATAACCTTCAATATTACCAAAGTTACCATGACCATCAACAAGCATTTTTCTATAACTGAAATCTTGAGCCATTCTTACCATTGCTTCATATATTGAAGAGTCACCATGTGGGTGATATTTACCCATAACATCTCCGACTATACGAGCCGATTTTTTATGAGGTTTATCAGGTGTATATCCTGATTCATACATTGACCATAATATTCTTCTATGAACCGGCTTTAAACCATCTCTTAAATCTGGAAGTGCACGAGAAACAATAACACTCATTGAATATTCTAAGAAAGATGTTTCAATTTCACTTACGATATTATTTTCTTCTAATCTATCTCTACTGTGATCCATATAACACCTCCTATATATCTAAATTTTGTACATATACAGCATTTTCTTCAATAAATTGTCTTCTTGGTTCTACTTCCTCACCCATTAATTTTGAGAATGCTGCATCAGCTTCTATTGCATCATTAACAGTTATTTTTCTTAATACTCTACGTTCTATATCCATAGTTGTTTCATTTAGTTCATCAGCATTCATTTCACCAAGACCTTTCATACGAGTTAATTCGTATTTAACGTTATCTTTTAATGATGCTAAATATTCATCTCTTTCGTCTTCATTCAATACATATTTTATTGTATTTCCATGTTTAATACAGAAAAGAGGTGGTTGTGCAGCATATACATGTCCTGCCTCAACTATTGGTCTAAAGAAACGATAGAATAATGTTAACAATAATACTCTTATGTGTGAACCATCAACATCGGCATCGGTCATAATTATTATTTTATCGTATCTTAATTTGTTTAAATCAAATTCTTGACCTATTCCTGTACCAAATGCTGTTATAATTGTTCTTATTTCTTCGTTTGTTAAAGCTCTATCTAATCTTGCCTTTTCAACGTTCAAAATTTTACCACGAAGTGGCAAAATTGCTTGAGTCATCGAATTTCTTCCTTTAATGGCTGATCCACCGGCAGAATCTCCTTCGACTAGGAATATCTCACATACTGACGGATCTTTTTCCTTGCAATCAACTAATTTTCCACCAAAATTAACAACATCTAAATCACTTTTTCTTCTTGTTAATTCTCTTGCTTTTTTGGCTGCAATTCTTGCACGAGATGCTGTCATTGCTTTATCAACTATGATTTTTGCTTCTTCTGGATTTTCAAGTAAAAATCTTTCGAATCCTTCTGAAAAAACACTATCTGCAAGTTTTCTTACTTCAGAGTTACCTAATCTTCCTTTTGTTTGACCTTCAAATTGTGGATTAGGATGCTTACAAGAAATAATCATTGTTAAACCTTCTTTAACATCGTCACCAGTTAAAGAATCATCGTTGTTTTTCAACATATTAGCTTTTTTTGCATAATTATTTATAATTCTTGTTAATGCTCTTCTAACACCTTCTTCATGTGTACCACCATCATGAGTATTAATGTTATTAACAAATGAATAAATACTTTCATTATAACCAGAATTATATTGCATGGCTACTTCAAACATAACTCCATCTTCTTCACCTTCTAAGTGAATGATGTCGTCATGAATTGGAGTCTTATTTTTATTTAAATATCTAACATATTCACTAATACCACCTTCATACATGAATGTTTCACCAGTAGTATCTTCTCCATTACGATCATCTCTTAAAGTTAAAGATAAGCCTTTATTTAAGAATGCAAGTTCTCTTGTTCTTACTCTTAATGTTTCATAATCAAATATATCAGTATCAAATATTGTTGCATCTGGTTTAAATGTAACAGTTGTTCCTGTTCTATTTTCTTCACAATCACCTATTACTTTTAAACTTTGAACAGTTTTACCTCCATTTGCAAATTTAGTTTCATAGATTTTTCCTTCTTTATAAACTGTTACTGTAACTGCACTAGATAAGGCATTTACTACAGAAGCACCTACACCATGAAGTCCTCCGGATACTTTATATCCTCCACCACCAAACTTACCACCGGCATGCAAAACAGTATAAACTGTTTCTACCGTTGATATTCCAGTTTTAGCATGAATTCCAACAGGAATTCCACGACCATTATCTTTAACTGTTACTGAATTATCTTTATTAATAATAATTTCAATATGATTACAATAACCAGCTAAAGCTTCATCAATAGAGTTGTCTACAATTTCCCATACTAAATGATGTAATCCTTTTACATCGGTAGTACCTATATACATACCTGGTCTTTTTCTTACAGCCTCTAGTCCTTCTAATACCTGAATATCCGAGGCATCATAATGTTCTCTTTCTTCCATATTACCCTCCTACAATTTCTCCATCTTCGATTTTTATTATTTTAGCTTCTGTTATCAATTTTTTAGAAATTTTAGCAAGATCTGTTGTTGTTAAAATTACTTGATAATCAGAAGTAATATATTTGATTAAATTATTTTTTCTAATTCCATCTAATTCACTAAAAACATCGTCAAGCAAAAAAACTGGAATAACATTTTTATACTTTTTAACAATTTCTGCTTCAGAAAATTTAAGTGATATTACAGCACCTCTTTGCTGACCTTGAGAACCATATTCTTTTAAATTAATATCATTTGTTATAAAAACAAAATCATCTTTTTGAGGTCCCTCAATTGTTAAACCTGTATATTGTTCTTTATAATAATTTTTTTTCATTTCAGCCATTAATGATTCTTTAATAGTCGATTTATCTTCCAATTTTTCATAGAAACTCTTGTACTCTATTTTTAAATCATCAATATTCATAATATTTTTATAAATACCTGCAATAAATTCATTTATTCTACATATATATTTAGATCTCATTTGATAAATTAAAGATGCTTTTTCTACATAATATTTATCTAATGTATCTAAATAATCCTTATCATTTCTCTTAGATTTTAAAAACTCATTTCTCATTTTTAATAATCTGTTAAAATCATTTAAAATATTGTAATAATTACTGTTTATTTGTGAAATTGAGTCATTTAAAAAATCACGTCTTATGTTAGGTGATCCTTTTAAAATATCTAGATTAGTTGGTTCAAACAAAATTACGTTGATAAGTTCTAAATATTCTGCACGTTTTAACATTTCTGTTTGATTAAAAAATACGTGTTTAGTATCTAAATTTTGTTCAATTTTTACTTCATCTAATAAATTTTCCCTTTTTATCTTTGATTTAATTTTAAAAGATTTTTTATTGTTTTTTATTAATACATTGTCATCACTTATCCGATGTGACTTTAAATAAGCAATATAATAAAGACTTTCAAGTATATTAGTCTTCCCTTGCCCATTTTTCCCGACAATAATGTTGATATGTGGATCAAAATTTAATTTTAAATTGTCATAATTACGAAAATTTTGCAACTCTAGAGATTTAAAAAACATAATTTTCCTCTTTTCACGCTTTTTAGGGCTCTAGAAGCAATTTTTATTTTTTCTAGTACTCCACTACACATTATAATTATATCACAAAAAAGAGGCAAAAAAAACAAAATTTTGCATTTTGTTCCTTTTTTAAGCTATTTTTCTACTCAATAAAGTTGAATTCAAATATGATGATCTCAATATTTGATTTTGTAATATTTTATAAGATAGATTAATATTTAATTTTGTACCATTTTTAAACACTATAATTGATGTTTTATCATCTTTTATACATTTAGCAATTTCTTTAAAAGATATCCAAGAACAAGCTTCCAATCTTGGACTTATAGTTGGAAAAAATATCATAGGCATAGTCTCTTCTAAAATTATAGGAGCTTTATAATTAATTCCTATCATACTTTTAGTTCCTTCCATTCTTCCATTATATGTACTTCCAAAAAATCTGCATCCATCATCAATTATTTTCATTGAACTTAAATTAACAATAAAATCAGAATCTTTCTCAATTATTCTTGTTTCATTAGCATTAATTGGAATTATTGCTAGTGTGTCAGAATTAACTTCATAACTTTCCACTTCTTCACCTCCTCAATAATATTATTCCCTTTTTTTCCTCCGTTTCCTTTTTTATATTACACATTTTTTTATTTTTTTTACAAAATGTGTCTCAAATGCACAAAAAAACGCTCGAAAGCGCTCTTTTTTAATAAATTTTGATAGGAACAATCAATTGAGTTAAGTTCTCATCTTCTGGATTTCTAATAATTATTGGTTGAACTTCACTATTAAATGATAAAGTCACAAATTCTGAATTAAATGTTCTTATTGCATCCATCATATATTTTGAACTGAACGCAATTACAAATTCATCATTAACTTCATTTAATATGTGAATTTGTTCTTTTACATTACCTATTTCAGGAATATTTGATAATATTACTCCTATATTATCTTTAATTTCCAATTTTATAGTATTCTTTTCAGCCTCGCTTGTTAACAATGAAGCTCTATCAATTGCATCATATAATTCATTTAATGATACTTTTATCGATAATGAGAAATCATTTGGTATCCATTGAGCTACATTTGGAAAAACTCCATTAATTAAACTAGACATCATAATAATGTTATTAAATTTAAATATTACTTTATTTTCAAATATGTGTAATTCTACATTATCTTCTTCAAAATTTAACATCTTAATTAATTCATTTATATTTCTAACTGGAATTACTATATTAATATTATCTGTGTTAGTATCAATTTTAATTTTCTTTTGAGCAACGCGATATGAATCTGTAGCTGTTGCTGTCAATGTTCCATCTTCAATTTTTAGATTAATACCAGTTAAAACCGGCCTATTTTCTTGAAGTGATGCTGCAAATGCAGTTTGATTAATAATATTCTTAAATGATTTTTGTTCTAATAATATAGGATTATCACTTAATGTTAAATCTATATCAGGAAAGTCACTTACAAGATTACAATTTAATTTAAAAGAAGTATTATCTGTTGAAATGTCTAAAACATCTGAAGTAATTTCTTCTAAATTAATAATTCCACTTGGTAGTTTGCGTACAATTTCATACATGTATCTACCAGATACTACCAATTCTCCTTTTTCATCAATTGATTCTATTTCAGTGCTAGGAATGAAAGTTTTAATTGCTATATCATTATCAGTACTTAACAAATATAAACCTTCGTTTGTAAGTTCAAATTTAATACAATTTAAAATTGGAATTAAATTTTTAGAAGATACCCCTCTTATTACATAATTTAAATTTTCTAATAATTTTTTTTGTTCAATTCTTAATTTCATAAATAACCTCCTTTATTATTTATATTATATATATATTATTTATTATAGATGTGGAAATATGTGTAAAACTTACATTTACCTTTTTATATTTTAGGAAAAATGACGCAAAGTTATTCACATTTATCTTAAATTATTCACAATTGAATTTATTTCTACCTCTAATTTTGGATCTTCTTTAATGGCTTTTTCAATCTTATCAACTGAATGCATTACTGTAGTATGATCTTTACCACCAAACTCATTACCTATTCGCATTAGAGATTCATTTAAGACATTTCTACATATATACATAGCTATTTGTCTTGGTTCAGTAATATTTGCATTTCTCTTTTTACCTTTAATATCTTCAATTGTTAAATTATATTTCTCAGCAACAAGTTTTTGAACTTTTTCAATATTATTTTTGCTAAAAACAGTTTTTCCAAGATATCCTTTTAAAGCTTCAACAGCTAATTCTAGAGTTATATCAGATCCACTCATTATTGTAGCATATGCTAATACTCTTGAAATAGCTCCTTCTAATGTACGAATATCTGTTGTGCAAATGTTAGCAATATATTGCTTAACATCTGCTGGAAAATTGTTGATTTGTTGAGATTCTAATTTTTTTTCAATTATGTTTAGACGTAAATCCATATCAGGTGGTTTAATATCTATAATAATTCCCCACTTGAATCTAGTTTTTAATCTATCCTCTAAACGTTGAAAATCTTCTGGTGATCTATCTGATGCTATTACTATTTGTTTGTTTTGATTATGTAATTCATTAAATGTTGCAAAAAATTCTTGTTGAGTTCCACCAGCCATTTCAAGATATTGAATATCATCTATTAATAAAACATCAATATCACGGTATTTCTTTTTAAATTGATCAAGAGCATCAAAATTTTTATCATCTTTATTTCTATATGATTCTCTGAAATCATTTACAAATTTTTCAGCTGGTACATATAAAACTCTCTTTTTACTTGAATTATGCACATAATTACCAATTGCATGCATCAAGTGTGTTTTACCTAATCCACTATTACTATATATAAAAAGTGGATTATAAACAAAACCAGGTTTTTCGGCAACAGCAAGCGCAATAGCCTGAGCAAATTTATTGCTTTCCCCTACTATAAAAGTATCAAATGTGTAGTTAGGATTTAAATTAGTTTTAAAATTTTCATCAGGGTCCTTATCCTCAAATTTGAAATTATCTTTATTTTCAAGTTCTTCCTTTAAATAATATTCCATTTGAAAATTAGTTCCGGTGATATCTGTGAAAATTTCTTCAATCATTTCACTATAGCTATCTCTAAGATGCATCTTATGGATTTCCATAGGGACTTCTACAATAGCTTTATTATCTCTCAATTCAACTAGTCTAGTATCTTTAAACCATGTATTAAAGGCAAAAGTAGCAACTTCTTTTTCTATTCTTTCTAAAAATTTTTTCCAAATATTATTTAGATCTAAATCCACACCATCACCTTCTTCATTAAACACCTATATTTTACAATAGATTGTGTAAAAAATAAACAAAAAAGTCAAAAAAAGAATAAAAACACCCTTTTCCACCAAAAAATATTGAAAAATAAAAGAAAAATAACGATTTATACACAATTTTGTGGAAAACTTACACAAATAAGAAAAGATATCTACATTATTTTTTCCACATCTAATGTTGATAACTATATTATGTGTAAAAAATACATTAAAAAAATGTGTATTTTGTACGACAAAAAATATGTTGAAAAATAGGTGGAAAAAGATTGACAAATAATACTTTCATCTTTATAATTATAAAAGCAATGGGGAAAACCGAGGAGGTGTAACATGAAAAGAACATATCAACCTAATAATAGAAAGAAAAGTAAGAAATTAGGATTTTTTGCTAGAATGGAAACTAAGATAATTAAAAATAGACGTCGTAAGGGTCGCAAAGTTTTATCTCATTAAAAATTCACCACTGAGCCGTGGTGATATTTTTTTTAAGGAGGATCTATGAAAAAAATAAATATAGTTAAATCATCCGATGAATTTACTGAAATAATAAATAAAATCAAACCACAGAGGTTTAAAGGATATTTAGTGTTTGTTGAACACAAAGATGTAGATCATTATGAGTTTGGCATAAGTGTCAGCAAAAAAGTAGGGCATGCAGTTATTAGGAATAGGATAAAAAGGCAGTTTAAAAGCATTATTGATAAAAATAACTATCAAAATAACTTCAAATGTATTATAATTATTAAGAAAGACGCGTTAGAAAAAAATTATCATGAAATTGAAAAAGAATTAAATGATTATTTTTCTAAAATAGATATTTTGGAGGAAGAGAATGAAAAAAAGTAAAAAGATATTAATTTTGCTTATAGCTATATTTCTATTAACAGGGTGCGCTAAACAATTAAAAGACTCTAAAGGAAATGTTGTTCAAGTCCCAGAAACAGGTCAAACATTAATTTCTAATATTTTATGCCAGCCAACAAAAGAATCAACAATTAAATTGTATGAAGAAAATAAAGTTGATTTATCAAAATTGCCAAAATGTTCATCATTCAAACCAACGAGTGGGGGATATGAAGGTGTTTGGAATACGATTTTTGTAAAACCCTTAGCTTGGATCATAATAAAAATTGGAAAATATGTTAAGAATTATGGCTTAGCAATAATAATTGTAACATTAGCATTAAGACTTATTGTAATGCCAGTTACTAAAAAAACAGCAATGCAATCTGAAAATATGAAGAAAGCAGGGCCAGAATTAGAAAAATTAGAAGCTAAATATAAGGATGCTCAAAGTCAACAAGAAATGATGATGAAAAGTCAAGAAATGTTAGCAATTTATAAGAAGTATAATATTAGTCCAATGTCAGGATGTATATTTGCACTTATTCAAATTCCACTTTTCTTTGCTTTTTATGAATCTATGAATCGCTTACCAGTTGTGTTTGAAGGTAATTTCTTAAAAATATTTAATCTAGGAACAAGTCCTTTATCAGCAATGCAACATGGAGAATGGCAATATTTAATTTTAGTAATATTAGTTGCCGCTGCGACATATTTCTCATTTAAGATGAATAAAACAGCATCTATGAATTCAGAACAAGCAAAATCAATGGCAATGACAACAAACGTTATGGTAGTATTCATAATAATTGCATCATTTAGTATTTCAACAAGTATTGCATTATATTGGATTTTCAACAGTGGATTTACAATTGTTCAAAACTTGTTAGTAAAGAGAGGTAAGTAATATGTTAGAAAAATATATTTATGAAGCTAATTCATTAGAAGAAGCAATTAGATTAAGTCATGAAGATATTCGTTACGAAGAAAATGAAGTTTATACAAGTCACGAAGAAAAAGAGGGAAAAGTAGTTCTAACAGTTGTTAGAAAAGATGATGTTGCAAGATTTATTAAATATTACATTAAAACAATGGGAAATTTGATGTGCTTACTTATTGATTTAGAAGTTAGTCGTGAAGATGACATTTATAATGTAAAAATGGCATCAAACAATAATCCTATATTAATAGGAAAAGAGGGAAGAACATTAAATGCAATTCAAGTATTAGTTCGTCAAACTCTTAAAAATCAATTAGGTATTAGCTTAAAAGTAAATATCGATGCTTCTAATTATAAAGGACATAAAATTGATAACATTGAATATCAAACTAAAAAGATTTGCCGTGATGTTATGAAAACAAAAGTTGAAGTTAAGATGGATCCAATGAATTCATATGAAAGAAGAGCTGTTCATAATGTTGCTGGTAAATTTAAAAACATCGAAACAGAAAGTTTTGGGGAAGAACCAAATCGTTATGTCGTAATTAGATATAAAGAAACAGAAAATGAAGAATAAAAAAACTAAGATTAATTCTTAGTTTTTTTTATCTATGTTGAGCTTCAATTACATGTTTTTTAACTAATTCAGGAATTAAAGTTCTATCAAATAATAATATATTTTTTATGCTCCATGAAATATTATTATCAGAATTACAAGCACTTTTATTGAAGTCACCAATAATACTGTGAAATCTATCATAATCTTCATCGACAACAATAGGTGAAGCCAACAACTCTGTTTGAATTGCTATATATTTTTCAACATCAAAACCTTCTGGTAATTTAAAAGCAGGTATTTGATATCTGGTTTTTTCATCTAAATTAAAATAAAATTGTGAAAAAACTTCGCCCCATTTAGCATCATGATATATTTGAATACAACCATCTCCGATTTGATTATAGTGAGTTAGTTCAACATTTAATAAACCCATCGGTTGAAGATAATATACCATTGTTGGGTCATTTTTTAATTCATCACTTAATCTAAACCAAGTTTTAGGGTTTGCTAATAATAATGCAATAGCATCATCACGACTATCAAATTCAAGTGTTTTTTTCTCACCTGGATGTCTTTGCATATAACGATTTAAAAATTCTAATCTTGATTCAGCATCATGATATCTTTTTGCAATAAGATTTGCTTTGGATTTATTAATAATATTTTCCATATTTAATCACCACGCCAAATATTTTGCCAGTTATTCAAATAAATGTCAACAATAAATGTCATTGATTTCTTAATTTTATTTACTGTGATATAATTAAAATAATTGACAATATATAATAAATAAACTAGAATATTGCTACAAAAAAAGAGGTGAAAACATGGAAGATACTATAGCAGCAATTTCAACAGCACTAGGTGTTGGAGCAATTTCAATTGTACGTGTAAGTGGAGTAGATGCAATTGAAATAGTTAATAAGATCTTTGATCAAGATTTATTGAGTGCTGAAACACATACAATCCACTATGGACATATTATAGATAATAATGAAATAATAGATGAAGTCTTAGTATCTATCATGAAAGCACCAAGAACATTTACTTATGAAGATGTGGTTGAAATTAATACTCATGGTGGTATTGCAACAACTAATAAAGTATTAGAATTATTATTATTAAATGGTGCAAGACTAGCAGAACCAGGAGAATTCACAAAAAGAGCATTCTTAAATGGTAGAATTGATTTAGTAGAAGCTGAAGGAATCATGAATTTAATTGAAGCTAAGTCAGATATTTCTAGAAAACTTGCATTAAAACAAGTAAATGGTGTTGTTTCAAATAATATAAGAGAGTTAAGAGAAAAAATAATGAAATTAATAGCAAATATTGCTGTTAATATTGATTATCCTGAATATGAAGACATTTTAGAAGTAACAACTAAAGATGTAGAAAAAGAAATAACATATATAGAATCAAAATTAAATGAAATATTAAAGCAAAGTAATGAAACTTCACTTGTTTTAGAAGGATTAAAAACAGTAATATTAGGTAGACCAAATGTAGGAAAAAGTAGTATTTTAAATATGCTTTTAAATGAAGAAAAAGCAATTGTTACTGATATAGCAGGAACAACTCGTGATGTAGTTGAAGGAACACTTAATTTAAATGGTGTTTATTTAAAATTACTTGATACAGCTGGTGTCCATGAAGCAAGTGATAAAGTTGAAGAAATTGGTATTAATAAAAGTTTAGGTCTAATAAAAGATGCGGAGTTAATACTTCTTGTATTAGATAATAGTAGTAAATTAACCGCAGAAGATAAAAGATTATTAGAATTGACTAAAGATAAAAATCGAATTATTATTATCAACAAAGTAGATCTAAATAAAGAATTGGATTTAAATGAAGAAAATACTATATATTTAAGCGCAATTAATAAAACAGGACTAGAAGAATTAAAGAAAAAGATTGTGGAAATGTTTAATTTAGATTCTATTAATACTGATATGAATATGTTTGTTAATGCTGATGATATAGCAAAAATAAAGAGATGTTTAAATATAATTGATAAGATAAAGAAAAATATTAATAGTATTGAAATAGATATGATTGATATTGATTTAAGAGAAATAAATGATATTTTAGGAAGCATCATAGGTGAATCTTATGATGAAGAAATATTAGATACAGTATTTAAAAACTTTTGCCTAGGAAAATAAGGAAGTGATTTTATGGATTATGAAGTAATAGTAGTAGGTGGCGGTCACGCAGGATGCGAGGCTGCGCTTTCTTGTGCTCGTAAAGGTCATAAAACATTACTTGTAACAGCAAATATTAATAATATTGGAGATATGCCTTGTAATCCATCAATAGGTGGCTCTGCAAAAGGAATCGTCGTTCGCGAAATCGATGCCTTAGGTGGAGAAATGGGTATTAATGCTGATAGAAGTCAAATACAAATAAAAGTATTAAATGATGCAAAAGGGCCAGCAATAAGAGCTTTAAGAGCTCAAGCTGATAAAGTTGATTATCCAGCAAATATGTTAAAAACATTAAAATCAACTAAGAATTTAACAATTAAAGAGGCAATGGTTGAAAACTTGATTGTTGATGATAATAAAGTAGGTGGGGTAATTTTAGAAAATGAAGAAAGAATTACTTCAAAAGCTGTAATTTTAACAACTGGAACATACTTAAAAGCAAGTATCATGGTAGGCTCAACTAGAAAATCAGAAGGACCACATGGAGAAAGAAGATCAAACCATTTAAGCGATAATTTAAAAAAATTAGGTTTTAAAATCATCCGTTTAAAAACAGGTACTCCTCAAAGAATTGCTAAAGAAAGCATTGATTTTTCAAAAGCCAAAGTAGAACTAGGTTCACCAAAAAACATCTATTTTAGCTTTGATCATCATGTTCCATATAATATAGATGAACAAATTCCATGTCATTTAATATATACAAATGAAAAAACACATGAAATAATAAGAGCTAATTTAAATAAAGCAAGTATGTATGGTGGACTTGATGATATTGAAGGTGTTGGACCAAGATATTGCCCATCAATCGAAGATAAAATTGTTAGATTTTCTGATAAAGAACGTCATCAATTATTTTTAGAGCCAGAAAGCAAATACAATAATTCTATTTATTTGCAAGGTTTTTCTACAAGTATGCCAAATGAGATTCAAGAAAAAATGGTACATAGTTTGGTGGGACTTGAAAATGCTAAAATATTAAAATATGCATATGCAATTGAATATGATGCTATTTATCCAACACAATTAAATAAAAGTTTAGAAACAAAGTTAATTGAAAACTTATATACAGCTGGTCAAATAAATGGAACGAGCGGATATGAAGAAGCAGCAGGTCAAGGATTAATAGCAGGAATCAATGCGTCACTTAAATTAGAAGGTAAAGAGCCATTAATCTTAAAAAGAAATGAAGCATATATCGGCGTTTTGATTGATGATTTAATAAATAAAGGAGTAAAAGATCCATATCGATTACTTACATCAAGAGCCGAATATAGATTACTTTTAAGAAGTGACAATGCAGACTTAAGATTGAGAGAATATGGTCATGAAGTAGGTCTTATTGATGATGAAAGATACCAAAACTTTTTAGACAAAAAAGAAAAAATTAAAGCATTAGAGAATAAACTAAAAGAAACAAGAATTACACCAATTAATGGTGTTAATGAATATTTAGAAAGTATTGGTTCAACTAAGCTTCGTGATGGAATTAGTTTATATGATTTATTAAAAAGAAGTGAAATATCAATTGAACATATAAAGCATTTTATCGAAATAAATGAAGCTGATGAAATTGTTGAACAAGTAGTAATTAATAATAAGTATGAAGGATATATCAAAAAGGAAGAAAAAGAAGCAGAAAAGATGCTAAAACTTGAAAGTAAAGGAATTCCTGATAATATTGACTATAATAAAGTTAAGAATATTGCATCTGAAGCTCGTCAAAAACTAAACGAAGTACGACCTACAACAATAGGTCAAGCAAGTCGCATAAGTGGAGTTAATCCAGCAGATATAGCCGTTTTAAGTGTCTATTTAAAAAAGGAGTACAATAATGACTGAAAATGAATTTCTTGAGGCTTTAAAAGAATTAGGTATTGAAGTAACCAACGAAAAATTAAATCAATTAAATAAATACTATGAACTATTAGTAGAGTGGAATGAAAAAATAAATCTGACCGCTATAACAGAAAAAAAAGATGTATATTTAAAACATTTTTATGATTCCTTAACATTAGCAAAAGTAATTGATTTAAATAGTATTTCCGCTTTTGCAGATGTTGGAACAGGTGCTGGATTTCCAGGAATAGTAATTAAAATTTTTTTTCCAGATATCAACATAACATTAATTGATTCATTAAATAAAAGAATAGAATTTTTAAAAATAGTTATAAAAGAATTAAAATTAGATAAAATTGAAGTTGTTGCTTCAAGAGCTGAAGAACTAAAAGAAAGAGAAAAATACGAAGTTGTTACAGCAAGAGCAGTTGCTAATCTTCATATTTTACTTGAAATGCTTGTACCTTTATCAAGCAAATATGTAATACTTATGAAAGGGGAAGCAAAAGAAGAACTAGAAAACACAGCTAACTTATATAAAGAGTTGAATATTAAATTAGTTTCAAAAGAAGAATTTTTGCTTCCAATTGAAAATAGCAAAAGAACACTCTTAAAATATGAAAAGTTAGGTAAAACAAATGTAAAGTATCCAAGAAATTTTGGTCAGATGAAGAAAAAACCTTTGTAATGGAGGCATTATGGAATATTCGTATAAAACTGTAAAGGACAATATTGAAGAAAATAAATTTCAGATCAAAAAAAAGTTTGGTCAGAATTTTATTATAGATAACAACATAATTAGTAATATTATTGAAAAATCAGCAATTGATGATGAAACTTTAGTAATTGAAGTAGGACCTGGCATGGGAGCACTAACAACTAACCTTGTTAAAAAGGCTAAAAATGTTATTGCATATGAAATAGATAAAACATTAATACCGATATTATCTAAAATAGAAGCTAATAATTTAGAATTAATATTTGAAGATTTTTTAAAAAGAGATGTAAAGAAAGATTTAGAAAAATATAGTTACAAAAAATTATATTTAATAGCAAATCTCCCATACTATATAACAACACCAATATTAATTAAATTAATAGAGGAAAAAATTGATGTTGATAAAATTGTTGTTATGGTTCAAAAAGAAGTTGGGGATCGCTTTAAAGCCAAAGAAGGATCAAAAGATTATTCATCACTTTCAATATTATTTAATTATAACTTTGATATTATTAAATTAATGGATATTAGTAGAAATGTATTTATACCAAAACCAAATGTTGATAGTATTGTTTTATGTATGAGTAAGAGAACAGAAAAAGAAGCGATAAAAAACATTGATATTTTCTATAAGTTAATAAGAGATTCTTTCCAATTTAAAAGAAAAAATTTAAGAAATAATCTAAAAAATTATGATTTAAATTTAATAGAAGAAGTATTAAAAAAATATAATTTTGATCTAAATAGTAGAGCAGAACAAATAAATTATAGAATTTTTATTGAAATATCAAATAAAATAAGCTAAAAAAGAATATAAAATTATTCTTTTTTCTTTACCTATTGTTATCAAAAAACAGTTATGTTAGAATAAGATTAATCAAGAGGGATTAATATGTATTTTAATGAAAAATGGGACATTGTTTTGAAAGATGAATTAAAAAAAGAATATTTTCATAAATTAGGTGTTTTTGTAAAAAATGAGTATAAAAATAAGACAATATTTCCTAAATATGATCATATTTTTAATGCTTTAAAATTAACAGATTATGACAAAGTCAAAGTTGTAATTTTAGGTCAAGATCCTTATCATGGTATTAATGAAGCCCATGGATTATCTTTTTCTGTACAAGAAGGAGTTAGTAGACCACCATCATTAAATAATATATTTAAAGAACTTTATAATGATTTAGGTATAAAAAGAGAAAAGAATGATTTAACTGATTGGGCAACACAAGGAATACTTTTATTAAATAGTGTTCTGACGGTTGAGAAAGATAAAGCATTTTCACACCAAGGAAAAGGGTGGGAAATATTCACAGATACAATCATTCAAAAATTAAACGAGAGGGAAGAACCTGTAATATTTGTATTATGGGGAAATTCTGCAAGAAATAAAAAGCAATTAATAGATTTAAAAAAGCATTATATAATAGAAAGTGCTCATCCATCACCTTTATCTGCAAATAGAGGCTTCTTCGGATCAAAACCATTTTCTAAAATAAATAAAATATTAAAAGAAACAAATCAAAAAGAAATCGAGTGGTAAGATGAACGAAACAATTGAATTTCTAAAAAAATCAATCAACGAAAACGATAAAATAGTAATCGCCTGTTCTGGTGGACCAGATTCCATGGTATTACTTTCTTTGTTGTGTGATTTAAGAAAAGAGATTGCTTTTGATATCATCTGTGCTCATATAAATCATAATAAAAGAGAAGAAAGTGAATCTGAAGCTTTGATGGTTGAAGATTTTTGTAAAAAGCACAAAGTTACATTTGAATTTACTAAGTTTGAAGATTATGAAAAAGGTAATTTTGAAGCCATTGCTAGAAAAAAAAGATATGATTTTTTTGAAAAAGTAATGAAAAAATATAAAACGAAGAAACTTTTTACAGCTCATCATGGTGATGATTTAGCTGAAACTATATTGATGCGCATTACAAGAGGTTCAACATTAAGAGGATATGTTGGTTTTACTAAGTATAATAACAGCGAATGGTATGAATTATATAGGCCATTAATATTTGTAACAAAGCAAGAAATAATTGAATATGCTGACACTAATAATATTCCATACGCAATTGATAAATCTAATAAAGACCAAAAATATACGCGCAATCGTTTTAGATATCAAATTTTGCCAGAATTAAAAAAAGAAGAACCAAATATTGATAAGAAGTTTTTAAATTTCAGTGAAAAATTAGATGAAGCAACATTATATATTGATGAAATCGTTTCAGAAAAGATTTTAGATATGTATAAAGATTTTTCATTGAATTTGATTAAATTTAATTATGAAAAACCATATATTAAAAAAATGATTATTAAAGAACTTTTAGGTCGAATTTATGATGATGATGTAATTTATCTAAAAGATAAACATGTAGATATGATTATTAATACCATTAATAGTGATAGACCCAATTTAGAAGTCGTTTTACCTAAAAAAATGCGAGTTCTTAAAAGATATGATAAGTTAATATTTACTAACGAAGAAAATATTAAGAATAGCTATAATTATTTGTTTGATGAAAAATTGGAAGTAAACAATCATATAATTGAAGAAGTTGATGAATCAGATACAGATGGTAATGATATTTGTAGATTAAATATTGAAGAAATCAAACTTCCTTTAATAATAAGGAATCGAATTGATGGCGATAAAATGACAATTAAAGGAATGAATGGAACAAAAAAAATAAAAGAAATTTTTATTGAAAATCACATATCACAAGAAGAGCGAGATATGTGGCCAATTTTAGTAGATGCACGTGATGAAATCTTGTGGCTACCAGGTTTAAAAAAATCCAAATATAATAAACCAAAGGGAGAAAAATGTGATATAATACTAAAGTATCATTAAAAGGAGGAAGCAATGAAAAGAGATAAAAAACAAAGAAGTTTATTACCTTATTTATTCTTAGCATTATTCATAATTGCTGTTTTATATTTATTAGATAGCAGCACTGGAAAGGTAAATGAATTAAAATATAATGAATTTATAAAAAATCTTAATTCTAAAGAAATAACTGAAATTGAAATCACTCCAAAAAGTGATGCTATGGTATATCAAATAAAAGGTAAGTTAAAGAAATATAAAGATAATGAAATTTTTGTAGTAAAAATGCCATTAACTGATACTGCAATGTCAGAAATACTTAATAAAGTTGAAGAATACGGTATTAAAACAACTACAATAAACGATCCTGGTTCAGGCATTTTTATTTATTTATTAAATGTTCTTCCAATCGTTATAATTGTTGGTGCAGCATTTTATATAATGACTAAACAACTTGGAAGTGCAAATAAGTCAATGGATTTCGGTAGAAGCCGAGCTAAATTGAATGAAGAAAATAGAAAAGTTACATTTGATTCTGTTGCAGGATTAGATGAAGAAAAAGAAGAAGTTCAAGAGTTAATTGATTTCTTAAAAAATCCAAAAAAGTTTCAAAAAATGGGAGCTAGAATCCCTAAGGGAGTTTTATTAGTTGGTCCACCAGGAACAGGTAAAACATTGCTTGCAAGAGCAGTTGCAGGAGAAGCAAATGTACCATTTTACTTTATAAGTGGATCAGATTTCGTAGAATTATTTGTAGGTGTTGGAGCATCACGTGTACGTGATATGTTTAAACAAGCTAAAAATAATGCTCCATGTTTAATATTTATAGATGAAATCGATGCTGTAGGACGTCAACGTGGTGCCGGCTTAGGTGGCGGACACGATGAAAGAGAACAAACATTAAATCAGTTATTAACTGAAATGGATGGATTTGGTGCAAATGAAGGAATTATTATAATTGCTGCAACAAATAGACCAGATGTATTAGATCCAGCTCTTTTAAGACCAGGGCGTTTCGATCGTCAAATAACAGTTAATTTACCAGATGTTAAGGGTAGAGAAGAAATATTAAAAGTTCATGCTAAAGGAAAAACTTTTGCTCGAAATGTTAATTTAGCTAATATTGCTAAAAGAACAGTAGGTTTTTCTGGAGCAGATTTAGAAAATTTATTAAATGAAGCAGCTTTATTAGCAGTACGTCGTGATAAAGATAAAATTACCATGGCTGAAATAGATGAGGCTCATGATAGAGTACTTATGGGACCTGCTAAGAAATCAAAGAAATATACCGAAAATGAAAAAAGACTTGTTGCTTATCATGAAGCAGGACATGCTGTCGTTGGTATAAAACTAGAAGGTGCTTCAGATGTTCAAAAAATAACAATTATTCCAAGAGGTAATGCTGGCGGGTATAATTTAATGCTTCCAAAAGAAGAAAAATACACAGCAACAAAAAAAGAATTGCTTGAAAGAATTGCCGGCTTACTTGGTGGACGTGTTGCTGAAGAGGTTGAATTTGGTGAAATAACAACAGGTGCTCATAATGACTTTGAACAAGCAACTAAAATTGCTCGTGCAATGGTTACTGAATATGGTATGAGTGATTTAGGCCCAGTTCAATTCGAACAACCAGAATCAAGTGTATTCTTAGGTAGAGATTATACAAAATCACGTAATTTCTCAAGTCAAGTTGCATTTGAAATTGATACTGAAATTCGTAAAATAATTGATAGTGAATATAAAGTAGCAACTAAAATTATTAAAGAAAATCGTGATTTGTTAGATTTAATTGCTAATACATTATTAGAATATGAAACAATAACAAAAGAACAAATTGATTTTCTTGCAGAGCATAAAAGAATGCCAGAAGATGATGAACTTGAAGCTAAAGAAGACGCTGACGATGTAAAAGAGGAACCAAAAAAAGAAAAACCAAAAAAGAAAGATAAGGAAGACTAATCTTTCTTTTTTTTGAGCTTTATGGTAAAATTATTAAGGTGAGACAAAATGAAAAATAAAGGTTTTACATTAGTTGAAATGTTAGCTGTTGTAATAATACTTGCTTTATTTGGGTTAATAGGAATAGTATCAGTAGATAGTATTGTAAAAAAGGGAACTGAAAAAGCTTATCAAGCTCAGATTAGCGAAATTAAAACAGCAGCTGAAAATTTAATTAAAATAGATGGTGAACCAACTTGGTGTAGCGAGGAAACAACTTGCTTTGTTTCACTTAGATATTTATCTCATAAAAAACATATTAAATTAAATGAAAATGGTGAATATATAAATCCAAAAACAGATAAACCATTTCCACTTGAAATGGTAGTATTAGTAAATAAATATGGATCAAACTATATATTTGAAGTATATGAAAGTTTAGATGCATTAAATGCTGAAAAGCCAGGATATTTAAATAAAGCAAAGAAAAATGTTGTCGCAGCAGCCGCAACAATGTATAAAGATAAAGGTTATTGCGAAGAAATATGTACATTAAATGTATCAAATTTAGTTGAAAAAAAATTGATACCAAGCGAATTTTACAATAATGTACAAATAGTTGTTGATGAAACAAATCAAGTACAAATAGGCTAAAAAAGGAATAATATTAAGTTCTCTTAATATTATTTTTTTCGATAGATTTTTTTGACTTTTTATGTTATCATATATAATGAATAAGTATTAGAAAAATGGTGATAATTATGGGAAAAATAATTGCCCTTGTAAATCAAAAAGGTGGAGTAGGAAAAACCACTTCTAGCATAAATTTAGCAGCCTCTTTAGGCTTTTTAAAACGCAAAGTATTGCTTGTTGACTTAGATCCTCAAGGAAATGCTACAACAGGCGTTGGAGTAGATAAAGCTGATGCCGAATATAGTGTTTATGAATTACTAGGGGATAGAGCAACAATAAACCAAGCAATAATTAAAACAAAATTTAGAAATTTGTATATAATTCCAGCTACTGTCAGATTAGCAGGAATTGAATTTGAATTTATGGAACGTAAATACCAGGATTCAAATTTTAATTCTGGAGGTCAATTGAAAAAATACTTAAGTCAAGTTAAGGATGAATTCGACTTCATTATTATTGATTGTCCACCTTCACTTGGAATTCTAACAAAAAATGCTTTAGTAGCATCTGATTCTGTTATAATCCCAGTGCAATGTGAATTCTTTGCTTTAGAAGGAATTATGCAACTTTTAAATAACATTATGATGGCTCAGAAAAGTCTTAATCCAAAGCTTGAGATTGAAGGAGTTTTACTTACAATGTTAAGTAGAACAAATTTAGGATTAGAAGTTGTAGAAGATATAAAATCTTACTTTAAAGAAAAAGTATATGATACAATTATCCCAAGATTGGTGAAAATATCAGAAGCCCCTGGTTATGGAAAGCCAATAATTGCTTATGATCCACAATGTCGTGGAACACAAGCATATTTAAATTTAGCAAAGGAAGTGTTGGAACGAAATGGAAACTAAAAAAAGAGCTTTAGGTCGTGGATTAGAACAATTATTTAATAATGAGAATTTAGATTTTGATAGTTTTGAACAAAAAATATATGAAGAAGCTAGAAATGAAGCAATAGTTGATATTGATATTGAGGAGTTAAGACCAAATCCATATCAGCCACGTCGTGTTTTCGATGAACAAGCATTAAATGAACTTGCAGAATCAATCAAAGAGCACGGTGTTTTCCAACCGATAATTGTAAAAAAGAGTATCAAAGGATATGAAATTATTGCTGGTGAAAGACGTTTTCGCGCAAGCAAATTAGCAGGAAAAACAACAATTCCAGCTATAATTCGTAATTTCACTGACGAACAAATGATGGAAATTGCATTACTAGAAAATCTTCAAAGAGAAGATTTAACAGTAATTGAAGAAGCAGCAGCATATCAAAAAATGATAACAAATTTAAATTTAACTCAAGATGAACTCGCAACAAAAGTAGGTAAAAGTAGAAGTCATATAACTAATATTTTAGGTTTACTACGTTTGCCAGAAAGCGTACAACATATGATACTAAATCATGATTTAACAATGGGCCATGCCCGTGTATTGAGTAAACTTTCTGATGATCAAAAGATTCGTGAAATAGCAGAAAAGATTGTTAATGAAAATTTAACAGTTCGTGCTACTGAAAATCTATTAGAATCACCAACATATGTAAGAAAAAACAAGATAACACGTAGTGCTAATACATCAGAATATAAGTATGTAGAAGACTTGTTAAGAGAAAAATTTGACTCGAAAGTAAAAATAAAAGATAATAAGGTCATTATCAGCTTTGTTAATAATGCTGATTTAAACAGAATTTTAAGCATTTTAGATATCAAGGGTGATTAAAATGGACAAAGAATACAAAATGGGATCAATTGTCGTTATGAAAAAACCACATCCATGTGGAACTAACGAATGGGAAGTAGTTAGACTAGGAATGGACATTAAAATAAAATGTAATAATTGTGGAAGAATGATAATGATACCTAGAATTGAATTCAATAAAAAATTAAAAAAAGTAATAAAATATTAAGGAGAAAAAAATGGCTAGAAGAAAAACTAAAAATTTTGCACTAGGTCCAATTATAACTCTAGTAATAATGATATTAATTGTTATTGCACTAAGTTTTGTTTTTTCTAAGTTAGGACTAACAACAACCAAAAGCGAAATAGTCAATGGTGAAATATCAACTGTTAATATAGGGGTAAACAATATTTTATCAAAAGAAGGAATTAAATATTTCTTTTCGTCAATATTGTCAGGGTTTAAAAATCTAGATGCAATTTATACATTTATTATTGCAATGATAGGAATCGGATTTGCTGATGCCAGTGGTTTATTTAAAAAAGCACTTAAAAAATCTAAGAAGTTTAAATTATCATTTGTTATTATATTAACATTAATAACTGGATGTTTATTTGGGGGACTAGGTTTAAATAGTTATGCATTTTTACTTCCTCTTGCAGGTTATATTTATAAAAATTTAGGCAAAAACCCAATTGTTGGAATTATGACAATGTTCATTGGACTTACAATGGGACAAGCAACAGGAATAATACCAACATATTTACAACAAAGTTTAGGAACTTTAACTGAAAGTTCAGCAATTATATCAGTAGATACAAACTATGCATATAAAAATTCATCATTATTATATATATTAATCTCAAGCTTAGTAATTTTTGTACTAATAGGTAATATAATTATTGATAAATATCTAGTTCCTAAAGTACCAAAATTAAAATCAGAAGAAGAAATAGAAGAATTGGAAGTTGAGCATAAAGGCTTAAAAAAATCAACAATAGCATTTGTTTTAATGTTAATTATACTTGCATATTTTGTTATTCCAGGCCTACCTTTAAGTGGAGGTTTATTAGGAGATGGGAAAACATACTTAATAAGACTTTTAGGTCCATCTTCTCCTTTCAGAGAATCATATGTATTTATATTTAGTCTTATTTTAGTAGTATGCGGAACTGTTTTTGCAATAAGTGCAAAGAAAATAAAGAATTTTGATGATTTTACAAGAAACTTCTCTCATGTATTATCAGGATCATCATTAGTTTTTGTATTTGCATTCTTTATGTCACAATTAATATCTCTCGTTGAATGGAGTAATATTAATATTGTTTTAACATCACTTCTTGTTAACTGGGTAAGTGCATTAGAAATAACAGGACTAGGATTAATTTTTATATATTTCTTAGCAATGATTATAGCAGGGATATTAGTTCCAGATACTGCAAGTAAATGGACGATAATAGCGCCTATAGCTGTTCCACTTTTAATGCGTGCAAATATAAGTGCAAGTTTTAGTCAATTTATTTTTACAGCAGCAGATGGAATAGGAAAAGGATTATCATTATTCTTCCCATATACTGCAATATTCTTTGGATTAATATATAAGTATACTGAATCAGGAGACTTCGGTTTTATAAAAGTTTATAAAATGTTATCTCCACTTATAATTCTCTTTACAATTTTATGGCTTGTTATTATAATAACTTGGTACGTAGTTGGAATACCTACAGGAATAGGTGTTTTACCAAGTTTATAAGGAGGGCTTTAAATGAGTTTAAAAGCTGGAATAGTTGGTCTTCCAAATGTTGGAAAATCAACTTTGTTTAATGCAATTACTAAAAAAAATGTATTAGCAGCAAATTATCCATTTGCTACTATTGAACCAAATGTTGGGGTTGTAGAATTACCTGATGATAGAATGACTTTTTTAAAAGACATGTATCAACCAAAAAGTTTTGTACCAACAGCATTTGAATTTATTGATATTGCAGGATTAGTTGCTGGAGCTTCAAAAGGTGAAGGTTTAGGAAATAAATTTTTATCACACATTCGTGAAGTAGATGCTATATGTGAAGTTGTTAGATGCTTTGAAAATAGCAATATTACTCATGTAAGTGGTAAAGTAGATCCTGTAAGAGATGTTGATATTATTAATATCGAGTTAATGTTAGCAGACTTAGAAGTTGTTA
This sequence comes from uncultured Bacillota bacterium, assembly GCA_946622285.1. Lineage (GTDB taxonomy): Bacteria > Bacillota_I > Bacilli_A > RF39 > UBA660 > RUG11241. The sequence continues at coordinate 25,246 of CAMOPK010000012.1, forward strand.
ACAATCGTATAAATAAAATAGGTAAAAAAGCAGCTTTATCGGCAGATAAAGAAGTTAAAGCTGAAAGTTTACTTTTAGAAAAACTAAAAGATGCTTTAGAAAATGAAATGGCGTTGAGAGATTTAGTTCTAGATGAAGATGAATTAAAGAAAGCTAAATCATATAATTTACTAACTATTAAACCTATTATTTATGTAGCAAACGTAACTGAAGAAGATTTAATTAAAGGAACTAACTTTTATGTTGAAAAACTTCAAGAATATGTTCATGATGATGTAATAGTTATGTGTGCTAAAATTGAATCTGAACTTGCGGATTTAAGTGATGAAGAAAGATTAGAATTCTTAAATGAATTAGGAATTAAAAAAAGCGGACTTGATTCATTAATCAAAAAAACTTACCGAAAATTAGGCCTAGAAACATTCTTTACAGCTGGTAGTGATGAAGTAAGGGCATGGACATTTGTACGCGGCACAAAGGCTCCAAAATGCGCAGGAATTATACATAGCGATATTGAAAGAGGATTTATCCGTGCTGAAGTAATGAGTTTTAATGATCTAAAAGAACTTGGTTCAGAAAAGAAAGTACAAGAAGCTGGAAAATTACGTATTGAAGGAAAAGAATATGTAATGCAAGATGGCGACATTGTTTATTTCAGATTTAATGTATAAAAGTTGTTTTAACAACTTTTTTTTTGTATAATAAAGTAGAGGTGATTATATGAAGAAAAAATTAATTTTAATAGGAGTTTTAGCATTACTATTTACTGGTTGTGGTGGTGAAAAACCAAAAGAAATGTCTAAAACAACATTAATTGTTCCAACAATGTCAGACAAAATTGGAGAAGATGGTTTATGGGTTGGAACTTTTCAATTAGTGTGGAATGACTTAAAGAACGAAGTTGTTAAAAAAGACATTGAAATTGACCATGAAATGGCTCGAAATTTAAATAAAGAAGAATATACTGAAAATGATATTTCAAGTGAATATTATTATAAAAAGTATGGTAAAGCAAGTTTAGACTTAAAAGCTGAAATTGAAAAAGGAATTAAGGACAAATTTAATCAAGAAAGTGCAATTTTAGATCAATTAGATTGGACAAATGATAACTATATCTTCTACACAATGCTTTATCGCGAGTTTGAATTTGAAAACAAATTTGATGTATTATCAAATACTGATTTTGGAATCTATAAAAATATTAGATTCTTTGGTATTTCTCCAGATTCTAATGAGAAATTAAATGATCAAGTGCGAATACTTTTCTATGAAAATGATCAAAACTTTGCAATTTCTTTAAAAACAAAATCTGGCGATGAAGTAATAATGTATAAAAATCCATCAGGTGAAACGTTTGAAGAAATGTATGAAAATATGAAGGCAAAGCAAAATGATTATACTGGATATGACATTATGGTTAAAGGCGATGAATTCAAAGCACCTATGATATCAGTTAATTATTTGAGAGAATATGATGAATTAAAAAATAAAGAGTTTTATACTGCAGATGGTGAAAAAATGCTTATTGCAGACGCTATGCAAACAATTGAATTTATGTTAAATGAAAAAGGCGGAAAAGTTAAAAGTGAAGCAGCAATAGGTACAAAAAATGCAGCAATGCCAATGGCAGATAAACCGAAGAAATTATACTTAAATGACACATTTACGTTGTTTTTGAAAGAAGAAAATAAGGATAAACCTTATTTGGCTGCTAAAATAACAGATATTACTAAATTTCAATAAAAAAAGTTGTTTACAAACAACCTTTTTTTTGCTATAATCAATGCGAGTATTTTAAATACTCCTTGCTTTCTTTTGAAAGCCATTAGACCATAAGGAGGTGTAAAAAATGAAGAAATATGAGGTAATGTACATTGTACGCCCAAATTTAAGTGAAGACGAACTTTCAGCAGTAGTTAAAAAATTCAATGATTTATTAGCTACTAAGGATTCAAAAGTTGTTAATGTAACTGAAATGGGTCAAAGAGAATTAGCTTATGAAATTCAAAAATACAGAAGTGGATACTATTATGTAGTAGACGTAGAAGCAAATGATGACAAAGCTATTAAAGAATTTGATCGTTTAGCATTAATAAGTGGAGACATAATTCGTCACTTAATTACTACTAAAGAAGATTAAGAAAGAGGTAATTTATGAACAGAGTTATGTTAATAGGCAGATTAACTGCCAAACCAGAACTAAGATATACAGGCTCTAATGTTCCATATGCAAGATTCTCATTAGCTGTTAACCGTGCATTCAGCAACCAAAACGGTGAAAGGGAAACAGATTTTATTAATATAATTATATGGCGCAAGCAAGCTGAAAATGTTTGCAATTTCTTAGACAAAGGTAGCTTAGTATCTGTAGAAGGAAGAATTCAAACTGGAAGTTTCAATGACAAAGATGGCAACAAGAGATACTCATTTGATGTAGTTGCCGATAATGTTCAATTTTTAGAAAGCAAAGCACAAAGTCAAAGAAGAGCTACAGAAGATGTTAGTCCATATGACTATCAAGATGCTCCAGCAGGTGTAGATGTTGATTCAGATCCATTTGCAGATTTTGGTGATAGCGTATCTATAGATGATAACTTCCTAGAATAAGGAGGAAATTATGGCAGAATTTTTTAAGAAAAAGAAAAAAGTATGTCAAATGTGCGCAGGCAAAGATGTTGATTATAAAGATGTAGAAGTTATGAAAAAATATGTAAGCGCTGATAAGGGAAAAATCTTACCAAGACGTGTTACAGGAACTTGTGCTAAACACCAACGTCACGTTGCTGCAGAAGTAAAAAAAGCACGTTTTATGGCACTTTTACCATTTGTTAAATAAGAGAATAATAATTCTCTTTTTTTTATTTTAAAAGCAAATTAATTTGACAAAATTAGAAAGGTGAAAAAATGATTAATTTTATTGTATGTGACGATAATAGTGGCATACTAATTGAGGTAAATAAAGTAATAAACAATTTAATGATGAAGAATAATATTGGGTATAAAATTCATTTATTTGAAGACTATTACTATAATTTTGATACTATTCCAGACTTGAAAATGTCAAACAAGATTTATATATTAGATATTGAGTCATACACATCATCAGGGCTAGATATTGCAAGAAAAATAAGGAATAATGATTATAATAGTACAATTATATTTTTAACTGCAAACGAGAAAATATGTTATAAAATATTGCAAAGAGATTTTTTGTTTTCTTTTTTTATAAGTAAAAAAAGAGATTATAAAATTAAACTTTCTAATGCGTTAAATGCAGTACTTAAAAAAATTAATAGTTCTCAAATAATTAAATGTATTAAAAACGGAATAATATATATAATCCCGTTAGATGATATTTTATATATAACAAGAGATTCAGTTGAAAGAAAAAGCATTATTAAAACAGAGTATCTAGAAATTATGATTTCTAAAAAACTAAAAGATATAAAAAGAGAACTAAATTCCAATTTTACTTATTCACATCGTTCTTGCATTGTAAATAAATTAAGAATAAGAGCAATTGATATAAAAAAGCATATTATCATTTTTAGTAATAATGATCAAATAGATTTAGTATCACGTATATTCAAAAAAGGGTATAAATATAAATAATGAAATTAAACCATTTAGACAAGTGGTTTTTTTAATTGTATTATGCTATAATATAAGTGTAGGGGGAAAAAGAAAGGATTGATGTCATGAAATTTATTATTAGGGGACGAAAGGTTGAAGTAACTCCTGCAATTAAGGATTACGCAATTAGTAAACTAGGACGCCTCGACAAATATTTTAATGATCCTAATGAATTAACGGCAACAGTTTTAATTAAAGTTAAAGATGTTGACCAAATAGTAGAGGTAACAATACCTGCTAAAAAATTAATTTTAAGAGCGGAAGAAAAGAACAAAGATCTTTACGCTGCAATTGATTTGGTTGTTGACAAATTAGAACGCCAAATTAGAAAAAATAAGACAAGATTAAGTAAAAAGAAAAACAAAGAAACTTCAATTGATTTTAATTTAAAATATGAAATGGAAGCAAATGAAGTAGAAGATGAGAAAAAAATCGTTAAGCACAAAGAAATTGAAATGAAACCAATGTCTGAAGAAGAAGCAATTATGCAACTTGAATTATTAGGACACGAATTCTTTGTATATCAAGATATTAAACGCGAATGTGTATGTATATTATATCTTCGTAAAGACGGAAATTACGGTTTAATAGAAACTAAATAAGGAGAAGTTATGAGCGATTATAGACAAATGAACGGAGAAAGATATGGTACAGATTATGTACCAGGCCCGGGAGAACACTTTATGGGTGATAGCGGAGAAGGAAGCTATATAATTTCAACATACAATGTTAATGGCCAAAGTGAAGAAGCTATACGTGCAAAAGAAAGAGCCGTATCTGAGTATCTTCCAGAGGGGGCAGTGTTAGAAAGACATCAAAATGCAGATGGTTCAATAACACTTATTGAAAAAATACCAACTGCTAAACAAAGAAGATAAGTAGAAATGCTTATCTTTTTTTTATAAACCCTTTTATTTTTAAAGCTTTTTTGGTAAAATAGTTTATTGGAGATGATTATAAATGAGTATATTAAAGAAGCTATTTGATCATGAATATCGTGAATTAGATAAATTTAAAAAATTAGCAGATAAAGTATTTGCATTAGATGAAACAATGCAAAAGATGAGTGATGATGAATTAAAGGCTAAGACACCAGAATTTAAAGAAAGATTAGCTAAAGGCGAAACTTTAGATGATATTTTGGTTGAAGCATATGCAGTTGCTCGTGAAGTTGCTTATCGTGTTTTAGGTGAAAAAGCTTATTATGTTCAAATATTAGGTGCAATTGCTATTCATAATGGCAACATTGCAGAATTAAAAACAGGAGAAGGTAAAACTTTAGTAACAATATTCCCAGCTTATTTAAACGCATTAGAAGGAAAAGGTGTTCATGTAATAACAGTAAATGAATACTTAACAAGTCGTAATGCTGAATGGATGGGTGGAGTATATGAGTTCTTAGGTGTGACTGTAGGTGTTAACTTAAGAACAATGAGTAAGCTTGAGAAAAAAGATGCTTACAACTGTGATATTCTTTATACCACAAATAATGAAGTTGGCTTTGATTATTTGAGAGATAATATGGTTGTTAAAGCTGAAGATCGTGTTCAAAGAGGACTTAATTATGCCATCATCGACGAAGTTGACTCAGCTTTAATTGATGAAGCACGAACACCATTAATTATATCTGGCGGATTTATGCATTCTGCAAATCTTTACAAACAAGCAGATATGTTTGCAAAAACGCTTAAAGAAAATGAAGGCTATATTTATGACGAAAAAACAAAAGCTGTATCTTTAGATGAAACAGGTATTTCAAAAGCTGAAAAAGCATTCAACGTAGATAACCTTTATGATTTAAATAATACAACTTTAGTTCACTTTATTGGACAAGCATTAAAAGCTAATTATGCAATGCATAAAGATGTTGATTATGTTGTTCAAGATGGTAAAGTAATCATAGTAGACCCATTTACTGGTCGTTTAATGCCAGGACGTAATTATTCGGAAGGCTTACATCAAGCAATTGAAGCTAAAGAAAATGTTGAAATTCAAGAAGAAACAAAGACATTAGCAACTATTACATTCCAAAATTTATTTAGAATGTATAAAAAACTATCTGGTATGACAGGTACTG